>NZ_CAXAQI010000016.1:0-164238 GCF_963970695.1 Pseudomonas sp. EL_65y_Pfl1_R83 | reverse complement strand
CCCCCAATTAGTTTAAATTAGTTTCGAGGCTCGAATGTCCGGGCTGTAACGGTTCACGCGGGGCGAGGCCTCCTGATTAAAGAGGTAAATGGGGTCTGACCCCAATTAGTTCCGAAGCTCAAGACCCACGACGTTATGGTCGGTGGAGCCTACGAACAGTCTGCCGAATTTTATGCAGAGATCATCGACAATTGCGGGGGCAAGTGTGAGTGGCTAGAAGCCGCATTGAAAAAGACGATAGGGGATGGTATTAACATGGCGGCCTACGCTGTGCTCGGAGGTGGTGGTGCTCCGAAGCCGTCGGCGGGTGTGGGGTCGGCAAGTGGAAGTGGTGCAAAAGCGACAGGAGCTGCCGGTGAAAGTGCAGGCGCCATGCGCCGATTGGACTATGAAGCTGCTCCCTACCACGGGAAAGTCGATAATGCAGTTAAGAGTCGTGCTCCGGTTAATGGTCAAGAAGCGCTAGATTTTCGATTCAAGTTAAACCGACATCCCCTCGCCGAGTCGGAATTGACTACGATTCTAAAGATTTTGTTGTTTTTGACAAAACGCTAGATACGACTTATCACGGCCATGTCCGCTCTTGGAGTGATTTGCATCCAGACATGCAAAAAGCCCTGCAACAGGCAGGTATGGCTGATCGTAAAGGTAATATTCTTACTGGTGGGAAGCGATAATGAACTATCAAGATTTCCAACCTTATAATAAGCAAACTTTAGAAAAAGCTTTTGCTTCGAGGGATGTTAAGAGCATTTGTGAGGAACTTGTCTCCGTTGCTTTAAATGATTCTGATTGGAGATGGGCACAGAATAAATGCTTAGAATTCCTCAGCAACGAAAGCCCTGATGTTAGAGGGCTTGCAGCAACTTGTCTTGGACATATAGCAAGGATTCACCGCCAGCTTGATAAAGAAAAAGTACTCATTGCTCTTCGTGAACATCTAGATGACAACATCATCTCAGGGCAAATTGCGGATGCTCTAGACGATATCGATATGTTCTTGAGGTAGTATCACATTGGTATTGTCGTGCTGATGTTGATTTATCTGTAAAAGTCTCGTATCGGAGAAATCGGGGTCAGACCACGTTTTTACAAAGGTCAGCAACATTGCTCTTTAAAAAAATGAGAATGGTGGTCTGACCCCTATTTCCCACGACATCGACAATCTCAAGGCAGAAATATCTCTGTTTCTATTGACTGGCCTTTTCCCTGAGTTGTTGGCGGTTAGGGCGGGGTAAATGGGGTCTGACCCCCAATTAGTTCCAGCCAGATACAACCAGCCACTACGGGTTCGGATGTAGGTAATATCTGCTACCCAGGCCTTGTTCGCCGCCTCGGGTTCAAATTGGCGGTTCAATACATTTTCAGCAATCGGCAGGTCATGTTTGCTGTCGGTGGTGTGCACAAATTTACGCTTCCAGGCCGAACGCAGGCCGTTGACGCGCATCATGCGGCGAATCTTGTAAATGCCTACTTCCATACCCTTTGCGCTTAACGCTTTACGCAATGGGCGACTGCCATAACGCCGCCACTTTCAGCAAACGACGCCTTGAGTTGCAGAGCAACGGGGCAGATCGATGCAGGAGCCTCAGCGCGCTTGTTGGCCTCGTAGAAGGCGGATCGACTAACCCCCAACAAACGGCACACATACGCCACCGAATAAGCCTTCTGTTGCAGCTGCCGAACCAAGCGGTACGTTACTTCAGCTCGCGGGCAAAGAAGGCGGTGGCTTTTTTTAATACATCGTTATCCATCTTGAGCTGACGGTTTTCTTGCTCCAACTGGCGAATACGCTGTTGCTCAGAGGTCAGTGGCTTGCCGATCCCGGCTTGCCCCAACTTCTCGGCCTCATACTGTTGTACCCGGCGTCGAACGGCCGTATCACCAATATCAAGATCACGACAAACCTGTGAAACACTCAGGCCTTGGTCCTTGATCATCTTTACAACTTCCAGCTTGAAGCTGTCGTCGAATACTTTGCGTTTGCCGGTCATGGAGAACTCCTCAATAGGTGCATTTTCCACCTATCGGGGTGTCCGGGGAAATTAGATCACTACACAACCCGGACTTTAGCCGTGCCAACCCACTACTTTGCCAACGGTCCACAGCAGAAGAGCAAAGCTCAAAAGCCCTATGACACTCCACTGCAGGATTGCCAGCTTTCGCTTAAGTGGTGCTGGGAAGGTTCTCAAATCTTCCGCGTTTAACTGACCTCTTTTGAGAAGACCGTTTGGAAAGGTGACGATCCCAGAAAGCCCACCCACGAGCAGCAGTTTGCCCCAGGGGCCGCCATCTTTGAGCGGGGCTCTAGCCAGAACCGCGGGGCATTTAGTCAAGTGATTCAGCATTAAATCCATCTGGGTATAAGCCATATGCAGTGCGAACCCTATCCAAGCAATAATACCCAGCACAACGCCGCCAGACAGGTATCCAAAAAGGGTTTCGGTAGCGGTCATTTGGTCTTCTCATAAATGACTTCGCCAAATTTCTCACTTGCGGTGCCCACAACAGTTCCCCCAGCAAAAGATCCGGCTCCCACCACCACAATGCCGCATGCCAAGGTCGCGGCTCCCACAGTCGGCACGCCTAGCGCAACGCATAGGCGCTGACCACGGAGCCTGTTAAAAACGCTCCCGCTGCGGCGCCTCCGGCAACCGTGCCGATATAACTGCCTGTTTCAGTGTATTTGACCTTCTCGCATGCCCCCTTATTACCAGCCGAACAGACATTCTGAACCTTCAGAGCGGACGCTCCCGCGCCTACAGCCATGCCGATCCAGCCGCCATACTTGATGGCTTTAGCTGCTCTGGATATCCCTTTAATGTGGGTGGCATACCCTGGGATCTGCCCAGGTGTCCCTGCCTGCGTCCAGCGATGCACGAGGCTTCGACTTGAAATGCCTAATGCAAATTTCAGGTTCGGATGATCAGGCAGGCCTGTGCCTTTACGCACAAAGGATGTCAGGTGGGTATCGAGCTGGGCGAGCAGGCGTTTGCGTTCACTGAAAAACTCAGGTGATCGTAAATGCCCATCCTTGAGGAACGCCCGCTGATGCAGCGCCTCGATTTCCTGTAGGACGTTTTTGAGGTCGTCCAGATTTCGGGCAAACATGGCTTCGCCTACGCCAATGGCAGTTGACCCGAGGGCCAGGAAACTTTGGATTTCCTCACGGTGGCGCATCATGAAGTTCGCCTCGTCCGCGCTAAGTGGGGCCAGGGATTCATTGGTGTGCGCTGCTGCTTCCATCAGCCTGCTTTCTTCGCGGGTGCATTGGAAGTTGTTCGGGTCGCTGAGCACGATCATCGAGCCGGCTTTGACTTCGCTGAGATTGGGGTTCAGCGATTGGAATTTATCCAGCACTGCGGGGCTGGGTGACTGGAAAAGGGTCTTTTTCAACGCGTCGGCCGTTGTGCTCTCCGGTACGACGTAAAAGCCCGGCTCTTGGGGCTGAGGGCTAGTACGCATTGGCTTGCTGACCGGTAGAGGCGTCGGTTCGGTTGATCGGCGCTTATGGAAGCGACCTGCCCAGCCTTTGTCGGTGATGAATGAGTACTTACCGGAGGTGTCGTTGCTCAGTGGGCTGAAGGGCGCGTTAGTCACCAATAACAGATGACCACTTTCAACCGCGTCCAGAATCTCTTGCTGGCCCCAGGCTCTACCGAACGTGCGGACATCAAGCCCGCTGATGGTTGAGAATGACCGTCCCTCAAATGCGCTTCTCACGTCGGAGGCCGCAAAAAAGGCGACTCGATTTGTTTGAAGGTTATTCCTAAACGCTCGCGGTCGTGCCAGTGAATCAAGCGCATCGATTATCGTCCTGATAGGGGAAGCCTAGCGGCCTGCATCCATTGATAGGAGGGCGAAAGATAAGTCGTGGATTGGCAGCGCGAGAATGCGGGGGTTATTGCATTTTATTTCTAGCGGGGTGAAGCAAGACGCGAACCCCTATATTTTCAATGCAGGTTGCCAAATTTAGAGGGAAGTCGAAGCAAAGTTTTCGAGGATTCTGTGAAGGCATCATTGTTAAATGAAATTACAGCGAGTGCCCGATAGTTATATCGGGCTCCCGCCAAGCATGGAGGATACTTTACGAAATGATTGGCCCCTCAAAGAAAGTGCCTCGAACCGTTTTACACCCGCCATGGCTTCGTTTTCGTCGAAAGCAGTGAATTCGACAATTATTATGACCGTCAGCACCTTACGCCGCGCTGTGCACCTTGCCAGCCAGGTGAAATGATTTGAATCCAGCGCCCTCCTTCTAGACAATCCCCGCCTTTGGCTCGAAAGGATGCGTGCGATGAAGTTCGAAGGGACTTTCCAATACATGGGCAATCACGGGATCGTGTTCAACGTCTCGCAGATCACCCTCACCGACAGCGAACGCGGGCGGCTGCGCGAGCTGCATTTTGGTGAGGCGAAGAGCGCGCACTACGAGGTCAACCGCAAGGTCGTCGAGGTGTACGACAAGATGCTGGCCAAGAACCTGCCGTGCCTGATGATGATCGGCATCTCCAAGCCGCTGACTCGGCAGCAGGGCGATGTGCTCAACGCCCAGCGCACCAGAATCGCCAACTTGGCGGCCTCGGCCTTCGCGGGCGTCACCTCTTACGTTGCCTCCCCCTACGTGGGGGCCCCCGTCGGCGCCGGTGTGCGCATGTACGTGAATGAAACCCTGCCCACCTATCATGCAGGCGACATACTGGTGAGCATCGAGGCGCAGGTGAACGGCGGTATCGGCCCGCAACGTACCGCCTCGACACTGATCATCAAGACCTGACGGGAGAAACCCATGTCTGACATTACCCAACTGGTCGCTGCTCTGGTGCTGTTCTTTCTGCTCGATCGGTTTCTTAAGTCGTACCCGCTTCGCAAGTGGTTAGGGGTACTGCTGGTGGCGATGGGGGCGGTCGGCTGCGTTGCGGCGAGCCACATCCGCTTGCTTGGATTTGACCTGGGGTTGCTGTCGATCTTTGCCGTTGCACTGGGGGTGGGGTTGTTCCTAAAGCGGCGGCGGTTCGAGCAGATGGGTTGAAGGTGGCAGGGGCTCCGCGGTTTAGTGCTCCAATGCCTGTCATACAGGAAGCAGCGGCGCAAACATTTGTTGTGATGCTTACGGCAGCGCTCTCTCGGCGACAGCCCTCCAGCGCCCAACCCATGATCGTTCCCAAGCACCGCGTGGGAACGATCAGCATGGCGTTACGCCGTGGCGTGTGCTCCATCAACAACGACGTTATACGGCGCTTGCTCACGATCCCGCAGGCCGTAATCACGAATGACCGAAGTCACGCGAACGCGGTAATCGTCGAAGATCTTGTCGCGCCCGGCGCGTTGTGCAGACAGGTGCGCGGTGACGTTGCGCCACTGCACCACGGCTTCCTCATCGCGCCAGGTGGTCACCGACATCACCTTCTTGGGGTTCAGCGTGCTCTGAAAACACTCGACGGAGATAAACCCGTCCATGGGTTCCAGCAACGGGGTCAGCTTATTGACCAGGTCCACGTAGGTCTCGCCCTGGCCCGGTAGTGCCTGCAATTCGAATAACACGACGATCATGATTGACTCCTCATCCTTGACGGTTTTTTCAGGTGGTTTTAAACCGCGGCGGTTGCCCGCCGTCAGTGGGTTAACGGGGGCCCAGGTTGTTTAGCCAGGCGCGCATCACGTTGCCAGCAGCGTGGGTCAGGCGATCGCCCAGGCCAGCGGCCGTGGCGCGCAGTGCGACGAGGTCGATGCCGGCGTGGGCGAGTTCGCTGGCGTGGCCAACCAGCCACTGTTCGATGTGGGTGGTGTTGGCTTCGAGATGAAACTGCAGGCCCAGAATCGTGCGGCCCACGGCAAACGCCTGGTGGGCGCCCACTGGTGTGCTGGCCAGCAATACGGCACCGTCGGGCACATCGAACTGGTCGCCGTGCCAGTGCAACACGGGCGTGTCCATCAGCGCGGCGAGCGGTGAGTCCTGGCCGGCCGGAGTCAAGGTCAACGCGGAAAAACCGATCTCCTTGACGCCCAACGGGTAGACCTTGGCGTGCATGGCGCGGGCGATCAGCTGTGCGCCCAGGCAGATGCCCAACAACGGTTTGCCGGACGCCACGCGCTGGCGCACCAGCTCCAGTTCGTCGTGCAGAAACGGGTACAGGTCCTCGTCATACGCGCCAATCGGGCCGCCGAGCACAATCAGCAAGTCGGCCTGCAGCACCTGCTCCCTATAGATGGTGTCCACGGTGGGGTCGAGGTAAATCAGGGTGTAGCCTTCATCGGCCAGCACCACATCCAAGGTGCCCACGTCTTCAAAATGAATGTGGCGCAGTGCAATAGCAGTTTTCATGGAAACACTCAGCGGTTGAAATAAGGGCGTGACGGTTTATGCAGTGGGGTTGAGGTCGACCTTGATCGTCCCCGATTGCGGGAAGGTGCAGCAGGCCAACGCAAAGCCTTCTCCCTTGTCCTTATCGGTCAGGCAAAAGTCGGGCTCGAGGGTGTATTCGCCCTCGGACAATTTGATCCGACAGTGGCCGCAGATCCCGGCGCGGCACAGGCTGCGCACTGCAATGCCGCTGGATTCGAGCATCTCCAGCAGGCTCTTGCCGGCGGGCAGTTCCAGCAACTCGTCGGTGTGGCTGATGTGCAGGCGCAGCGCATCGCTGGTCGCAGGTTGCGCCTGCGCGGCCCTGACCGGCGGGGAGAAGGATTCGATCAGCAATTGGCTGTCCGGAAACAGCGCCAGCGTTTGGTCGCGCAAGCCTTGGGCAAAACGTTGACTGCCGCAGATCACCAACGTGTCCGGGTTACCCAGCAGGTTCAGGTCGGCGGCGGTGGGGCGGCCGGCCCTGAAATGGCCGTTGCTGCGTGCAGCTTCGCGGGTAATGAAGACATGCAGCGAAAACCAGCGGGTGTTCAGTTCCAGGTCCAGCAACTCATGCAGGAAGGGAATGTCGGCCACCGTCGGCACACACAACAGCAGGCTTACCTCGGGCACCGCCAGGCCACGTCGTGCGCGTTCCAGCAGGCCGCGCAGCAAGGCGATTGGCAAGGTGATGCCGATGCCGCCAGCGAGCATGCCGACGTGCTTGCAGCCGATGATCGACCCCAGGCTGATGTCCCCGGCCACAAACTCCACCGCGACCTGCGAACCCTCCTGCAAGGTAGCGTGCAACTGGTCCGAGACCCCGCCATGGCCTTCGCGCTTGACCGCAATCTCGAACCCGTCGGGGCCTTGCCTGCGAGTGATCGAATACAGCCGTTGCTGGGGCGTGCCCGTAGCGTCCGGAAAGCGCAGCGCCACGTGCTTGCCGGGTTCCAGGCGGTCGAGGAACTCGGCGTGGGCGCCCACGGCGCGCAGGCTGAAGACGTTGATCGCAGCGGTTTCAATGGTCACGCGTTCGCAACGGGCCTGCAGTGGGGTCATGGCGTTCATGCGCGGGCCTTCTCGCTCAAAGTTTCGATGGCGTGTTCGGCGCTGCTCAGGCCTTTGCCGGTCAGGCCGATACGGTCGATCAGGGCCTGGAGCGAGTCGGTGTATACGCTGATTTCGTTGTTGTCGCCCACGTCATGCAGGATCTCGCTGGCATGCGGCATCTGCAGTATCGAGAACACCTTGGCCCATGCGCCCATTTCGTTGTTGGCGAACATCTGCACGGTGCGCAGGATGATTGAGCGCAGGTACTCGCGCTCGGTGCGACTCAGGCCATGAACGATGTCGGAGGCGACAAAACTGAACACGCTGGAATGGCTCCATTCATCGATGGCGTGGGTGCGTGTGACCTCGTGGCACACCGCCTGGATGCTGGTGTCTTCGGCCATGGTCTTGAGGTAATCGGTGATCAGCGTTTCACTCGCGCACGCCACACCAAAACGGGTCAGGCGGCGCTCCCATTCGGCCGTGCAGTTGGCCAGCAGGGCTTCGCGCCAGGTCACTAGGTTGAACGCGCTGAAATCCAGCGGGGTCAGTTTGCGCATATCGTAGATGTAGTTGCAGGCCATGATCGACATACGCGTGTGCAGGGCTTCGTCCAGCAGTGCCTGGGACATCACGTCCTGCAGCAGGGCGCGATTGTGGCTGTGTGGCGGGGTCTTGATGATGTCCTCGCAGGCGGGCACCACCACGTCGCACTCGATGTAGATCGTCTTGAGGTTGTAGATGCCCCACGCGTAGGACAGGCACTTGGATTGCAGGTCCTGGGGCGCTTCGAGCCAGGCCTGGTGATGACGGAACGGCAGCAGCGACAGGCTGAAATCCTGCTTCTTCGGGTCAAAGGCCAGGCCCCAGTAATCCGGTTGCGGATTGTTCACGGCAGCGCGAGTTTTCCAGAGCCCGGACAACTTGGCGAGCATGTTTTTTACCACGTCATCGGTACCACAATTCAAACGGTCCATGTTTTAACTCCAAGGAAAACAACTATTGGTGTTCGGGTTAACCGCGCAGTCCTGTGCAAACATGACGGGGCCCACAAGGGGGTTGCTGCGTAATAAATGCGGGACGTTGCCCTTCAAGTCTGCGGCAAAAAAAACGCCGGGGATATTGCTCCAGGTCAGCTGAATTGCGGGTGTGATGCGGGCATTTTCCGGGTTTTGGCCAAGTGCCGTTCCTGCATCAGGGTCAGCGCGACCGTCAGGCCCATAAAGGCAGCACTGGCCCAGAAAATCGAGTTGGGGTGGCCTTGGTCGAGTAGCCAGGCGAACCCGACCGGGCCGAGGGTGCCGCCGATATTGAAGCCGGTGGAGACAATGCCGAAGGTCTTGCCTTCGGCGCCTTTCGGCGACGCTGCGCGCACCAGCATGTCGCGGGACGGCGCGATCACCCCGGTCAGGAAACCCGCTACACCGAGTACCAGCAGCAGTGCCAGCTCGCTCAAGTGCGCCGTGGCGACCAACAGTATCAACCCGCTGGCCAGGGCAAACGCGCTGGCGGCCACCACGCCATGGCGGCGGGTGCGGTCGGCCAGTGCACCGCCTGCCAGCACGCCAAAGGCGCTGGCAAACAGGAACGCGGTGAGTGCCGAGTTGGCCCAGGTCAAGGCCACGCCCTGGCCTTGCATAAGGGCCGCGACCGAGAATTTTTCAATTGCGCCGGTGCTCAGGTTCAGCAGCACGAACAACAACGTCAGGCTCAGCACCAAGGGCGAAAGCAACGAGCGCCGACGCGTGTCGAGGGGCGCCGGGTCGGCCGCTGGCGACACATAATTGACTTGGGCCCGTGCCGCGCCAGGTATCGACAACACCGCCAGCGCGACAAACCCTACGCCTGCGGCGGCGGCAAACGCCATGGCCGGCGTGCTCGCCACGGCGATGCTCAACAAAAACACCGGGGCCACGGCGGCGCCGAGGAAGCCGGCGAAGGTGTGCACGGAGAACGCTTTGCCAATGTGGGCAGGGTCAATATGGCGGGACAGCAGGGCATAGTCGGCCGGGTGGTAAACCGCGTTGGCGACGCCGGCCAGCGCCATGCCGATCAGCAAGCAAAGGTAGCTGGGCACGAGTGCAATCAACAGGAAACTGCCACTGCCCACTGCCAGCGCGGCTAGCAGCAGGCGGCGTGCGCCGAAGCGGTCCACGGCAAATCCCATCGGCGCCTGCACCAGCGCGGTGACGATGTTGAACAGGCTCAGGGCCAGGCCCAACTGCACGTAATCGACGTCGAAAAAAGCCGGGAGGAGGGGAAACAACGCCGCCAGCACCATGATGTGCAGATGACTGACAAAGTGCGCGGCTGCGACCTGCGGCAGCAGTCCGATACGAAAAGACGTCATGGCAGAACCTGGGGAATGGGGGTGACAAAACCGGCGCAGAGCTTAGTGAGGTGTTGGTCTTGCGGGATAGTCCAATGTTCAGAGGTTCACCAGACCACTTTGCAGCGCTACTGGCCTAGCGCCGTGGCGCCGCGCCGCGCAGTGGTCTGCAACGCTGGCGCAAACTGGTATACCGACGCGGGCCGTGGGCCGCTAGGGTAGACGCCGTTTGCCAATCGACGTTTTCACAGGGAGTGACCATGCCGCATTTCGCTTATCGAGACGGGCACGCGCTGCCGGTGCTCAGTGGCGTCGCACTGGCCCAGGCGGACGGGGATGTGTGGCGTGCCATCGACGCCGAGCGCCAACGCCAGATGCAGTCAATCGAGCTGATTGCTGCCGAGAATTTTGTCAGCCGTGCAGTGCTTGAAGCCCAGGGCTCGGTGCTCACCAACAAGCATGCCGAAGGGTATCCGGGGCGCCGTTATTACGCCGGCTGCTGCAACGTCGACGCGGTAGAAGAGCTGGCCAACGAGCGCGCCCGGCGGTTGTTCAACTGTGCCTACGCCAACCTGCAACCCCACTCGGGCAGCCAGGCCAATCAGGCGGTGTTTCTGGCGCTGCTGGCACCGGGCGACAAGATCCTCGGCCTGGACCTCAAGTCCGGCGGGCACCTGTCCCACGGCGCGGCGTTCAATATGTCCGGGCGCTGGTTTCAGGCCCTCAGTTATGGCGTGGATCCGCTGACCCATCGGGTCGACATGGACCAGGTCGAGCAGATGGCCCGCCAGGAACGCCCGCGATTGATCATCGTCGGCGCTTCGGCCTATTCACGGGCGCTGGACTTCGCGCGCTTTCGCGCAATTGCCGACGAAGTGGGGGCCTTCCTGATGGCCGACATTGCCCACGTCGCCGGACTGGTAGCGGGCGGAGCGTACCCGTCGCCGGTGCCGTTCGCCCACGTCACCACCATCAGCACCCACACCACACTGCGCGGGCCGCGCGGCGGGATGATCTTGTGCAACGAGCCGGGCATTGCGCAGAAAATCAATGCGGCGGTGTTTCCCGGCCTGCAAGGCGCGCCGCTGATGCACACACTGGCGGCCAAGGCCGTGGCGCTCGGCGAAGCCTTGCAACCGGCGTTCAGCACCTACGCGCATGCGGTGATTGCGAACGCCCAGGCCTTGTGCGGGCGCTTGGCCGAAGGCGGGTTGTCGGTGGTCTCGGGCGGCACCGACTGTCACCTTGGCGTGATTGACCTGCGGCCGTGGGGCCTGGTCGGCAATGTCGCCGAACAGGCGCTGGAAGCGATCGGGATTACCGTGAACAAAAATATCGTGCCGGGCGACGAGGTCAAACCCAGTGTCACCTCCGGCATTCGCATCGGCAGCGCGGCCTGCACGTCGCGGGGCATGGGCGTGGATGAATTTCGCGAGATCGGCGACATGATCCTCGCCATGCTCGGCGGCGTGCGCAGCGGCGCCCTCGACAGCCGCACCGAGCGCTCGATTCGCGAAGGCATCGGCGAACTGACCAAGCGTTTCAAGCTGCCTTACTGAGCGGCTGCCTCTAGATTTTCAGCGCATTGGCCAGGCGCAGCATGGCGGCTTCGATTTCATACGCGGTCAACGACGAGTAGCCCAGCAGCCAGCCGTATTGCTGCGGTTCGCCTGCGTACAGCTTGCTGAGTCCGGACAATTGCACGCCGGCGGTGGCCGCCTGGCGGATGGTTTTTTCTTCGCTCCAGCCCGCCTTCAACAGACACGGAATCTGCAAGCCGCCCGGTGGCAACTGGGCGGTGACGACCTCGCCCAGGTACTTGCCAATGGCGTCATGCATGATCGAGCGTCGCCCGGCATACAGCTTGCGCATGGCCCGCACGTGGGCGTTGTAATGACCGTCTTCCATAAACCGCGCCAGGGTCAGTTGCAGCACTTGCGGCGTATGCCCGTCCATCATGCTGCGCGCGTAGGCAAAGGGCTTGACCAGTTCGTGGGGCAGCACCATGTAGCCCATGCGCAAGCCGGGGTAGAGCGTCTTGCTGAACGTGCCGATGTAGAGCGTGCGCTGATACTTGTCCAGGCCCTGCACGCAGGCGGTGGGTTGTCCGTCGTAATGGAACTCGCTGTCGTAGTCGTCCTCGATCAGCCACTTGCCTTTTTCTGCCGCCCAGTTGATCAACTCAAGGCGCCGTTCCAGCGGCAGCGTCACGCCGGTGGGGTATTGGTGCGACGGTGTGACGTACACGCAGTTGGCGCCGCTGCGGTCGGCGTACAGCAGGTCGGTGCGGATGCCGCGTTCATCGACATCGATGGGCAGCACCTTGGCTTCAGCGATCTCGAAGGCTTTGCGTGCGCCGTAATAGCCAGGGTTTTCGAGCAAGATCGGCTTGCCGGCATCCACCAGCAACTGCGCGCAGAGGTACAAGGCCTGGCGCGTGCTGCTCAGCACCAGCACCTGATCGGGCGAACACTTGGCCCCGCGCTCTAGGTTCAGGTAGGTGGCAATCGCCTTGCGCAGCGGCTCGGCGCCTTGAGGGTCGCCGTGCAAGAGCACGTTGGCGCGATAGTCCTTCATCACCTGGCGTTGCAGGCGTTCCCAGACATCCGTGGGGAAACTGCGGGTTTCCGGCAAACCGGTGGCGAAGGCCTTGATGACTTGCTGGTCGCTGACGCCGCCCGTTTCGAAGATCATCCGCCCGCGCTGGCTCAGCTCGGCGCCGGGTGCGGCGGCGTTGCTGCGCACTTCCTGGGCCTTGATGCGCCGGCGTGTGGCGCCGCGCAATTCGACGCCGACCGTGTCGCAGACGTAACTGCCGGCACCCTCGCGGCGCACGATAAACCCGTCCCGATGCAACTGTACGTAGGCGTTCTCGACGGTGTCGCGGGCGCACCCCAGCGACTTTGCCAACACCCGTGTGGCAGGCAGTTTCAGGCCGGGGCCGAGGGCGCCGTCGAGGATCAGTGCGCGCAACGCCCGCTGGATGCGCTGGTGCAAGTCCAGCAGTTGAAACTCCACGTCGTTGAGGCGCATTTTCAGGGTTTCGAGCTCGAAGGTTTTTGCCATGCGGTCTGCTCCGTCCTTTGGAATTGGCCTGTAATGGCAGGCCAGTCTATCCGTAGAATCCAGCCCTCGCCAGCCCGGCCCCGGCGCGTGGCGAGCCCGCACGATGCGAGTGTTCTTGAACAGGAGTTACGCGACGATGGCCAGATCCCACAACTTCAGCGCCGGCCCCACGGCGGTGCCGCTGGAAGTGCTCACCCAGGCACACGAAGAATTTTTTGATTTTGCCGGCACCGGTATGTCGGTGATGGAGATCAGCCATCGCTCCCGCGTGTTCATGGACGTGGCCCGCCAGGCGGAGCAGGACCTGCGCAACATTCTCGGCGTGCCGGACGCGTACAAAGTGCTGTTTTTGCAAGGCGGCGCCTCGCTGCAGTTCGCCCAGGTGCCGATGAACCTGTTGGGCGACAAAGGCACGGCGGACTACCTGCACACCGGCCTCTGGTCGGGTAAGGCGATTGAAGCGGCGCGGCGTTATTGCGATGTGCGAATCGCGGCCAGTGCCCGCGCAACCGGCTTCGACCGCGTGCCTGACGCAGCGAGCTGGCACCTCAATCCTGACGCCGCCTACCTGCATTACACCGAGAATGAGACGGTCCACGGCGTGCAATTCATCGCCCCGCCCAACAGCGCCGCGCCGCTGGTGTGTGATGCCTGTTCAAGCCTTTTGTCCAAGCCGATGGACGTCGCCCGGCATGACCTGGTGTATGCCGCCGCCCAGAAAAACATGGGGGTGGCCGGGTTGACGGTGGTCATCGTCGACCCCGCATTACTGGAACGCTCCCATGCCTTCACTCCGGACATTCTCAACTACGCCCACATCAGCGATGCGCAGTCGATGCTCAATACCCCGGCGACGTTTCCCTGGTACCTCACCGGCCTGACGCTCAAGTGGATCAAGCACAACGGCGGTCTGCCGGCCTTGCATGAGCGTAACCAGACCAAGGCACGCCGGCTCTATCGCGTCATTGACGAGAGCGGCGGTTTCTACCGCAATCGGGTGCAGCCGGCGTACCGCTCGATCAACAACGTGCCGTTCGTGCTGGCGGATTCGACGCTGGAGAAGACCTTCCTGCGCCGCGCCGAAGACGCCGGCCTTAACGGCTTGAAAGGCCACGCCAGTGTCGGCGGCCTGCGCGCCAGCCTCTACAACGCCGTCTCGTTAACCGCAGTCGAGGCGCTGACTGACTTTATGGCTGACTTCGCACGCGCACATGGGTAACCGCCCCTGCGCGAAAAAGTGGTCTGGTCTGCCGCGCGCAAGCGTAGGGGCAAACCCCACCATTCAACGGCTATAAATGACCGCCTGGCCACGGCCTGATCCATTGTCCAGCAAGGAGCCAAGACTTATGCCCTCTACTCAATCCCAGTCGTCCCTGCGTCTGCGGGATGTGCTGCACCCGGTGGTTGCCGGGCTGATTTCGGTGATCGTCAATTACGGCGGCACCTTCATTCTGGTGTTCCAGGCCGCCAAGGTTGCCGGCCTCAGCCCTGAGCTGACGGCGTCGTGGGTCTGGTCGGTGTCGATTGGCGTCGGTGTGACCGGGTTGTTCCTCAGTTGGGTGAGCCGCGAGCCGATCATCACCGCCTGGTCGACCCCGGCGGCGGCGTTCTTGATCGTTGCCCTGGCGACCACGCCCTACGCCGAGGCGATTGGTGCGTATTTGATTTCAGCGGCGGCGTTCGTGCTGCTGGGTGTATCCGGCTATTTTGAAAGGGCTGTGCGCCTGATCCCGCCTGGCGTTGCGGCGGGCCTGCTGGGCGGCATTCTCTTGCAGTTCGGCATCGGTGCATTCGCGAGCATGACGGTCGACCCGCTGTTGGTGGGGCTGCTGATCGGCGCCTACATCGTGTTCAAACGCTTGAGCGCACGCTACGCGGTGGTCGGCATTCTGGTGCTGGGGCTGGGCTTTTTGCTGATGCAGGGGCGAGTGGATTTTTCCGGACTGGCGCTGGAGTTCGCCACACCGGTATTCACGCGGCCCGAGTTCTCGCTCAATGCGTTGCTGAGCGTGGCGTTGCCGCTGTTTCTGATCACCCTCACAGGGCAGTACATGCCGGGCATGCTGGTGCTGCGCAATGACGGCTTCAAGACCAGCGCCAACCCGATTCTCAGCGTGACCGGGCTGGGTTCGCTGCTGATGGCGCCGTTCGGCTCCCATGCGTTCAATATCGCGGCAATCACGGCGGCGATCTGCACCGGCAAGGAAGCGTCCGAAGACCCTTCCAAACGCTGGATCGCCGGGGTAGCGGCAGGGGTGTTCTACATCCTGGTGGGGATTTTTGGCGTAACCCTGGCGGCGGTGTTCATGGCCTTTCCGGCGACGTTCATTACCACCCTGGCCGGGCTGGCGCTGCTCGGCACCATCGGCGGCAGCCTGGCCAATGCAATGGCGGACGTCAAATCCCGTGAAGCCTCGCTGATCACCTTTCTGGCGTGCGCCGCCAACATCACCTTGCTTGGCATTGGCGGCGCGTTCTGGGGCTTGCTCATCGGCCTCGCGGCGTATGCGGTACTCAATGGACAACTGCCACGTCGTGAAAAAACCACTGCGGTGACCACCAAGGGAGCGACCCACTGATGACTGGGCAAGCCGAACACCTCACCACGCTCCACGCCGACCATGGTCGCTATCCGCAGGCGGTCAGCGTCGAGGACTTTCGTCGCAACCTTGCCGCTGTGCAGCAACGCATCATCGATGCTTGCCACCGTGTCGGGCGTGACCCGGCCACCGTGCGGTTGCTGCCGGTCAGCAAGACCTTCGACGAAGCCCATCTGCGCATGGCCTATGCCGCCGGTTGCCGCCTGCTCGGCGAAAACAAGGTGCAGGAGGCCCAGCGCAAGGCGCAAGCCATGAGCGACCTGCACGACCTGCAATGGTCAGTCATCGGCCACCTGCAAACCAACAAGGCCAAGCAGGTTGCGCGTTTTGCCAGCGAATTCCAGGCGCTCGACAGCCTGCGCGTGGCCGAAGTGCTGAACCATCGCCTGCAGCTCGAAGGTCGGCAGATGGATGTGTTCGTGCAGGTCAACACCTCGGGCGAAGCCAGCAAGTACGGCCTGGCTCCCGAGGATGTGGCGGCGTTCATCGCGGCGCTGCCGGCATTCCCAGCGTTGCGGGTTCGCGGGCTGATGACCCTGGCGCTGTTTTGCGCCGACGTGGTGCGGGTTCGCCCCTGCTTCGTGCGCTTGCGTGAATTGCGCGACCGCTTGCTCGCGCAGGTGCCCGAGGGCGTGTCGCTGCAGGAGTTATCGATGGGCATGTCGGGCGACTTTGAAATTGCCATTGAAGAGGGTGCAACCGTGGTACGCGTCGGCCAAGCCATCTTCGGTGCCCGCGCCATGCCCGATGCCTATTACTGGCCCACGGCCGACGCCAGACCGCGCAACGACGACGAGTTGCCGGCGCTCGCCCCTTAACGTTGATTGATCTTTATAGGAGGCCTGCAATGTCCGCTGCACCCGCTTACCTGATGCACACCTCATCCCGTCAGCCGGTTTCGTTCAGCCGAGGCCTGGGCGCCCGCCTGTGGGACACCGACGGCGTTGAATACCTGGATGCCATCGCCGGTGTGGCCGTGACGAGCCTGGGGCACGCCAACCCGGAAATTGCCGCCGCCATCGCCGAGCAGTCCATGCAGTTGCTGCACACCACCAACATGTTTCGCATCCCGTGGCAGGAGCAACTGGGCGAGCGGTTGTGCCTGTTGTCCGGCATGGAGCGCGCGTTTTTCTGCAACTCCGGCGCCGAGGCCAATGAAGCCGCGCTGAAACTGGCGCGGTTGCACGCCCATGCCCGAGGCGTGGCCCAGCCGCAGGTGCTGGTGATGGACAACAGCTTCCACGGGCGCACCCTCGCCACGCTGGCGGCCACCGGCAACCCGGCGGTGCACGTCGGTTTCGAACCGTTGATGCCCGGCTTTGTGCGCGTGCCGTACAACGACATCGAGGCGATTCGGGCGGTCGCGGCGCGGTCACCCAACATCGTTGCAGTGCTGGTCGAACCGGTGCAGGGCGAGGGTGGGGTGCATGCGGCGTTCGCGGGCTACCTGCAAGGGTTGCGCGCCCTGTGCGATGAACACGACTGGCTGATGATGATTGATGAAGTGCAAACCGGCATGGGCCGCACCGGCGCCTGGTTTGGCTTTCAACACGCGGGCATCGAGCCGGATGTCATCACCCTGGCCAAGGCACTTGGCAACGGCTACCCGATAGGCGCATGCCTGGCGCGGGGCAAGGCCGCCGAGCTGTTTTCCCCCGGTCACCATGCGTCCACGTTTGGCGGTAACCCGCTGGCCTGCCGCGTGGGGTGCACGGTGCTGGACATCATGCAGCGTGAGCACCTGCCACAACGCGCCGCGGCCAGCGGCCGACGCCTGCTGGCCGCGCTCAAGCTGGCGCTGGGCAACCATCCCGAGGTGGTGGCCATTCGTGGTATCGGCTTGATGGTCGGCGTCGAACTCAACCGCCCGTGCGGCGAGCTGGTCGACCGCGCCCGTGAAGAACAACGCCTGCTGATCACCGTCACCCGTGGCACCACCGTGCGCCTGTTGCCCGCACTGATCTGCGATGACACACAGATCGACGAGATCGCCGCACGTGTCATTCGCCTGCTGTCGCCCGCTGTTTGAATTTGTTAACCAAGGACGCCCCCACCATGTACGACTCAACGCTCACCCTGGATGCTTTCGACCCTGAACTGCGTGAGGCGATTCATAACGAAGCGCATCGCCAGGAAGACCACATTGAGCTGATCGCGTCGGAGAACTACGCCAGTCCGCTGGTCATGCAGACCCAGAGCACGGTACTCACCAACAAGTACGCCGAGGGCTATCCCGGCAAGCGCTACTACAGTGGTTGTGAATACGTTGATGTGGCCGAGCGGCTGGCGATTGAGCGGGTCAAGACCCTGTTCAACTGCGACTACGCCAACGTGCAGCCTCACGCGGGTGCGCAGGCCAACGCGGCGGTGTTCCTCGCGTTGATCAACCCCGGTGACACCGTGATGGGCATGAACCTGGCCCAGGGCGGCCACCTGACCCACGGTAACCCGGCGAACTTTTCGGGCCGGCATTACAAGATCGTGCCCTACGGGCTGGACCCGAAAACCGGTTTTCTCGACTACGACGAGATGGAACGAATTGCCCTGCAGACGCGCCCGAAAATGTTGATCGGCGGCTTCTCGGCGTACTCGCGCTACAAGGACTGGGCACGCATGCGCACCATCGCCGACAAGGTCGGCGCCATATTCTGGGTCGACATGGCCCACGTCGCCGGGCTGGTCGCCGCCGGCGAATACCCGGACCCGCTGCCCCATGCGCATGTGGTCACCAGCACCACGCACAAAACCCTGCGCGGCCCACGGGGCGGTTTGATTCTGTCGAAGGGCCAGGACGAAGCCTTCTACAAGAAACTCGATTCGGCAGTGTTTCCCGGCGTGCAGGGCGGCCCGCTTATGCACCAGATTGCAGCCAAGGCCGTGGCGTTCAAGGAAGCGCTGACGCCCGAGTTCCGCGTCTACCAGACCCAAGTGGTGATCAACGCCCGCGCCATGGCGGCGGTGCTGCAAAAGCGCGGCTACAAGATCGTCTCGGGCGGAACCGACAACCACATGATGCTGATCGACCTGTCCGACAAGCCCTACACCGGCAAGGACGCCGATGCGGCATTGAGCAGCGCCTACATCACCGCGAATAAAAACTCGGTGCCGAATGACCCACGCTCACCCTTCGTGACCTCCGGCTTGCGCATCGGCAGCCCGGCGGTGACGACGCGGGGCTTCGGTGTCGAGGCCTGCGAGCAAGTGGCAGGGTGGTTGTGCGACGTACTCGACGCCCTGGAATATGGCGACAGTGACAAGGTCGGCCACCACGTGCGCGAACAGGTTGTCGCACTGTGCCGGCGTTATCCGGTTTATCGCTGAATGGGTTTGGGGGGCCGCGTGGACGGCCCCTGATTCACTTCTTTGCCGAAAAGGACGCTCATGCAGCCCTGCTTCCAGCTTTATCAGGCGTTCGATCTGGGGGAGTGGGGGCGTCGTGATGATCTGCCGGAGATTGATCCCGGTGAGCCCGAAAGTCACAGCGCGTGGTACTTCCCAAAAAATGATCTCAATTTGACGGCTCACCGGGCGCTGCCGCTTCAACTGCGTGTTGGAAGTGGAATCAACTTTTCATGTGATCGTAATGGCGGGTGGTCAGGGTTACATTGTCCAGATGTGCGGTCTTGGCTTGCAGAGTTGCGTTGATCAAGGATGTTGAGACGTTGAGTTCGGTCGCGTTATCAGAAGACGTATCTCCCCGAAACGTAGAGCGTTCAGCGCAAATGGCTGAGCAAAATAATATGTCCATCCAAGATCTGCTCAAAACAAGCGGTGGACTGAAAAGGCTCGCTACCAGCCTGCAGCTTGAAGTGAGCAAGTTTCAGTTGTAGGGGAACATTCAGCAGCCTTTTAAATCTTGAATTGCTTCAACAGGCCTTCGAGGCGATGACCGATGGCGTATAGCTCATCGACCGTGTGCACGCCGTTTTGCGTCTGGTCGGCGACGCTTTCAACCGCACGGGCTATTTGGTGGACGCTGCGGTTGATTTCTTCGGCCACGGACGTCTGCTCTTGCGCGGCACTGGCAATGTGGGCGTTCATCGCATTGATCGTGACGATCAGTTCGACCGCTTTGCCTAACGACTGGCCCGCCTGTTCAGCGTGCAGGCTGGCGCCATTACCCGCCGCGCCAGAATGGCTCATCGCAGTGACGGCCTCTGTCGTGGCCTGGTCAAGCCGCTCGATCATCGCTTGAATTTCTTGGGTGCTGAGTTGTGTCCGGCTGGCCAGCGCGCGCACTTCATCGGCAACCACTGCAAATCCACGCCCAGCATCCCCGGCTCGCGCCGCCTCGATAGCCGCATTGAGTGCCAGCAGGTTGGTCTGCTCGGCGATCGAGCGAATGACATCCAACACCTTGACAATGCCTTCTACATCGCCTTGCAGGCTTTTCAACGACACGCCGCCTGCGGACAGGTCCTCGGTCAAGCTACCCAGCCGGACGATGCTCTCGTTGACGACCTGCCTGGCATGCTGCGCCTGTAAATCGGTCTCGGCTGCGGCATCCGAAGCGCTTTGGGCACTGACAGCCACCTCTTGCGCGGCGGATGACATTTGATTGATCGCAGCGGCTACCTGGTCGGTTTCCAAGCGTTGCTGCTCCATCGCGTGATCGATGCACTTGCTCTGTTCGGCCACTTGGGTGACCGAGTCATTCAGCTCCCGGGCCATGCTGACGATCTGGCTCACTAGCCCGTGAATCTTGTCGGCGAAGGCATTGAACGACATTGCCACCTGCCCGAACTCATCGCGACTGGTGGGTAAGCGCCGTGTCAGGTCGCCTTCGCCGGCTGCGATTTCATCCAGGTGTTCGCGAATCCTCGATAAGGGGCGCAGGCTGTTTTTCACCAATATCAATGCCAGCACGCCGATGACGCTCAGCGCAATCAAGGCGATGACGGTTATCCCATAGACAAGGTTGCGCACGCGCTGATGGATTTCTCCGCGTACCTGGGTAACCTGGTTTTCGATGCTGTCGAGATTGATCGCGGTGACCACCACCAGGTCCCAGGCGGGCAGGTAAAAGCTGTAAGCCAGTTTCGGAACGACTTTATCCGTATTGATCAGGGCCCCCGAATAATTGACGAAGTGGCTACCGCTCTTGGCGGCGGCAACCATTTCCCGGTTCAGGTAAATCCCGTTTTTGTCTTTGCGGTCACGCATGTTGGTGCCGACGCCTTCGCTACTGTCGCCACGAAACAGACGCACGACCTGACTGTCGTAACCGATAAAATAGCCGTCGTCGCCGTACTTCATTTTGGACAGTCGCGCTATCGCCAGCGCGCGCGTCGCCCGGTCCCCGGTCTCAGCCCGCGCATAAAGTTCCGCCACAGAGGTTTGCGCAAGCGTGGCGTAGTCCTTCAAGCGTTCGCGGCTTTCTTCGAGCAGACGTTCGCGGGTCACCGTGACTTCCTGCTCGGCGCTCGACAGCAGGGTGGCGCTTGTTGTCAGTGCCAACACCGTGGACAACAGCACCACGGGAGCCAGCACCAGGATCAGTACTTTGTTTTTGAACAGCATGTTGGGGGTTCCTCGCCTTAACCTGTAGGAAAGCGGCCGCATGGGCCACAATCGTCGACTTACCAGAGGGCGATGTCATAGGTGAGGTAGAGGCGGTTGCTGTCGCGCCCTCGGGAGAACTCCGAGCGGTACACATAGTTGCGCATGCGCACGCCCAGGCCCTTGAACGTGCCGGCCTGCACAACGTAGGCCAGTTCGGTATCGCGCTCCCATTCCTTGACCGTGGTGGTGGACTTGCCGTCATTGCCGCTCAAGTAGCGCGCAGAGAAAGTCAGGCCGGGGACGCCGACGGCGGCGAAGTTGTAGCCGTAGTTGAGCATCCAGGTCTTTTCGTCTTCCTCGATGAACTTGCCAATGCCGGCGTTACTGAACGAGTAAACGCTTGCGCCACTGATGTAGGGCAAACCGGCATCGCCGCGCAGGCTCTGGTAGCCCCCGCCAACGGTATGGCCAGCGATCGCGTAGGACAATTGCCCGCTGAGCATGTCGTTATCGATTTTGCCTGCGTAGGCAGAGCCGCTATCAGCGCTGTTGAAGTACCGCAGGTCGCCAGTCAGCACGCCTCCGGCCAGCGGCAGGTCGTGCTGGATGCCAGCGAAGTTCTGGCGGTAAAAGTTTTCCAGTTCGCCGTAGAAGTAACTCAAGCGGGTGTTTTTCCCCCATTTGTACTCGGCGCCGGCGTAGTTGAAGTCGCCTGACTTTTCGTCGCTGTAGCCATCCGGCACAATCGGCACGCTGTCGGTGGAGTCGCGTAATTTGAAACGGTCCAGGTGCCCGCCGGTGATCGTCAGGTTCTCGATGTCGTTACTGCTGACCTGGGTGCCCTGAAAGGTCTGGGGCAACAGGCGTGCGTCGTTGTGAATCAGCACCGGGGTCTTGGGCAGCAGGGTGCCGTACTTGACGGTAGTTTTGGCGAACCGGGCTTTCGCAGTGGCGCCGGCGCTGGCAAATTCGCCTGCTGCGCGGCCGTCGTCATGAAGCGGCATGAGCCCGGTACCGCTGCGACCGCGTCCTGAGTCGAGCTTTACGCCGTAGAGCCCCAGGGCATCAATGCCGAAGCCGAGAGTGCCCGCAGTGAATCCGGACTGATAGTCCAGCAAGAATCCCTGGGCCCATTCCGTACGTTCGCTTTTTGCCGTTCTCGCGGCACGTGAACTCATGCCGTGCTCATCGCGAAAGTTCTCGTTGAAATACACATTGCGCAGTTGCAGCTTGAGCTTGCTGTCATCAATAAAGCCTTCGGCATTGGCACCGGCGATGGGTACCAGACCCAATGCACAAAAAAGGGCCCGACGGGTATACATAGGGTTCATGGCAAACGTCTCGTTGTTGTTATTTGGCGTGCAGGGCGACACGCACCCCGTGAGCGAGGCGCGTTGGAAGGCAGCAGAGAGATGAATCAGGTAAACAGGCCGATGGCCCCAGTCAACAAGGCCAGCGCGGTGACGACCAAGGAGGTCAACACCGCCCACTTGACAGTGGCTTTCTGGAAATCGCCAATGTCTCGGTCGACCATTCCCACCAGCAACAGAGTCGATGCGACCAACGGACTCATCAGATGCACAGGTTGCCCGAGGATAGACGCACGCGCGATTTCTACTGGGTCGATGCCGTAAGCGGCGGCCGCATTGGCAAGAATTGGCACTACACCAAAATAGTAGGCGTCATTGGACAGCACGAAGGTCAGCGGCATGCTGGTGATCGCGACCACCAATGGAAACAGATGGCCCCAGGACGGAGGGATCCAATCGACCAGCGTCTGGGCCAGGGCATCCACCATT
Organism: Pseudomonas sp. EL_65y_Pfl1_R83; assembly: GCF_963970695.1. NCBI lineage: Bacteria > Pseudomonadati > Pseudomonadota > Gammaproteobacteria > Pseudomonadales > Pseudomonadaceae > Pseudomonas > Pseudomonas sp. EL_65y_Pfl1_R83. The sequence goes on along the minus strand of NZ_CAXAQI010000016.1, from coordinate 141,546 downwards.
TTGGTGCCGGAAAAAATCCCGGCAAAAATCCCTGCGGCGAACACCAGCAGCACGACCGTCATAGCGTTGCCCGAGTGCGCCAGGATGCGTTCTTTCTGAATATCCAATTGCGGGTAGTTGATCATCAGTGCGAGCACAAAGCCGATCAGGAACAGGATCGCGGAGTGCATCAGCCCCATCACCAGGGCCACCATCACCGCAATCACCAGCACCAGGTTGACGTAGGCCAGTTTGGGACGTTTGTGGGGCGTGTTCTCAAGAATCGCGTTGATGTAGCAATCGCCGCCACCGCTTTGCAGTTGCACGTTGCCAATACGCTTGCGTTCGGCTCGCCCCAGTATGAAAGCCACAAAGACCACCCACATGGCACCGCCGATCATGGTCGGCAGTAACGGCACGAAGTATTCGCCGGCATCCAGGCCCAGCGCTGCGATGGCCCGTGTCGCGGGGCCACCCCAAGGTGTCATGCCGCTCATGATGCTCAGGGACAGCATGGAGATAGTCGCCAGGATCATCGGGTTCATGCCGATACGTTTGTACAACGGCAACATCGCTGCGCAGGTAATCATGTAGGTCGTGGTGCCGTCGCCGTCGAGTGCAACCAGCAACGAAAGGAGAGCAGTGCCCACCGCAATCTTCATCGGGTCGCCATTGACGCGCTTGAGGATCTTGCGGATCAGCGGGTCGAACAACCCTGCGTCGATCATCAGGCCAAAGAACAGGATGGCAAACAGCAGCAGTGCGGCAGACGGTGCGACCATTTTCAGTCCGTCGAGCATCATCTTGCCCGTGGTGCCGCCGAAACCGCCTATCACGGCGAAGACGATAGGTACGACGGTGAGGGCGACGATCGGCGACAAACGCTTCGTCATGATGAGGAAGGTGAATACGACCACCATGGCCAGGCCAAGGAAAGCGAGCATAGGAGGATTCTCTTGTTGTTATCGTAAGAATGGCTGACGCCGAGGCGCACGAGCCCTGACCCGCCGGGCGGCACAACGGCGCCTGGCGGGGAGGGGGGGCAGTCAGGGGTAAGCGTTATTCAGTTTTCGCTAGACGCGTTTGGCGACCGGCAGGTCTTCCCAGGCTTTTCCCTGTACCGCAGAAGATTTGCCGTCGAGCGCCCGGTTCAGCGTTTCACGGTGACAGGCATTTTCTGACATCGAAATAACCACTGTCGCAACCGCGTTGCTGGCCAGGCTGGTCAGGGCCCGGGCTTCAGACATGAAGCGGTCAACGCCGATCAGCAACGCCAGGCCGGCCAGCGGGATGTCGTGAATGACCGTCAGGGTCGAGGCCAGCGCCACGAACCCGCTGCCGGTAACGCCGGCGGCGCCTTTGGAGGACAGCAGCATGATTGCCAGCATGGTGATGATTTGCATCAGGCTCAGGTCAATGTTGCAGGCCTGGGCAATGAAAATCGCCGCCAACGACAGGTAGATGGCCGTACCGTCAAGGTTGAACGAGTAGCCGGTGGGCAGTACCAGGCCCACGACGCCTTTCTTGCAACCCAGTGCTTCGAGTTTCTCCAGCATGCGCGGCATGACAGGTTCCGTGGAGGAGGTTCCGAGTACCACCAGGAATTCTTCGCGAAAGTAGCGCAGCAGTTTCCACAGGCTGAAGCCGTTCGCACGGCAAATGCTGCCCAGTACCACGAAGACGAAGAAGCCGCAGGCGATGTACAGGGTCATGATCAGCTTTGCCAGCGAACCCAGCGAGGTGATGCCGTACTGGCCGACGGTGAACGCCAGGGCCCCAAAAGCGCCGATCGGTGCAAAGCGCATCAGATAAGAGAAAATCTTGAAGACCATGTGCGAGGCGGATTCGAGTACGTCGAGTACCGGTTTGCCACGCTCGCCCAGCGACGACAAGGCAAAGCCGGACAACACCGCGATAAACAGCACCGGCAGCACTTCACCTTTACTGAAGGCACCGATAAAGGTTTCAGGGATGATGTGCATGAAAAACTCTACAACCCCAAGTTTCGCGGCCGATTCCGTGTACTGGGTCAGTCCCTTGGTGCTCAGTTGGCTGGGATCGATGTTCATGCCGGCGCCCGGCTGGAACACATATACCGCCACCAGGCCGATCACCAGGCTGATCACCGTCAATACGAAGAACAGCAGCATGGTTTTGCTGAGCAGGCGCCCAAGCGAGCGTTTGTCGCTCATCCCGGCGATGCCGGTGACGATGGTGCAGAACACCACTGGAGCGATCATCATCTTGATGAGTTTGATGAATGCATCACCCAGCGGTTTGAGCGCGATGGCCTGCTGGGCCCAGAAGTGTCCGACGACGATACCCAGCACCACGGCGCAGAGAATCTGGAAGTAGAGCGATTTAACAACTTTCATGGCATCACCCATTTTTAGAATTGTGCGGATGCAAAAATGCCAACGATCGCCGGAGCTATCCGGCGAGGCGTTGAGAGTCCGTGGCATAGACGTAGCCGGAGAAAAGCCTGCGTGCGGTGCGTACGACTGAAGCTTGGATTGTCTCACCCTTGACGCCGGTGTATGACAATACGACATCAATTGCGCCGCTTGGGTGCTCGATACGCACCGCTTCAAGGCGCGGCGTACTGATCCCGCCGAGCATCTGCGCGACAATGCTGCCTTCTATAACGCATGCGGTGGCCAAACCAATCGAGCCGGTAATGGCCAGGGCGCGGTGGCAGTTGTGTGGCATGAAATAGCGAACCTGGAGCGTACCGCCAGCGTTGGCGGGCGAGACCAGCACCGGCTTTGGAATCACTTTGTCGCTGACATCACCCAGGCCCATCGCCAGGCCTGCCTGAAGTCGCAATGACTCTAGGCGCCGCAGGAAGTCTTTATCGGCGTCCAGTTCTGCCGGGCTTTCATCGCCACGCTTGCCCAGTTGGCTGGCTTCGATCAGCACCATGGGCATTGCCATGTCGATGCACGTGACCGCAATTCCATCGATCACATCTTGCGTGTTGCCAGTGGGGAAGAGTTTGCCGGTCTTGCTGCCGGCTGCATCAAGGAACGTCAGTTGCACCGGCGCCGCAGTACCCGGCACACCGTCGATCGCGGTGTCGCCCTCGTAACTGACTTTGCCATCCGGTGTGCATACCTCGGAATGGATAAAGGTCCCGGTGTTCACATTGCGAATGCGCACGCGAGTGCGCCCCGGCGTACCTTTGACCAAGCCCTGCTCGATGGCGAACGGGCCGACGGCACACAGCATGTTGCCGCAGTTGGGTGCGCTGTCGACCCGGCGCTGCGAAACCATCACCTGGACGAACAGGTAATCGACGTCCGCGTCCGGGTGCAGGGAAGGGCTGACAATCGCGACCTTGCTGGTTTGCGGGCTGCCACCGCCAATACCATCGATCTCCAGTTCATGGCCGGAGCCCATCACGTTGATCAGTAGCTCGTCGCGTTCCGTGATTACGGCCGGCAGATCCCAGTCGAGAAACACCGGCCCCTTGGAGGTACCACCGCGCATCAGCACACAGGGAATTCTTTGCATGACTCTGACTCTTGTTGATCAATTGACGTAATTGATGCTCTTGGTGCAAGAGTCTCAAAGAATAAAAAATGTTTCCAATGCAAAAATTGACGCAATTATTGCGTTTGACGAATGATGGATTTGCTTTAAATTATTGGTCGACTTCTTCTGTTGGTGAGGCAAGACATGGATTATGAGCTTAACGATATCCGATCTTTCGTGAAGATCGCCGAACTTGGCAGCTTTCACGAAGCTGCCGATGCGCTTCACCTGTCCCAGCCCGCACTCAGTCGTCGCATCAAAAAACTCGAAGAGGGGCTGGGCACCGCATTGCTGGATCGCACCACGCGCAAGGTCAGCCTCACGAGCGTCGGTCGGGACTTCCTGCCTAAGGCGCGCCGATTGCTGGATGATTTCGATGAGTCGATTCTCAATATCCGCGAACTTGCACAGCGCCAGATTGGCCGAGTCACCCTGGCGTGCATCCCGACGGCCGCATTCTATTTCCTACCGTCGGTGATCCGTCTGTACAACGAGCGCTATCCGCAAATTCGCATCCGCCTGCTGGACTTGAGTGCAAACGAGGGGCTTGAAGCGGTACTGCGAGGGGAGGCTGATTTCGGTATCAACATGATGAGTGGGCAGCATCCTGATATTGAGTTCGTGCCCCTTGTCATAGAACCTTTTGTTTTGGCCTGCCGGCGTGATCATGAGCTCGCTGGACGCAGTGCTGTCACATGGTCTGAGCTCAGTGATTACCGTCTTATTGGGGTGGGCCGCCTGAGCGGGAATCGCATGTTGCTTGATCACGCGTTGTCAGGCTTGAGTTGGCGTCCACAATGGTTCTACGAGGTCCAGCACCTCTCGACCTCGCTGGGTCTGGTGGAAGCCGGGCTGGGGGTGTCGGCGATGCCGAGCCTGGCCATGCCGGCGCATGATCACCCCACCTTGGTCAGCGTGCCGTTGATTGAGCCGATAGTGAACCGCTCCCTGGGTCTGGTTTACCGCCGCGGCGCATCACTTTCTCCCGCGGCAGAAAAGTTTGTTTCAATACTGCTTGAACAATGGCCGCAATGACGCATATCGCGAGCTCAATCCTTGCGGCACCAGATCCAGCGTTGCCAGATAACTGTTGCTGAGCCAAATTCGCCGCGACAGCACGACCCTCGCCATGTACTGGCGAACACCATCGAACGGCTGGAAGCCGATGGATTCCATCCGGTAATGGCCGTTGAATTGGAGTTTTACTTGCTGGACCAACAGCGCGACGTCAACGGTCGACCGCAGCCGGCGTTGCAGGCCAATGGCGTACGCCCTGTTGCACCTCAGGTTTATGGCGTATACGAACTCGAGCAGCTTCAACCGTTTCTTGATGACCTTTACGCGGCTTGCGCGCTACAGGGGTTACCCGTGCGTACGGCGATATCCGAGTACGCTGCGGGCCAGGTCGACTTGACGCGGGAGCATCGTTTCGACGCACTCCACGCTATTGATGAAGGCGTACGTTACAAACGCTGGGTCAAAGGCGTGGCCAACAAACATGGGCTGCAAGCGTGCTTCATGACCAAACCGTTCAGCGATCAGTCGGGTAGCGGTATGCATTTGCACGTCAGCCTGGCCGACGAGCAGGGTCACAATCTGTACGCGAGCGCAGACCCACAGGGCGCACCGCTGTTGCGTCACTCCATTGGGGGGATGATGGCAACCTTGTTTGACTCGCTGGCAATATTTTGCCCCCATGCCAGCCCCTATCTCGCCGCGGCCGCAGTACTCGCGGGCATTCGCTACGGCATCACTCATCAAAGCGACCCTGGCGCGGCGGTTGAGGGCGATGGCTATGAACAGGCGACCGATTTTCTACCCGCCGACTGGCTTACAGCGTTGCACGCATTGCACCGTTCAACGTGGGCACGCGAGGCGCTGGGAGCTGAATTCCTGAACCTGTTTCTGGCTATCAAGTGGCGCGAGTTCCGTCAACTCAATGCTGAAGTCGCAGAGGGTACTGGCGCTGCTACCTCACTCACGCATGAATATTAGCCCGTCAGCCTGCCTGGAAATGGACCGCTGACGGCCATCGTGCTCAACTCATCCAGCTTGCCGCGGTTTTGCTTCGTGACGGATGGCGGGGAGCGCTCTGATGGGCCCGTAAAAAAATTTATAGGCGATGCTTGAAAAATTTCCTCCTGAACCTACTTAGGCTTTACGCGATGCCGAATCCGGGTCGCGTATCAAATCACTTGGAGAAAACTCAGGAGATTTTGTAATGGCTACTACTCTTTCCTTGGCCCCACTGTTGCGCCACTCTGTCGGTTTTGACCGTTTCAACGACCTTTTTGAATCGGCGCTTCGCAGCGAGGCCGGTACCACCTACCCACCCCACAACGTCGAAAAGCACGGTGATGATCATTACCGGATCGTCATCGCGGCCGCAGGCTTAGTGGAGGATGACCTGGAGATCCAGGTGGAAAAAGGCGTGTTGACCGTCGCCGGCGGCAAGCGCGAACACAATGAAGGCATCACCTATCTGCACCAGGGTATCGCCCAGCGCGCGTTCCGTTTGTCGTTTCGCCTAGTCGACCACATTGAAGTGCAGGGCGCACAGCTCGCCAATGGTTTGCTGAGCATTGATTTGCTCAGGGTTGTACCGGAGGAAGCCAAGCCTAAGCGCATCGCGATTGGTGGTGCTGCCAAGGCTGATGTTAAGTCCATCAGCGAGCAGTAACGTGAATAGAGTAAAGGCGCTCCACGGAGCGCCTTTATTCCTGGGTTCACTTTAGCCTGCGGGCGTGTTCCGAGTGCTCGGTTCATCTCAGCAGGAAGTGATGGGTGCCCAATCCGTGCCGTCGGGCGCTGCTGCGCATCAGCATTCCCACCACCTATGCCCAACAATGAGTGCATCCAGTACGAACTGCCGAGCAATGGTCGCCGCATCGCGTGGCTATTCCAAGTGGACGGCAAGGCGCAGGAATATGCGGGGGAGGCGGGCTACAGTTGCTCTGACGATGTACTGGGCGGCTTGACCCTGGCCACACGCATGGGGCGGTGTTGTTTCAGACCTACACATTTATTGTCGAGCAGGCGCTGGCAAACAGCAGTCTGGTGGGGTGGCTGGTATTGATCGGCGTAGCGCTGGTGATCGCGTGGGCGGCACGTGATCATGGTTTTAAGCCAGGGCGACGGGCCCATAGAGAGGCCATGGCTCATTAAACCTTCGGTCGACCGCCATAGGGTGTTGGCTGGCACCTCAATTCATCAGATATTAGCCCGTCATGTCCACGCTAAGCGAAGAGAGCCGCCAGATCGTAGCGTCTCTGGCGTACCGTGTTGGTCCCACCGCTGATATCGCAGGCATCGCCGAGGCGATCATTTCGATATTGCAGGACATGGACGCAGCACTCACGCCCATCATCGGGCAGCAAGGGGTTGTGGCGCTCTTGCGCCGCAGCCTGCTCCTCAGCGCCTCGAAGCACACTCGGCTGGCCGGCACGTACGAACGTGTACAGGTCACGCCGGACCTGATCGGCCTCAAAACTGTATTGATCGAGCAAAGCGAAGCCGATGCGCTGTTTTTCGGTGAGGTGCTGCTGATCAACTTTTACACGTTGCTGACCTCGCTGATCGGGCCCTCGCTGACCGCCCAGTTACTGCGCAACGTGTGGGAACCTTCTTTGAGCGACACCCCTTTGCAGGAAAATTCGCCATGAGCTCCAAAGTAACTATCAACCGCCTGGCTACCGGTGTGCCAGGTCTGGACGAGGTGCTGGGCGGAGGATTGCCGGAATTTTCGTTCAACCTGATCGCCGGCCCACCTGGCTGCGGCAAGACCACGCTGGCGCATCAAATGATGTTTGCCCTTGCGACCCCTGAACGCCCCGCGCTGTTTTTTACCGTGCTGGGCGAGCCGCCGCTGAAGATGCTGCGTTATCAGCAGCAGTTCGACTTTTTCGACACTGATGTGATCAACCAATCGATCCGCTATATCAACCTGGCCGATGACACCCTGGCCGGTAATCTGGATGAAGTGCTGCGGCGCATTGTCAGCGAAGTGGAGGCACATTCGCCGTCGCTGGTGTTTGTCGATTCCTTCCGTTCGGTGGTGCTGGCCAGCCAGACTCAGACCAACCCCAACAACAACCTCCCGCAGTTCGTTCAGCAGTTGGGCATGTTGATGACGACCTGGCAGGGACCACCTTCCTGATTGGCGAATATTTCACCGAAACCGACACCAATCCGATCTTCACCGTGGCCGATGGGCTGATCTGGTTGCGTCAGAGCGTCGAGCGCGATTCGATGGTGCGCAAGATGGAAATCATGAAGATGCGCGGCCAACCGACCTTGCCGGGGCTACTCACTGTTGGTTGCGGGGCCTTCGGGGTCGGGCAAAAGCATTCTGGCGGCGACGTTTCTGGCCGAGGGTGCGCGCAATGGCGAAACCGGTGTTATTGCGGTGTTCGAGCAACGGCCCAACCGCTCGCAAAACGCCACACTGATCGACCTGATCAAATGTGGCAAAGTCAGTCTGGTGGACAGCCGGGCGCCGGACCTGTCGATTGACGAAATCGTCCAGCAGTTGCTCGGTGAAATCAGGCGCATGAACGCCACGCGGGTGGTTATCGATTCGTTGTCGGGCTTCGAGTTGGCCCTGGCGCCGACCTTTCGGGCGGACTTTCGTGAGTCGTTGTCGCGCATGGCCACGGCGTTGACCCGCGTCGGCGTCAGCGTGTTGATGACTTCGGAATTGGAAGACCGCTACACCGACCTGCGCTTCAGCCCCTACGGCACGGCGTTCCTGACCGATGCGATCATCGTGCAGCGCTACATTGAAGTGCGTAGCCGCCTGCTGCGCATCATGGCCGTGGTCAAACTGCGTGCCAGTGCCCACTGCGATGAGTTACGCCAATACCACATCACTGACGATGGCCTGCAGATCGGCGAGATGCTTCCCGATCAGGAGGGGCTTCTTGGCGGTCGCCCGACGACCCGGCATACAGGGCGTGACAATGTTTGAGCTGACTCATGAGTGACCGCGCTGGAGAGGAGGAACGTAAGGTAGCCAATGCTGCCCACGAACTCTTCCTGCTCGGCCGCAAAACCGTTGAAGCCCGCGCGGTATTGGCTGCGCTGCAGGATCAACTGAGTGACGCGAATAATCGTCTGGAAGACGCCCAGCACGTCGAGCAACTGATCGAAGCCAATCAGCAACTGGTGCTGGCAATACTCCTGACGCAATCCGACGCGATCGCGGCGCCTCAGGTCGAGGAGCTGCTGCTGTTCCAGGAGCTGCGCGAGGCGAATGCGCAATTGGTGATCGCTGCACTCAGTGCCCAGGACCTTCAGGCCACGGCCGAGCTTGCACTGGGCCAGCAGAAAAGCATCCTGGCGATGGTCGCCCATGAACTGCGTAACCCGCTGACGCCTATCAGCCTGATTGCCGAGCGCATGGTCAGGCTGCCCAGCGACCAACTGCCGCGCATGCGTGAGTTGATCGAAGGCCAGGTCCAGCATATTTCCGAACTGGTCGACGACCTGCTGGATGTCTCGCGCGCCAGCACCGGTAAGCTGCGCATCCAGTGTCGCGAGGTGGACATGCTGCGCATCTTGAATGCCGTAGTCGACGCGTGCAGCCCGGTGATGATCGCGCGAAATCAGCAGTTCGACGTGGCGTTTCCCGACGCTAGCCTGATCATGAGCGGTGACCCCGTGCGGCTCGCGCAGATCCTGCACAACTTGCTGGGCAACGCGGCCAAGTACACCCAGGCCGGTGGCAGAATCTCGATGGTGGTCACCGTGGAGGCCGATCAACTGAGGATCTGCATTTGCGATAATGGCATCGGCGTGACCGCCAAGGCCCTGCCGTTCATTTTTGATCCTTATGTGCAAGACGCCCACGCCATCGGTTTCAACAGCGCCGGCCTGGGCATTGGCTTGACCGTCGTGCGCGAACTGGTCGAAGCCCACGGCGGTACGGTCTCGGGAAAGAGTGATGGGCATGGCAAGGGCAGCGAATTTGTGGTGATGCTGCCCCTGACGGCGTAACGGGGCGAGCGCGCGGCACCAAAGTGATTTATGAGGGTCCATACACCCCGCACGATTGTCTGTGGTCGTGCGCCTGTAGGTTCCGTGCCTCGGAACCTGTCGTCCGTTTTACCCTCAGCATAAGATCTAGAGCATGTACCTACGCAACATTGCAGTCGGGCTGTCTGCCCTTGTTTTGCTCTCTACCGCTGTAGAAGCCCGCAACCTGGCAAACCCCTACACCCCCACCGAGCAACGCGCTTCATTTGATGGTTGCGCTGATCTTTTCCCTGCCAATACGCCGATCAAAACCGCCACCATCCCTGCGTCAATGACACCTCTGGCGCTGTGTTCCGACACGTTTGCAGTGCTGTACTCGCAAACCAGCAAGACGCCGCTGGTGGTGGTCGAACGCCTGAATGCTGCGCAGTTGAAAGAGGCGAAAGGCGAGGAGCGTACCAACCAGTTCTACCCCGACCCACGCATCCCCAAGGCTGGGCGTGCTGAGTTGAGTGACTACCGCAGCCAGCACCCGGCTGTGGACCGCGGCCACCAGGCCCCGGCCGCCGACGCACCGGATGCCCACGCGATGGCCCAATCCTTCGCACTGTCGAACATGGTGCCGCAAGACCCCACCAACAACCGCAAGATCTGGAGCAAGGTCGAGGCCGACGTGCGCAAGTTTGCCAAGCGTGCTGGCGGCGATGTGTATGTATTCACCGGTCCGCTGTTCGACCCGGGCCACGGCACCATCGGCGACAACCACGTCTGGGTGCCGACGCGGCTGTTTAAATTGGTGTACGACGCCTCAAGCAAGCGAGCCTGGGCGTATGTGCTACCCAACGCTGAGACGCGCCTCCAGAAACCGATGGACTACGACACCTTTGTGAAGAGCACCGGCCTCAAGTTGCTGGGGAATCTTCCGGTGTCAGGGTCGGTGGGGAGGGGTTGACCGACGCATCACCACTCTCCTGACCGGCACGGCGAGCGCAGCACCCACCGCAGCAGAGATCACATGTGGGAGCTGTCGAGCCCCTGCGAGGCTGGGAAGGCGGCGGCATTGCCAGCCCCTTTCTCGCCTGGCCCACCGCTTTCGCAGCCTCGCTAAAGCTCGACAGCTCCCACAGGGGGATTGGCGGTATTGGTTGAGTTTTCGATCGCCTGGGCGTTGAGCGGTTGCTGAGTCAGCTGTCCTGGGAAGTACTTGGCTCTTGAGCCGCTTCAGCCGCCAGCTTTTCCCGGTCTGCCTTGCTGACGTACGTATCCTTTCTCTTCGGCGCCAATTTGGCGCTGGCCTTTTTGGCCTTGGCCTTGAAGAGCTGCTTCAGTTTTTTCTGGCGGTTCATGTCTTTCTACCCGGGCTGTACAGGCTCGGGATGATACCAGCTTAAAAACCGACGCCATTCCCTGAGTCGCTTTTTAGCGCCAATCTGTGTATTGAATCGCCCTCCCTTTTGCCAATAATCGGGTCCTCCAGCGCACAACGGACGACACTGATGAGCATCCACACCCGCACCAAACGCATGACCGTCCCGCAACTGGTCGCCATGAAGGGCCAGCAGAAAATCGTCTCCCTGACGGCTTACTCCAGCGCCATCGCCAAGCTGATCGATCCTTTGGTCGATTTCATCCTGGTCGGTGATTCCACGGCCATGGTCGGGTACGGCCGCCCCTCGACCTTGAGCATGCAACTTGAAGAAATCATCGGCCACACACGGGCCGTGGTCGATAGCACGCGCTTGGCCTGTGTGATTGCCGACATGCCGTTTGGCAGTTATCAGGAATCCAATGAACAGGCCTTCCGCAATTGCGCCCAGGTGCTGGCGCGCACCGGCTGCGACGCCGTCAAGCTGGAAGCCAACCAGGCGTTAGCCGGCACCGTCGAGTTTCTGGTGGCGCGCGGTGTTCCGGTGATGGCGCATGTGGGGCTGATGCCGCAGTTCGTCAACGTGATGGGCGGCTTCAAGGCTCAGGGGCTCACCGCCGAAACCGGCGCGCGGATTGCCGAGGATGCACGGGCCAATCTGCAGTCGGGTGCGTTCAGCCTGTTGCTCGAAGGGGTGGCAGAGGGCGTGGCCCGGCAGATCACCCTCGACTCGGCAATGCCCACCATCGGCATCGGCGCTTCACCGGCCTGCGACGGCCAGGTGCTGGTGACTGAGGATGTGCTGGGCCTGGGCGGCGAGCAGATGCCGCGTTTCGTCAAACAATACGCGGACGTGGGCGCGGTGATCCGCGATGCCTGCGAACGGTTTGCCGAAGACGTGCGTCACGGTCGTTTCCCTGAGGCGCGGCACTGCTACGGACTTTGACGAATTGCCCGGGCCAGTTGCTCCACGGCCTGGGCGATGTCTTTGCTCCAATCGAGGGTAAAGCTCAGGCGCACATGCTGTTTCCAGGCACCTTGCTGGCTGAACAGTTCGCCGGGGGCGATGACGATGCGTTCTGTCAGCAGGCAATCGAACACGCGCTGCATGTCGACCAGACGCGTGGCTTCCAGCCAAAAACACGCGCCACCCTGCGGGATCTGCACTTCAAAGGCACCCTTGCCGTGTTCGTCCAGCAGGCCTTTCAGCTGGGTCATACAGTCCTGCAACAAGGCCCGCAGCGTGTGCAGATGCGGGTCGATGCGCTTGGAAGTGAATAGCTTGGCAATCGCCTTCTGGCGGATCGGCGACAGACGAAATGCCCGCGCCAGGAACGCCTGCTGCAACTGCGCCCCACACCCACGGCACAGCACATAGCCGTAGGGTGCCTCCGAGCCGATCACCTTGTCGAAGGTCGAAAACACCAGCAGTTTCTGCGGGTCGGCAACGTCGCGATAGCGGGCCGGCCGGGGCGCGAAATACAACTCGCCGTAGGTGTCGTTTTCGAACAACCAGATATCCCGCTCCGCCAGCCATTGGCAGATCTGCTGTTTATCCTCAGCCGGCATGCGGCTGCCGTGGGGAATGTTCACGGTGGATGACAGCACCGCCAGGCGAATGGGTGCGTGCTTGAGCAGTTGATTAAGCGCAGGCAGGTCGAAGCGCCCGTCGGCGTCAAGGTGCAGTTCGATCACGCGGATGTTCGCGGCTTTAAGCTGGCGCAGGATCGCCCACGAGCACGGAGACTCCACCAACGCCACTGTGCCCGCCAAGCCCAGGGCGTTCAGCGACAACGCCAGCACGCTGTGCAGGTCCGCGCCGACATAGACCTGATCGGCCTGCCAGTAGTTGTCAGTGGAGCAGGTGTAGCGCTCGGCCAATGCAGCGCGCAGCTCCGGTTCGCCAAAGGGCAGGTACAACGGTGTCAGTGAGCGCGGGTATTGGCGGGCCATCTCCCGCTCAATCATCAGCAGTGGGTTTTCCAGCGACATCAGCATGGCCGGTGCGTCGCTGCTCAGGGCCAGCATGCCCGGCTGGCGGGCATTGGCAAAGACCTGATCGAGCAGGCTGGGTGCGCGCTCAGTTGAGACAGCCGTCGGCTGCAGACGGGTGAAGTAACCGAACTTGGGCCTGGCGTATACCCGTCCTTCATCCTCAAGGAGCGCGTAGGCGTACTTGGTGGTCGACACCGATACGCCGAGGCGCTGCGCCAACTGGCGCAGCGACGGCAACTTGTGGTCGCCTTGCGAAGGGCTTGCCTCAATCAACTCGACGAGGTAGCGGTACACCGCTTGATAGGCGAACGGGGCGTTTTTAGGTGTATCCATAACCCTTTGCGCCGCATGACTCGCCATTGCAGAGAACACGAGCAGGGTGCCCTGTTAAAGGTTGGCAGCCGTGAGCGTGTCGCCGCTCTCTGGCCGGCGCTCTACAAACGTGGCCTTGACCCGTTTAGAGACAAGCATATAGGGCACCCATACACACAAGCCAATCAATGCACGTACCATTTCTTTCGCTGTGTTGAAGTCGAATATGGGTTGATCCGCCAGAACAAGCGAGCATGCCCATGCATCAAGAGGAATGAAAATAGCCGATACAACGACTGCGGCTATATAAACCTTGGGGAACAAGTAGTGCTTTGTGCAGAACAGGTAGATCAAATAAGCGTAGGTAGCAGCCATGAGTGCGTTGATAAGTGTTTCTGAAATCAGGATCGGCCCCCACAGCGGGTTATACAAGGGTGATGCCTGCGTGGTGACAGCGGTAAATGTACCCTCTGCGAAGATAGGGTAATGCACTTCGAGAAGCATCTTGGTCAGGCGGAAAGCTGTTGCAAACAGGCCTATTCCAACTAATATAAGCCAACCTCGTAGTCCCTTTAAATTTCTGCTTTCTTGCATGTCACGCTCTATAAGTAAGTGTTCAAATGATCGTATAGCAGTGGTGCATAAGGTAACGTGGTGCGCTCACTGCATTGATAATCTTCTAGGTTTTATCCCTGTTTCAATTTCGGAAAGACTTTCCCAGGAATTCAGTAATCAACCCAATCACCTGTTGCTGAATCACCGCCCTGGGGCGAGCCCCTTCACCATCGCGGCAAATCATGCCATCGCCTGGCGAGTCCTCTTCGATCAACGCCATACCGCCCGGCTTGCAGGTCGACATAAAGCTGAAGTGAGTGGCGTCGGCGATCTCTACGTAGTGTGTCGAGGCTTTAGGCAACCGCTTGACCATATCGGCGGACTCCAGGTTGGGGTCCATATCCTCCGTTGGCACGCCCCCCGCAATTACCAGTGCCGGCACCGGCAGTGCGGCCAGGCTGGCGTCGGTGAAGCCGCGCGACAGGCCCAGGTCCAATGTCACCACGGCGCCGACGCGTGGGTCGCGCAGGGCGGCGGCCAGTTGGGCCTTCGCAGCCGGTGTCTCGGCCGGTTTGATCTGCTGGTAGCCGATGCAGCCGCCCAACTTCGGGTGTGCATTGCAGTCGCGGGCGAAGAGGTCCGGGTCGAAGCGTGCACCGGCAATTTCCATGGCCGTCCATCCCCCAATAGAGTGACCCACCACGGCGATCCGGTTTTTCGCCACCGCGCCGAACTGCTTAGGCTGAGCGATCACCGCATCGATGGCCCGGCTCAGGTCTTTGGGCCGTTGCCATAACTGTGCGGCAGCCTGCGGGCTGCGGTCCTTGCTGGTGGTGCCGGGATGGTTGACCGCCGCCACGATGTAACCCTGATGGGCCAAGGCGCTGGCCAGCCACACCTGGTTGCCCCAGTTACCGCCGTAACCATGGGAGAGCACCACCAGCGGGTGTTCGCCGCTTTGCGCAGGCGCGTCGGGCACCGCGAGGGCGCCGAAGAACACTGCGTCGTCACGGATCAGCTCGGGTTTAGTGGCGGCGGCGGTGGGGTACCAGACGACCATTTGCAATGGGCGCTGCGTATCCGGGACGGTGACGTTTTTGAAGCCGATACGTGGGGTTTCGGCGAATACAGGCGCCGCCAGGATAATCAGTAGCAGCGCGGTGAGGGTGGTTTTCACAGTTTTTATCATCCTTGATATGAGGGCCGCATCATGCCTTGAAACAAGGAGTTTTAATAGAGGGGAGGCTGGACCAGGAAGTTTCTGACGTATTCCTACGTTTAAGTATGACGGCGTTATCCTTCGTTATTTTAGGAAGTGGGTGGCTTTATTCGGTTAATTAATCGTGCAATGGTGGGGGCGTAAATCTTACGGTTGGATTGATTTGAACGTTATGTGTTAACGCCTGACGCTATGGTGATGATTATGGAAAGCGCGATTGTGTTTGTTCGTCGTTCAGGCCCAAGCAAATATCTGCTCGCATTGGTTGCTGCTTTGGTGATTTTCATTAACGAAGGAGTGCAGGCGCAGGAAAGGTCTATTCCTAAGTCTGAGGCGCCCGGCCCTGTGCTCGTGTTATCCAATTCCGATACCAGTCCCGGTGTAGGGTTTGCAAGTTTCAGTGTTGTGAGCTCTGATTTCCCAACCGGGACCCTCGCTGATCCCAAGCAGTTAGTGGAAGTGCAATGGAATACGACTTACTATCCTGAAAGTATCATGGAGGATGTGAAGTTGTGCTACTCGCGCCCCTTCAGTTCTCAAGAGGACTGCAGGAAAATTCTTCCAAACTCTTCCGGAACACTGTCGGACTTCAATGTTCAGTCTTTCGGTAATGGCTCGCGTGTCAGAATCTATCATGATGTATACGGGGGGACGCCCCGCTATACTCGGCCTGCGGGTGTAGACTCAGTGGTATTTAAATACAGGTACTAACTCAGTGGAAGCTGCTGGGGATTAAGTTGCTTCGAGTTTATTTTTAAATAGATAACCAACGTATATTTAATGCCGGGTAGCTTCGGCTTCCTCCTGGGCTGGGAGAACATCCATGATCACTGTTCAACCTCAGGCATCCGCATCCTACGGGCGCATGACAACAAGTAGTTCCGTCAGTGCCGTTCCGTTGTCTACGGTTCCACACGCTAACGATCAGACGGCTGTGGCTTCAGCTACGATCCGTGACGTTACTAGCAGCACCGTCTCAATCCTGGCTCGTCAGCTGAGCGAAGCTGCAACACGGGCTGAAACCCGGGCCGGCCAGATGAGCGCCAACCCACTCCATTCGATTACGGGTGACCATTACCTCGCCAATAAAGCTCAGCACGATACGGAAACTCCCAGCACCGAAACCCCAGAGCTCCTGGCACGGGCGCGGCACGCCACTGGTTTCGTCAACGGTACGGACAGCAACCCGTTTAAAGAACTCGCGCGCAATCAGCTCAGCCTGATTGCCGGGGATGACGGCGGCTCCTTCACCGTCAATGAACGACGTGCAGCGTGGGAAGCGCTGGCATCAACGGCGCCCAAGGTCGCCACCCAGTCGGCCCCAGCTTCCGTTAACGGCCGCGACCTCATGATTTCGCGCTTGTACAACGGCAATGAACCCCCCGTTGCCAAGCCACCCGCCACTGTCTACAACGGCACTCAAAACCACGCCGATTTCCTCAACCGTGATGACCGTGCCTTGATCTCGGATATGTACGCCTATGCAAAAGCGGAAGGTGCGGACCTGTATTTCGTAGATCGAGTGGCCATAGAACTCGGCACCTACCGTCATTACAGCGACGGCCTTCAACTCGCGGGGAGCAACGTTCGCTATGACTGGGACGGGTTCCAGGTGACGTGCGACTACAAGCCAGAGGACGCCGCAGACGCGTCAAGAATCCTGGAGGGTTCGGCGATCAACAGTACCCGTCTCGACCAGGGGTTTTTACGATACATCCTGAGTCCGAGCCAGGGAACGTTCTCCAATATTGGGGGCATACCCTTCCTGGAGCGGATGGTAAAAAAATTCTCCAGTGAAGGCGCTGATCAACCTCCACTGGGCAGCGAGTTCGCCACCTTCAAAAGAGCCAAGCGCGAGGACCATGTCGTTAAAACCACGGACAAGAACATAAGGCTCCCGCCCTTCAAAGCACTTACCGAAACCGTGAATGGTGTCTGGCACCTCACCGAGCACGGCAAGACCGCTGGCTATTTGATGGATAAGTCCACCGGTAGGCTGTACAAGCCCACTGATCCTCTAAGCGATCAAGTGCAACAGCGCTCGCCCTTGAATATTCCTGCTGGCGAAGCGCCCAACAACACCTTGCTCGACGCCCTGGCAGACACCCGCGAGCAGCCAACAACACGTTGGATCTGGCCCGGCCATCTGTTCAAACTGATGAAAAACTTCAAACCCTGAAGCGCCACTGTCCACCAGGCACTGCAAGCGCATTTTGCTCATGCGCATTGCAGCCCAGCCGACTCAGACCCCCGCGCCTTCCGCTTAAGGCTTACGCGTGCGTAAGCCCAGTCAACGTATCCGCAAGGGTCTTCGTGCGTTGCGCTGTCCCCTCAGTCGCACGGCTTGACGCCTCCAGTGCATCGAGCATTTCGCGCAGCGCGCCCACCCCGGTGGACTGGTCCTCAATCTGCTGGGCAACGCGCTGGATCTCGCTCGACAGCAGGTCGATATCCACACTAATCTCCGCCGCATTCTTACGCGTGATCTCCGCCAGTTTGCGCACTTCGTCCGCCACCACCGCAAAGCCCCGGCCCAGGTCGCCCGCGCGCGCCGCCTCGATGGCGGCGTTGAGCGCCAGCAGGTTGGTCTGCCCGGCGATTTGCTGGATCACCTGCACAATCGACTGGATACGCAAACTTGAACCCGCCAGCGTGCGTGCACCTTCCACTGCGATATCTGCCTGGCTCGACAGCCCCTCCACCGTCGCTCCAGCCTGGGCAGACACGCTGTTCTGCCGGTCAATGGTGCCCACCAGATCATCCATCGACGCATGCAACTCACCCGAGTAATGCTTGAGCTGCGAAGCAATGTCCTCCTGCTGCCGCTCGGCTTGCGCCAACACTTGGCCCAAGTCTGCCAGGCCTTCGAACACCGGCAGGATATTGCGGTCCAGCCCACGGGTATTCAGGGTGTCGGTGAAGTCTTTGTTCTTGAACGCGTTAATTTGCTTGACCACCACATGGTTCAAGCCCGCCAGTTTCTTCACCTGCCGGCGCAGGAAAAACGCCTTGAACTCGCCATAATGGGCGATGAAATTGTCGACGTACTCGTCATTGAAACTGACGCCTTTGGCCACCCGAAAGAAGAAAATCGCGGTCAGCGTCTGGTTCAGGTTCAGCCCCAGGATTTCACCAAAGGTCGAAAACCCCGCCAGCGGCACATCCCCAAACGTGCCGGCCATGCTGCCCAGTTCGGCGCCGTTGTTCAGCCGGCGCAAAATGCAGTCATTTAGAATACCCGCCACCGGCTGGCCACCCTTGCCGCGCAAAAATTGCTCGTAGTCCAAACGCGTTGCCTCACGCAACGGCGTACGCCGCACCATCACCAACTCTTCACCGGGTGCCACGTCGCAAAACAGCTGCACGATCTGCTGCTCATAGTCGATGCGCGCGATGGAGCGCACGAACAACTCACTGCCCACGCGGATGGCAAACGAGTAGTCCGCCAGCTTCGATTCCAGCGCCTGGGGCGTGCAGTTGAACGCATCGCACAGCGCTTGCACCATGTTCTTGATGTTGCCGCTGCTGTCGATCACCTGGTCAATCGTGCGGTCCTCTACCGACGCGGTCAGCACACTGAAGGTCAAATCCGCCGGCTTGAAATTCTGGCTCTTGAACACGCCAAAGCGCACTTGGGCTGCCGTCTTCAGGAACACAATCTGCGCATGGTTCTGATAACTGCGCTGGCCGTCGTGAATCAGCGTCTTCTGGAAGTCCGACTTGCCCCCGGCCGACCCGCCCACGAATAAACACGGAAAACGCCCGGACTCATACAGCGCCTCCATGAAAAACGACTCCGACGCCGACAACCCGTCAAACACGACATAGGCCAACGTATCGCGATGATCGATCTGCGTATGCACCTGCACCCCTTTGATATTGCTTACCAGCTTGGCAATCCGCTCCTGCATCCCCAGGCGCTTGCCGCCACTGCGAATGTCCTCACACTCCAACGGCACCATCACCACCTCGGCGGCAGCGATCACGCTGTCGTCGAACAACTGCAGCACAATCCGGTCCCAGCGTTCGCCAGTGGTGCAGTAAAGCGTCTTGGCTGCGTTGCACAACTCGCCGGCAGTGGTGCACAGGCTGATGGTGCTTTGGGGAAAGCGCCGTTTGAGCTTGGCGGCGATTTGGTCGATGTCCAGGTGCGGGGAGATGAAGCCGGTGATGAGCGTCGGGCTGATGCGCAGGGTGGCTAAGGACGGCTCCAGTTCGTTGGCGGTGCAGGTGAGCGTGGTGGTGCCTTGACGGTCGGGCCGGGCTTTTTTGAGAAGGGCGAGTGGGTTCATGGTGGGGGCTCAATCGGGAGGGGGCGCAGGGTATTGGCATGCGGTTAATAAGGTTATCGGCGGGAGGGGTGAGGGCAGGAGGGGAGGTTGGCGGGATGCGACAGATGGCCGCATTTGGCCGGCGCGGGATGCGCGCGAGCTACGGCAGGGGCCTTGCGGAAGCCTATGACTAGCCCTGTAGATCTTGATGAGTGGGTGACGCACGGAGAAGCGGGCGAAAGAGATTCTTGATGCCCTGAGAGGTCGATGAAATGAGCGAATCGAAATTCAAACCCGAGGATATGCCGATCCTCGATCTTGATACGTCCGGTACCCGCGTCTATGAAGCTTCGCGCTTCCTCGACAGCCCGGACACCATCAGTGCGTATCTGGCGCAAAGCATGAAGTCTCAAGACCCACAGGTACTGATGAAGGCACTTGCGGAGGTCACCAAAGCCCAGGGCGTGAACAAGGTGGCCGAGGCGGCGGGGGTTAATCGCGAGAGTCTTTACAAAACGCTGAAAGGCGGATCAAAAACGCGCTATGAGACGATCCAGAAGCTGATGATGGCGTTAGGGGTTGAGCTGACTGTGCAGCCGATTGCGATCCAAAAAACACCGGCAGTCGTCCGCAAACTTTAATACGAAAACGCGCACTTCAGCACGAAGCAGTTCGAGTGTGGGAGCAGGCAAGCCAGCTCCCATATTTGTTTGCGTGTTTTTGGCCTTACCGCACCAGGCACGGCTGTTTGTTGTTGAAGCGCCATCCCGGAATCAGGAATTGCATCGCCACGCTGTCATCCCGCGCCCCGAGGCCCATGCCTTTGTACACTTCATGGGCCTTGGCCACGGCGTCCATATCGATCTCTACACCCAGGCCTGGCTTGCTCGGCACTTTCACGTAGCCGCCTTCGATTTTCAGTGGCGCCTTGGTCAGGCGTTGACCGTCCTGCCAGATCCAATGGGTGTCGATGGCGGTAATGTCGCCCGGCGCGGCGGCGGCTACCTGGGTGAACATCGCCAGGGAAATATCGAAGTGGTTGTTGGAGTGCGAGCCCCAAGTCAGGCCCCATTCATGGCACATCTGTGCGACGCGCACCGAACCCTGCATCGTCCAGAAGTGTGGGTCGGCAAGAGGAATATCGACGGATTGCAGCTGGATGGCGTGGCCCATTTCGCGCCAGTCGGTGGCGATCATGTTAGTGGCGGTTTTCAGCCCCGTGGCGCGGCGGAATTCGGCCATGACTTCGCGGCCTGAGTAGCCGTTTTCGGCACCGCAGGGGTCTTCGGCATAGGCCAGTACGTGGTGCTGGTCTCGGCACAGGCGGATGGCTTCTTTCAATGACCAGGCGCCATTCGGGTCTAGGGTGATGCGGGCATCCGGGAAACGTTCGGCCAAGGCCGTGACGGCTTCGATTTCGGCATCGCCACTGAGCACGCCGCCTTTGAGCTTGAAGTCGTTGAAGCCGTATTTGGCGTTGGCAGCCTCAGCGAGGCGCACCACGGCGTCGGCCGTCAGGGCTTTTTCGTGGCGCAGGCGGAACCATTCATCGTCGCTGTCGGCCTCGTTGCGGTAAGCGAGGTTGGTAGCGCTGCGGTCGCCGACGTAGAACAGGTAACCGAGCATTTTCACGGCATCGCGCTGCTGCCCTTCGCCGAGTAAGGCGGCCACCGGGACATCGAGGAATTGACCCAGCAGGTCGAGCAGCGCGGCTTCCATGGCGGTGACGGCGTGGATCGTAATGCGCAGGTCAAACGTCTGCAGGCCGCGCCCGGCCGCGTCGCGGCAAGCAAAGGTGCTGCGCATCTTGTTGAGCACGCGCTGGTACTGACCAATGGGCTGGCCGATCACCAGGCTGCGGGCGTCTTCCAGGGTCTCGCGGATGCGCTCGCCACCGGGTACTTCGCCCACGCCGGTATTGCCGGCGCTGTCTTTGAGAATGACGATATTGCGCGTGAAGTAAGGCCCATGGGCGCCGCTGAGGTTGAGCAGCATGCTGTCGTGGCCGGCGACGGGAATGACCTGGAAGTGGGTAACGACGGGAGTGTTCATGGCAAGTTCCTAAATGGGCTCAAAGAGGTTTGCTGAGGGCGGCGCCCGTAGGCACAGTTGGCGCCAGCACGGCGGAGGGCGACGTCTTGGCAAAAAACACCAGGATCGCAGCGAGCACCGAGGTGCCGGCCAGGCCATAGAGGCCGCCCTGGATCGAACCGGTGGTCTGTTCCAGAAAGCCAAAGGTGGTCGGTGCAACGAAACCGCCCAGGTTACCGATCGAGTTGATCAGCGCGATCACCGCGGCGGCAATGCGCGCATCCAGGTAACCCTGGGGAATCGGCCAAAACAGCGACGACGCCGACTTGAAGCCGATGGCCGCAAAGCAGATCGCCACAAAGGCAAAGATCGGCCCGCCGATGGTGGACATGAACATGCCTGCGGCGGCAATCAACAGCGCCGCCGCCACCCAGGCCTGCTGGAACTTGAACTTGCCCGACAGCGAGGCGAAGGTGTACATGGCGATGATCGAGATCAGCCATGGAATCGAGTTGAAGAGGCCGACCTGTATATCACTCAAGTCGCCCATCTTTTTGATGATGCTCGGCAGCCAGAATGTCGCCGCGTAGATCGTCAGTTGAATGCAGAAATACAGCGCGCAAAACAGCAGGATCTGGCGGTCTTTCAGCAACGTGCCGAGGGTCGGTTTGACGGTGGTGAGGGCTTCACGTTCGCGCTGTTCCTGGTCGATGGCATTGACCAATGCGTCCTGTTCTTCGCGGGTCATCCATTTGGCGTCGTGGGGTTTGGAGTCCAGCCAGAACCACACAAAGAACCCCAGCGCCACCGAGGCCAGGCCTTCAATGGCAAACATCCACTGCCAGCCGTGGAAGCCAAACCCTTCGATCTGCAACAGTGCGCCTGAGAGAGGACCGGAAATCAGTGAGGCGACCGCCGAGCCGCTGAGGAAAATCGCGATGGCTTTACCACGCTCCACGCCGGGCAGCCAGCGGGTGAAGTAGTAGATCACCCCAGGGAAGAAGCCGGCTTCGGCCACGCCCAGCAGGAAGCGCAGGATGTAGAAGTGGGTTTCGTTCTGGATGAACGCCATCATCGTCGCGACGATGCCCCAGGTGAACATGATGCGGGTCAGCCAGATTCGCGCCCCGACCTTCTGCAGCAGCATATTGGAGGGCACTTCGAACAGGGCGTAGCCGATGAAGAACAGTCCGGCGCCGAATCCATAGGCGGCGGCGCCAATGCCCAGGTCATGCTCCATGTGCGTGCGCACAAAGCCGATATTGACCCGGTCGATGTAGTTGAGGATGAACATGATCACGAACAGTGGGAGCACATGGCCCTTCACTTTGCTCACGGCGCGTGCGAGGACCGAATCGCTTTCTGGTGCGGCAGATGCATGGCTTGAATTGTTCACAATTCAAAACTCCCCCTGATTATTTTTATGCGGGTTTGCGTGTCTTGTTGATAGACATCATACAAGTAGGTTTCGCGAGATCGCAATGCGTTGGTGCGTTTTTTTGTGCCTATAACACCCTGCGTAGATCAGATTTTTGGTTTTATGTATAGTTTTTACTAGGTTTTATGCAGGTTTTGAACGGTCTGATTGTTTGGGAGAGTCGCAATGGCTCGAGTGAAAATCGTGAGCGTGATGATTGGTTGTCATACAAGCTGATGGTTTTTTTAATCAACCCGGGCCCGTCGCCGGGCGGGGTGTTAAGCTCCCTCCAGCTCAGCCCCGTGGACTTGTAGCAATGCCCATTGAAAGTGGAACCCCCCCGCGAAGACGCCCCACCAACCTTGCCCAAGGCGTGGTCGATGCGCTGACCCAGCGCATCCTGCTTGGCCAGTTGAAGCCCGGTGAGAAATTGCCATCGGAATCCACCATCGTGCTTGAGCATGGCGTGAGCCGAACCGTCGTGCGCGAAGCGCTCTCGAAACTGCAGGCGTCTGGCCTGGTGGAAACCCGTCACGGCATCGGCACCTTTGTATTGGCGCTGCACGCCCAGCAGGGTTTGCGCCTGCATGTGGACACGGTGGCCAGCGTGCGCAATATGCTCGAGCTGCGTCTGGGCTTGGAGGTACAGGCCGCAGCGCTGGCAGCGGTGCGTCGAACCGACGCTCAACTGGCCCACATGCGCCAGGCGCTCGACGATTACCAGGCGTCCCTGGCCAACAACGACACTTGTGTGGAAGAAGACAAACGCTTTCACCAACTGATCGCCGAGGCCACCGGCAACACGTTTTTTACCGAGATCATGCTGCACCTGGGGAACGCGATGATCCCGCGCACCCAACTCAAGGGTGACGAGCGTGGCGGCGCCGACTTTGCCCAATTGGGGCAACTGGCGAATCTGGAGCACGAGGCGATCTTCAA
Organism: Pseudomonas sp. EL_65y_Pfl1_R83; assembly: GCF_963970695.1. Taxonomy (NCBI): domain Bacteria; kingdom Pseudomonadati; phylum Pseudomonadota; class Gammaproteobacteria; order Pseudomonadales; family Pseudomonadaceae; genus Pseudomonas; species Pseudomonas sp. EL_65y_Pfl1_R83. Next base: position 117,955 of record NZ_CAXAQI010000016.1, on the reverse strand, counting down.
CGCGATCAAACGCCAGGACCCTGACGCCTCACGCGCCGCCATGGTGCTGCACCTGACCAACAGTCGGGATCGTTTTTCGGGGGAGCGGGGCCGTTGAACGAACACACTTTATCCATGCGCCTGGAACGCGTGGGGGCGAACGTACCGACTGGCGCGCGCCTGGCGGACATTGGCTCCGACCACGGCTATTTGCCGGTGGCCTTGATGCGCCGTGGTTTGATCGTGGCGGCGGTAGCGGGGGAGGTGGCTGCTACGCCATTCCATGCGGCGCAGCGCACCGTGCGCTCCAATGGCCTGGAGCAGCAGATTACGGTGCGCCTGGCCGATGGCTTGGCCGCCATTGAACCCCGTGACGGCGTCACCGCGATCAGCGTTTGCGGCATGGGTGGCGAGACGATTCGCGACATTCTCGAAAACGGCAAGTCTTACCTGAGTGGCCAGGAACGGCTGATCCTGCAACCCAACGGCGGCGAGCAACCCGTGCGCCAATGGCTGATGGATAACGGTTATTCCATCCTCAGTGAAGAGCTGCTGTGGGAGAACCGCTTCTACTACGAAATCATCGTCGCCGAGCGCGCTGGGCCGGTGGCTTATAGCGCCGAACAGCTGTACTTCGGCCCGCTGCAGATGCAGGCGCGCAGTCCGGCGTTCCTGGCCAAGTGGCAGCGCATGTTGCATCAAAAGCAAAAGACCCTGGCCAGCCTGGAGCGCGCGCGGCAGGCGGTGCCTGAAGAGACGCGGCAGGAGATTTCCCAGCAGGCCAGGTGGATTGCCGCGCTACTGGCTTGACACACCTTCATTCAAATTTTCCAGCCCCCACAGGGATGGGGGTTGTGCCGGGTGTTTGCGCCATTAGTTACAGGGGCGCTCTGGGGGTGAGTGTTTCTGCCCCATTTTCGTGCGTTTCTCGTTGTTTATTTGGTGCGAGCCCGCCTATTTCGGGGCGTTCCCTCATAGGCCCATTTTTTGCTTGTGGCTTTCCAATCAATGACATGGCATTTTGCCGTTAGTCATTTCAAGGCTTCACCCAGCGGTGCACCGCGTGGGTCGTTTTTGGAGAGTGGTCGGACATGCACAGCCTTTTATCACCGGGTATCCGCCTGCTGGGTCGTTTCGGCTTTGCGCGCAAGTTCCAGATCCTGTTCTTGCTGTTCATGCTGCCCCTGGCGGGTAGCCTATGGACGATTGGCTCGGACTATCGCGACAAATTAACCGTGATCTCGAGCGAGCAGTCCGGCGTTCGGCAATTAAAAGCCTTGGACGCGTTGGATGACCAATTGACGGCCCAGCGCAACCTGGCCGCGCGGTGGAAAGCGGCAGATATCCTGCACGCTCCGACGCCGGCGGCGAAGGCGGCGATGGACAAGGTGGATGCGCATTTCCCAGTGATCCTGCAAAGCCTGCAAGCGTTGGGCGATTCACTAAAGTCCCAGAACGCCAGCGCCGATATCCTGGCCCGCTTCGAAGCCTTACAGGCCACAGTCAAGGGCATGGATTCCCAATCCCTGCGCACCGTAGGCTGGTGGCCGGACGGCTACGACCGTTTCACCTTGGCCCTGACCGCGATGCAAACCCTGCGCGAGCAGATCACCCAGGATACCGGCTTGATCCTCGACCCGTGGTTGGAAACCTACCTGTTGATGCAGATTTCCACCCAGCAAACGCCTGACCTGATTGAGCGAATCGGCCGCATGGCCAGTGTGGGTCAGTCATCCATCGCCTCGGGGCAGTTCACCCTGCAAAGCCGTTTGCAGATGCGTGACCTGCGCAGCCGCATCGGCGATGCACGGGACCAGTTGGTTAAGGCCGCTGCCCCCCTTAGAGCCAAGCAATACGTGGGTCTAGAGCCCTGGACCACGCAGTACGACAACAGCCTGCAACGGCTGGACAACGAACTCAAAGTGCTCGACGACGGCGTGTTCGGCGGCACCATCAAGCTCGACACGGCGGCCTTCGTAACCAGTGTCGACGGCATGCTCGACGGTTTGGCCGCACTGCGTAACCAGTCGCTGACCTCGCTGGATGCGCGCTTGAGCTATTACCACACGCGTTCCATGCAGCAGTTTATCCCGTTGGCGGCGACCTTCAGCCTGCTGGCGTTGGCAGCGTTGTATCTGTTCATTTGCCTGCAAGCCTCGATCCGACGCAGCGCCAGCGGTATCACCACCTTGGCCGAATCCTTGCGAGACGGCAATCTGTGTGTGGAAGTGGCCGTTGAGGGGCGCGACGAGCTCGCCGCGATCAGCGCTGCCTTGAACGTCGCAGTGGTGCAATTGCGCACCAGTCTGCTAGGCGTCAATCACGAAACCCAGCAGCTTGGCTCTGCGGTACAGACCCTCAACTCGCAATCGGGCAGTACCCTCAACGAGGTCGAAGACCAGCAACACCAGATCAGCCAGATTGCCGCCGCTGCTACCCAATTGGCCGCCACCTCCGTGGGCGTTGCCCGCAGTTGCGAACAAGCCTCGAGCAGCGCCCAACAAACCCGGCGCATTGCCGAGGACAGTAGTCGCGACAGCCAGCGCACCACGGCCAGCATCCAGCAGCTCAATCAACGCCTGACTGACACCGCCAATGCGCTGGAGCAAGTCAACCAGCAGGGCCAGCAGATTCAATCGGTGGTCGATACCATTCGGGGCATCGCCGAACAGACCAACCTGCTGGCACTCAACGCCGCCATCGAAGCCGCCCGCGCCGGCGAGCAGGGCCGGGGGTTTGCCGTGGTCGCTGATGAAGTGCGCAGTCTGTCACAACGCACCCAGGCCTCGACCGCACAGATCGCCGGCACTGTGGACAGCCTGCGCGCGACGGTCAGTCAGGCAGTCACGCTGATGGGCGCCGCCTGCGAACAAGCGCTGACGGATGCGCAATCGGTCACCGGGCTTGGCGTTCGATTGGGCGAGATCGCGGGCGCGGTGCAGAACGTTACCGACACCTTGGCGCAAATCGCCACGGCAGTGGAGGAGCAGGCCACGACGGCGGATGAAGTGAGCGGCAATATCCAGCAGGTCGACCAGGCCGCCGGGCGCCTGCTCGACGGCGCGCGCGCGGTGAACCAGGCGGCCGACACGCTGAGCAAGGGCAGCCAGGCACTGAGTGACAACACTGCACGGTTTCGATTGGCGTAAGCGCCGACGCTGGCTAGCGGAACCCTTTCGTAGCGACTGACCACTTATTGTCCGAACCCTGGCGCACCCGATGAGTGACGCCAGCATCCAGGTCTCCAAGGAACACGGCCAACAACAACGCCCTTCGATCCCACGGGGTTATAGGTATGAACTTTGATATCTCGAGTACTTTGCGTGCGACTCTGCTGAATATCGGAATTTCCAAGGAGCACATTGGTGCTTTCGATATTCATTCGTCTATTGAAATTAACTTCAAAACGATTAATCCCATTATCATTACTGTTGAAAATGACAGGGTGTGGATGTGGAGTCAGTTGAAAAGGCACTTCGCTATTGATTTTCATGCACGGGAATTACTCGGTCTACTGCAACATGCATTGCCATGGGTAGTGACGGGGCAGGCAGTCTTCGGAAAAGGACAGCACGGCCATGAAGTCAAAGCGTTGTTGGTCGTAGATTGCATTGTCTCGCCTGAGAAGTTGCAGGGCGCGTTGGATGGATTCTACAGTTTGATGGTGTCAATCGATAACAAGCTCAATTAAGTACTCAGCAGCATTCCACCTCTTTTATATGAGTGATACGTCATGGGCATTGAAGCGGGCGCGGTACCTGTGCAACGAACGGCTGTGGGTCAAAAAAGTGAAGGTAACGGACTGGGAAAAACTGAATTCATTAAAAACTATGACTGCATTAAGAACAGGGCGATTGATGTGTCCTCCAACACGTTGCCGTCGTTGACTATAAAAAATGGAGACGAGGAATATCCGGTTCATTTTCTGGTGGAGGGGGCGCAAGTCAGAAATGGCGCTGTCTACAATGCCGTTATAGACAGTGATATTGTGGAAAAATACTCTCAAGATTATATCTTGCCCGGCAAAGCATCCATTAAGGATGGTGCGTTGAGCCTGGGTTTGAATCGCTTCAGGATTGCAGGACCTGTTGAAACGCAAACCCAAAAAATCCTGGCTGCGCTCCAGCTCATCAAGCACCCGGAGGCACGTAGGGCTGAGCTGGCCAAACTCGTCAGCGATCAAGGAACGCAGGGCGCCGAGGGGGCGATGAGGCTCGCCATGGTAAACGATCCGGTCAGGCGAGCATTTGAGAGCTATTACGCCAAGTATGCCTTGCAAGACTATTTCAGCAGTCCGGAGAAATACCAGAAGTTTTCAGACATCTCCGATCGTCAAGTCGACTTTCTTAAACAGCATTTCATTCCTGCACCGCTATTTGATAAGTATGAAGCCGCGTGGCGCAATGAAAGTTTTGACACCCGCATTATTGGCTTGGATCAGCTTCAAGGTTTCTATGCGCGCGCTAAGAAAACCCTCGAAACGCTGGACATTCCAACGTCCGCGCAACACGCGCTGTTTGATATTTACAAGCATCGGTACTTAAGTTACGCGCTGAAAAATGAACCTGAGGTCGCAGCAAAACTTCCGGCGGGGCATTGGGATGGCGTGTTTGATCCCATTAGAGCACCCGGAAAAGGGCGAGTGGAACTCAACGCCAAGGAGGGTAACGTGTTCAGGCAGGCAGACAGTTTTAACGTCGGCATCATGAGGAACATTGATGCGACGCCGAGGGATTTGCGGCTAAACGAGCCCTACTACATTAAATATGAAGATGATTACAAGAACCCATTACTGGCCAGCGCCAGTACGCGCTGTCCAGACCGGCTCGAGATGCAAGATCCCAATCATCCCGATGCGTTCAAGCCGGGTTCGTACTTGAAGGACTTTTTTGAGAAAGGTACCGGTACTTATGTCAATGGTCCTTCGGGTTCCATCTTGATTGAACACGGTGCTTTACGTGCCTGCCAAGAGGCCCATGCACAGGCGAGCGCCACCGACATAGAAACGTACTTGGCCATTCAAGCATTGTTATTTATTTATGTTGATGGGGGGCATTCAATGGACGAAATCGCTTATGCGCTGAAACACGGCACCGCGCGTGAAAAACTTCAAGAAGCGTTCGCAAACCAAGGCGGATTCGACAAGGTCGGGGAGCAGCTTTTCATGAACTTCGGCGCATTGGAGCAAGCAGCCAAGGCCGCCGCCACCTTCAGTCATGCGTTGCAGATCAAAGATCTCACCCATCAAAAAATAGCCCACGCCCACTGAGTTTCAGATCCCTTGTATGCCTACTTCCGAACCTACTTTCATGCTCACCACGGCGTGCGTCACGTAGAAATTTAATTATCGGCACTCCCGGGCGCTGGCGTAGTCTGTTTGCAAGACACCCCTGTCGCCCAGCGGAGCATTCAATGATCATCGTCCACCACCTCAACAACTCACGCTCGCAACGCATCCTGTGGCTGCTCGAAGAACTCGGCCTGCCCTACGAAATCAAGCGTTACCAGCGCGACCCAAAAACCAACCTCGCGCCGCCTGAACTCAAGGCCATCCACCCGCTGGGCAAATCCCCGGTAATCGAAGACGGTGGCCAGGTGCTGATCGAGTCTGCCGCCATCATTGACTACTTGATCCGCCGCCACGGCCAGGGCCGTCTGCAACCGGACCCCGCCAGCGCCACCTACGACAGCTACGTGCAATGGCTGCATTTCGCCGAAGGCTCGGCCATGCTGCCGTTGATGCTCAACCTCTATGTCGGCCGCCTCGGCGACGCAGGCGCGCCGTTGCACCCGCGTATCGAATCGGAGGTGGCCAATTATTTGGGTTACTTGAACGATGTACTGGGGCAGACGCCTTACCTGGTCGGCGATGAATTGAGCGGCGCGGATATCCAGATGAGCTTTATCGGGGAAGTCGCCGGCGCCCAAGGCAAATTGCAGGCCTACCCGAACCTGGCCGCGTGGGTGGAAAAATTCCAGGCGCGGCCTGCGTATCGCAAAGCGGTGGAGCAGGGCGGGGAGTACGCGTTCGCGAAATAGCGTGGCTTAGGGGGGCAGCTTTGCCCCCATTCTTTGTAGTTATTGACCTTCGAAACGCTTCAACGAAAACGACGATAAATCCAGCTCGCTCGCCCCCCCGGATGCACCACTGCGCAAACGCCTCCCCCAGCGCCGCCGAATGCTTGAAGCCACGCCCCGAACACGGCGACACCACCAGGGTGTGCTGCAACGTGGGGGCTGGTCGATGATGAAATGGTGGTCCGGCGTCACGGTGTAGGCCCACACCGCCGACTTGGCCACCTTGGCCGTCACCCCGCAGAGGCGGCCCTGCACCTGTTGTTCGTACATCTCGCGCTCTTGCGCAGGCGAGACTGTGCGGTCGAGTGTTTCGGGCGTTGACGAGGTGTGGTACTGCGCCGTGGCTCTCTTCAGACTGCCCTCGCCGGGCAACGCGGGGAAACCGTAATTGGTATGTTCCAATGTCTATTTCGGCCGAAAGCGCCCCCTTTCTTTCACAACCGGTCTACCATGCCAACCCCCGGCAGTGGTTAACGCGCTACCGACCCCATTCTTAAAAGGTACCGCAATGTCCATCGACCAAATCTCCCTTCCAAAAGGCTTAGGCCCTCACGCCATCAAGCTCCTCGAAGCCATCACCGGCGCTTCAACCCATGAAGAACTCAACCGCGCCGGCGGTAAGGCCGAGGGGTTTGTGTTGGGGCTTGAGTCCACCAAAACCATCAAGAGCCAAATCGCCGAGTCGTTGTATGTGGCCTACGACGACGCGGCGAGTAATCGGGCGGGTGAGTTGAAGGGCTAACAATCAGCCGGGGTAGGGTGCTTCGCGGTCAAGGAGTTTGGTCGTGAGCAACACGCCCAGTTCGCTCAGTTGGTGGATAGCCAGGGCGACGCTGAATAGGGCGGATGGATCAGGTTTTGCTTGAGACATGACGATATCCAGATTAGGGCCGTCACCTCGTCGCGACTAAACAAAAAGGTGGCAGCTGTACGCAGGTTAGTAGACCGGTGGATATCAAAGCCGGCGCGCCCGAAGGCGCCCTACGCACAGCCACCATCAAGCTCAGACGCAATGTCTGACTGATGAAACTCATGCACTTTCAATACCCAACTCAGGCTACTAAACCCGATCACCGAGAAGTCGGCGACCAGGCAACCTTAGAGACGGCCACCCCGGCCCACGATCACGTGGCAGGTCTTCGGCACGTCGGAGAAGTTCTCGGGTTGCGCACCAGTTCTTCTATCGCTGGGATTTTGGCCCAGGCGGCGATGGGTTTCTGGCGGATGTCCACCGTCACGATCCAGGATTTATCCACGGCGGCGCCCATTGGGCCGGTGTTGGGGGAGATGCCCTTGATTTTGGCGGTTTCATAGCCTTGTGAGTAACAAAAGCGAGGTGCTTGTTCCACGTAAGCAGCGCGGCCAGGGTCGGTGAGGCTGTAAGTCTTGTCGCTTTTGGCGAGCAGAACGCCATCCAATACGCTATAGAATTGCCTCCTGGAACTGGCCTCACAACGAAGGATTGAGCATGACATTGACAGTCGAAACCCTACTCCAACTGGCCATGGCCAACCCCATCAACGCCGAAATCACCGCACGCCTGCCCGACCTCGGCGTGGACCAATGCATGCTCACCGCCGGCTGTCTGTTCCAGGCAGTGTGGAACCATCAAGTGAATCTTCCCGCCGCTCAGGGCGTGAAAGACTACGACGTTTTTTACTTCGACACAGACGTGTCCTACGAGGCGGAAGATGCGGTGATTCGTTCTGCCGAGGCGCTGTTCCAGGACCTGGGCGTGAATGTGGAGGTGAAGAACCAGGCGCGGGTGCACCTTTGGTACGGCGAGCGGTTTGGTCGGCCCTATCCGCAGTTGCACTCGGCCAAGCAGGGCGTGGATCGTTACCTGGTGGCAGGTACGTGCATCGGTTTGGATATCGCGACGGGTGAGGTGTACGCGCCCTATGGGTTGGATGACGTGGAACACGGCGTGCTGCGCATCAACCCGCTGCATGCGGAGCCGGCGTTGTTCATGCACAAGGCTAAGAGTTATCAAGCGCGTTGGCCGTGGCTGAAGATTGTGGCGCCGGGTTCAGCCCAGTAACCCTCCCAGCACGGCGCTGGCGGCCACCACCAACCAGGGCGGCAGCTTCCAGAACATCAGCGCCACCAACGCGACCAGTGCCAAGCTGAAGTCCAGCGCAGTGAAGATTGCGCTGGTCCACACCGGCTGATACAGCGCCGCCAGCAATAACCCCACCACTGCCGCGTTCACGCCGGCCAGCGCGGCCTGGGTGCGTGGGCTGCGGCGCAGGGTTGCCCAGAACGGCAGTGCACCCATCACCAGCAAAAATGACGGGGCAAAGATCGCCAGCAGGGCGATCACACCTCCCATCCAGCCGTTCGGGGCATGGTTCATCGAGGCGCCAAGGAACGCGGCAAAGGTGAACAGCGGGCCGGGCACGGCTTGCGTGGCGCCGTAGCCCGCGAGGAATACGTCATTGTTCACCCAGTGCGGTTGCACCACTTCGGCTTGCAGCAATGGCAGCACCACATGGCCGCCGCCGAACACCAGCGAGCCGGTGCGGTAAAAGGCATCTACCAAGGCCAGCGTGGGAGTGGGCAGCCAGCCGGCCAGCATCGGCAGGCCCGCCAGCAACACGAGGAACAGCCCCAGCCACAGGGCGCCCGCGCGGCGGCTGATGGCGACCGGCAGCGTGTCAGGCTCGGCGCTCGGCTCACGTTTGAACAGCAGCAGACCGGCCACGCCTGCGGCGCAAATCACCCCGACCTGGGCCCAGGCGGACGGTTCCAGCAGCACCATACACGCCGCAATCAGCATCAGCATCACACGCGCCAGGCCTTGGCACAGGGAGCGCGCCATGCCCCAGACGGCTTGGGCGACCACGGCCACGGCGACGACTTTGAGGCCATGCAGCGCGCCGTCGGGGAGGGCGCTGCCATAGTGGGAAAGGCCCAGGGCGAACAGAATCAGCGCGATGGCTGACGGCAGTGTAAACCCGGCCCAGGCAGCAGCGGCGCCACCGTAACCGGCGCGGGACAGGCCCAGCGCGATGCCGACCTGGCTGCTGGCCGGGCCAGGAAGGAATTGGCACAACGCGACCAATTCCGCGTAACTGCGCTCGCTCAGCCAGCGTCGCCGTGTGACGAGCTCCTCGCGAAAATAACCCAGGTGCGCAATCGGGCCGCCGAACGAGGTGAGGCCCAGGCGCAGGAAGATCAGGAATACCGACCAGGGGCTGTCGGGATGATCAGCACAGGAGTGGGCCAAGGGGCGAGGTCTCATGAGGTGTTGCGCCACCTTAGCGAATTTTGATGACGTGAAGAAGAGGCCTCTGTTTACGCCAATTGCAACGCGTGATGGAATTTTTGCGCGGGCATTTGAGTCATTGAAGGATGCACGGAGAAAGCCTTCCCATCACTAACACTGACGACAGCAAGGACAGACGATGACCTTTTTTATTTTCCTGCTGGCCTGCGCGGCGGCTGCCAGCACCGGCATCATTTTCAAACCAGGCGCCTGGTACGAATCCCTCGTAAAGCCCAGCTTCACCCCGCCAAACTGGCTGTTTCCCGTCGCCTGGACGATTATCTATCTGCTGCTGGCCTGGGCCGGCTACCGCTTGAGCCTGATCCCGGGCAGCGAAATCGTGCTGGCGTTGTGGGCGGCGCAGATTGCGCTTAACACGCTGTGGACCCCGGTATTCTTCGGCGCGCATCGGATTTTCGCCAGTATGGTGATTATCGCGTTGCTGTGGTTCACCGTGGCCGCGATGGTAGTGCTCGCCGTGCGCCTGGACCTGATCACCGGCTTGATCCTGTTCCCCTACCTGGCGTGGCTGTGTGTCGCGGCGGCGTTGAATTTCTCGATCCTACGGAATAACCGCTGATGACCCACAAGCTCTGGCACGCCAGTGAACCTGAACTGGCCGAGATGCGCCGCTTCAATCAAAAGCTCGCGTGGATGCCGCGCTTTAAAATCCGCAATCGGGTTACACCGCGTCTGATTCAGGCGCTGTTGCGCGTCAGCCAAAAGGTCAGGAAAGGGCCGGAGGCGGAGTGCAAGGTGGTCGACTCAGTGCCTGTGCGCATCCTGCGGCCGAGCGGCAAACCCAAAGGCGTGGTACTGGATATCCACGGTGGCGGCTGGGTGATTGGCAATGCGCAGATGGATGACGACCTCAATCTGGGCATGGTCAACGCGTGCGACGTGGCGGTGGTGTCGGTGGATTATCGGCTGGCGGTCGACACACCGGTCGAAGGGCTGATGGACGACTGCCTCGCGGCCGCGCGTTGGTTGCTGACCACGGATGAGTTTGCCGACTTGCCGGTGTTCGTCGTCGGCGAATCGGCGGGCGGGCATCTGGCGGCGGCGACACTGCTAGCGTTGAAACAGTGGCCCGATTTGCTCACACGGGTAAGCGGGGCGGTGTTGTACTACGGCGTTTACGATTTGACCGGCACCCCCAGCGTGCGCGCCGCGGGGCCCGAAACCTTGTTGCTGGACGGGCCTGGCATGGTCGAAGCGCTGCGCATGTTGACGCCAGGGTTGAGTGAGGGCGAGCGTCGGCAGTCGCCGTTGTCACCGCTGTATGGCGACCTCGTCGGGTTGCCGCCAGCGTTGATGTTTGTCGGGGAGTTAGACCCGTTGAAAGATGACACCTTGTTGATTGCTGAGCAGTGGCCCGGGGCTGAGGCGCATCTGTTACCGGAGTCGGCCCATGGTTTTATCCATTTTCCGGTGGTGATGGCGCAGGGTGTACTTGCCTATAGCCGCCAGTGGATCAGTCAAAGAATGGGCGGGGGAGTACTCAATCTTCCTTCGTCCGGGTAACCTTTCGCTCCCCCCATTCAAGCCAAGGAAAGCACGTGAAGGTTCTTCAAGGATTCATCGGGTTATCGGCGCTTTATTTGCTAGCCGGCTGTGAGCAAGTCACCGAGAAGACACTGCGCTTCGACGTGCCATACGGCTACTACGAGACGGCCTTGCGCCAAGATGTCACGGGCAAAGGCCAGTTGACCTGCAAGGTCGCCACCGACACCCAGGACCGTGGCGAAAAGTGGGTGCCTTCTGTCATTCTTGCGGCCGCCGAGGATGCTGCGGAAGACGATACGCTGTTCCTCTCCAGCTATACGCCCGCCGACAGCGACGAGCGGCTATTCCAGCTGCGCACTTTCAACAAGGCAAAGCCAATCATCGACACCTTCTTCCATCGAGCTCCCGACCATAACGGCGTGTACACCCTACGGCTGACCTGGCAAGCAGATGGCACTATCGGCTATCAAGTCGAAAACGGCGGCGTCTGGGAAGAGAAGAAGCTTGTCGAGAAACCAGGGTTTGCCGTACGCCACGTGAGCGTGCATGCGTCGGGGATGAAGGGCAGTGCAGTCTGTGAGTTGCGCCAGTGAGTGGTACCTGTGACTTGAGGCCGTTGAAAGGCTGATCCATTGAACTAAAAACTTGATCAATGAGTCAGGTTAATCAGCTGCTCTTCTCTCATCATGAGGACTCCACCATGCGCCAATACACGCTCAACTACCGCTTCAACGAAGAATTGCGCACCCATGTGTTCGAATTCAAGCAGCCCGAATTGCCGGTGCATGAGGCGGCGTTGCACTTGCTGCAATTGCATTTTGGCGATGCCGAGAATGGCTTGATCCTGCCCCCTGCGGATGCGACGCCGGAGGAAATTCTGGAGCAGGCGCAGGTGGTGGGCATTACGCAGATTGAGGTTGTATGAGCGAAAACCCTCGGATTCAGGCGGTCACGACTGTATTCCTGTGCTGTAGAGCCGAAGCCAGCATTGGATTTCTGGTGTTGTCGTAACCGGCGTTACTCAGTTCGGGCGCAACCGCAGTATCTGCGCGCCATCAAACGGGTCTGTCAGGTAGTGCGCCTGCACCCCAAACGTCTCCTGCAAGCGCTGCGGCGTCAGCACTTCCATCGGCTTGCCCAGCGCCACCAGCCGTCCACGATCCAGTACCGCCAGCCGATCACAGGTCAGCGCTTGATTCAGGTCATGCAGCGCAATCAATGTGGTCACCGGCAGCCCTTGCACACCCTTCAAGATCGCCAGCTGATGCTGGATATCCAAATGATTGGTCGGCTCATCCAGTAGCAGTATCTGTGGCCGTTGCGCCAATGCGCGGGCGATGTGCACGCGTTGGCGTTCACCGCCCGAGAGGCTGCGCCAGGCGCGTTTGCTCAGGTGAGTGGCGTCGACGTCATGCAAGGCCTGGTTCACGATGGCATCGTCTTCGCTGGACCACGGGCTCAGCGCCGACAACCACGGCGTACGGCCCAGCGCCACGGCGTCGAACACGCGGATGGCATCGTCCGTGTCAGCCTGTTGCTCCACCACGGCCAGTTGCTGCGCGATGGCGCGGCGGGACAGGTCGCCCAAAGGCTGGCCGCCCAACAACACTTCGCCAGATGCCGGCGCGCGCAAGCCTGCCAGCAGTTTGAGTAAGGTGGATTTACCGGAACCGTTTGGCCCGACAATTCCCAAGGTTTCACCCAACTGCACGTCCAGGTGAATATCGCGTAATAACTCAGCCTCACGCACCTTGAAGCCCAACCCCGTGCAGCTTAAAACCGTCATCGCGCGTTCCTCCGGCCAATGAGGATCAGCGCGAACACCGGCGCACCGACCAGCGCCGTGACCACGCCGACCGGAATCACCTGGCCCTTGATCAGCGTGCGCGACAGCACATCCGCTGCAATCAAAAACAGCGCGCCGCCGAGTGCGCTGGCCGGCAGCAAGCGTGAGTGCCCGGTGCCGAGCAACAGACGCACGGCGTGGGGGATCACCAGCCCGACAAAGCCGATGGCGCCGACAATCGACACCATCACAGCCGTCACCAGTGCCGCGCAGCCCACCAACACAAATTGCACGCGGCGCACGGGGATACCGAGGGACGCCGCCGAGTCACTGCCAAAGGTGAATGCATCCAGCGCCCGACGATGCCACAGGCACACCGCCAAGCCCACGACCGCCACCGGCACCGCCAACCACACCGACGGCCAGCGCACGCCGCTGAGGTTGCCCAACAGCCAGAACATGATGCCGCGCGCCTGTTCGGAGCTGGCCGACTTGGTGATCAAGAACGCGGTAAGCGCATTGAACAGCTGCGATCCGGCAATGCCGGCGAGGATGATCTGGCCGGTGCCGCTCGCCGAACCGCTGGCGCGCGCCAGCAGAATCACCAAGGCAAACGCGGCCACCGCGCCGACAAACGCACCGGCCGACAACGAGATCAGCCCGCCACCCACGCCCATCAGCGCCACCAGCACCGCGCCAGTCGAGGCGCCGGCGCTGATGCCCAGCAGGTACGGATCGGCCAACGGGTTACGCAATAACGACTGCAGAATCACCCCGCACGTCGCCAGTCCCGCACCGCACGCGGCGGCTACCAGGGCACGTGTGAGGCGGTAGTTCCACACCACGCCCTCATCGATCGGGTCCAGCGCATAGCCGGCCGCCCACAGTTTATTGGCGAGTACCTGGAGCACGACGTGCGGCGAGATGGCGGTTTCACCGATGGCCACGCCGGCGAGCACGGCGATCAGTAGCAAGGCCAGGGCCAGTAGGGTCCGGATCAGGCTGGCAGTCATTTGTGCAGGTCGTAGCCGTCGATGGCGGCCGCCAGTTGTTCAAGGCCGTCGAACGTACGAATGCTGGCCTGCAGCGCCATGGCATCGATGATGATGATGCGGTTGTTTTTCACCGCGTCCATGTTGCGCGTGACCGGGTCGCTGCGCAAAAAGGCCAGTTTCTTTTCATGGTCGTCAGCCGGGTAACGGCGCCGGTCCATGCGTGCGATGATCAAAAAGGTCGGGTTGGCCTTGACGATGGTTTCCCAGCCGACGGCGGGCCATTCTTCATCGGACTGCACCACGTTGGAAAGGCCGAGGGTTTGCAGCATGAATTCGGGAATGCCTTTGTGGCCGGCCACGTACGGCTCGCTGGCCATCTCGGAACTGGAGAACCACACCAACGCGCTGGCGTGCTTGAGGCCTTTGCTTTGCACGGTGGCGACCGACTTGGCCAAGCGCGCCTTGAGTTCGTCGTTCAATTGTTCGCCGCGATCCTGTACGTCGAAAATTTGCGCCAGCTGGCTGATGCTTTTGTAGATCGTCGCGATGCGGAAAGGCTCCAGCCGCGTGCCATCGGCGCCCACCAGGTTGTCTTTGCCTTCGCAGTCGGAGGGCAGCAGGTAGGTGGGGATCTTCAGCTCATGGAATTGCTCGCGGGTGCCGACCACGCCTTGCGGCCCGACCACCCATTCCAGCTCGGCGGCCACCAGTTGCGGGCGCTTGGCGATCACCGCTTCGAAGCTCGGCTCGTTGTTGGCCAGGCGCTCGATGCTGTCGTTCTGCGCCTTGAACTGCGGCAATACGCTGTTGAACCACAACGAAGTGCCAACCACTTTATCGCCCACGCCCAGCGCGTAAAGCATCTCGGTAGCCGCCTGGCCAATCGTCACGCTGCGCGCGGGAGCCTGCTGGAAGGTCAGGCGGCTGCCGCAGTTTTCCACGGTCAGTGGGTAGTGGGTGGGCGCGGCTTGGGCCAGGGCACAGAAGCTGACGCCGGCGAGCAGGGCGGTAACGCGTGGCAGCATGGTGCAATCTCCGAGTGAACCGTACGTCGAACTGGGGAGGTACGGTTCGGAAACACACCCTTGAGCACTGTGGTGGAGACAGGCAAGCGTGTCCTTCCCGGACACCCCGCCGGTTAGTGATTGAGCTTAAGCCGGCAGGTCTCCTGACTGATGCGTCGTCGCCACGCTCCAGCCTTCCCGGACGTGATCCAGTGGCATTAAGGAGCAGGCTCAGCACCTACAGTTGCGGGGGCAGTTCCGATTGGCGCGGGTGTAGCGCGCTTCGGATTCCCTATTAGTCCCGTTTGGGAACCGGCGCGGTATGGTAGTCGATCAAGCACCTTAGCGGGAGCTCCAAACACGCGGGTCGTGAAGACGGTGGTGGCTCTCGCGGGGGGCGTCTCTTATGATGCGCATCCATGGATAGCCCTCACACAAGGAAAACACAGTGAAATCATTAGTCGTTCTCGCCCTTATCGCCACGCTCGCCGGTTGCGCCACCCAGGGCAAATCTGAAAAGCAGATTCTTGACGAGGCCGCCACTGCGTACGTCAATTCGATGCCCGCCGGGTCGGACAAGCTCCGTTTGCACACGATGAGCATCCCCAAAACCGGTTTGTTTGGCGATACGCTGGCAATTGCCATGGCCAGTGATCAAAACGCCGCCCACCTCAGGGGCGAATTGCTGAATGCAAAACGCATGGGCGATGTGTTCTTTTTGATTATCGGCGCCAGCAGCCCGGTCGACGTTGCTGTGATCAGCAAAGCGGTCGAAGGGCAGGATTTGAACGGGATGCAGATTTACTACTCGGGCACCGATGCACAAAGAGACACAGTGCGTGCGGCCGTTGAAAAGACCCAGGCGCAATTTCATTACATTAATGCGCAATGATTGCTCGCACCTTGAGCCTTCTGGGCAAACTGGCGCTGCTGTTCAGCGTGAATGCCGATGCTGGCGACCTGCTGGCGCGCTACACAGACAAGATCGGCGCCAGGGCGAACGCTATCGCGCAGTTGGACGACGCCACCATTCTGGCTGAAGAGGCGCGGTTAGCGCCTCTGGCCAGCGACATGTTGCTCCAGGTCGGGCCGATGATCCGCAAGGGCGGTACCGGTACGGCGGTTCAGGCGTTTTTACTCGAGCAGTTCGAGCAGCAAGGCTGGTTGCCGATGATGTATGGCTATCAGGGCTACCCGGCAGCGGTGGCGGTGTCGGTGAACAACCAAGTGAGCGCCGCACCGCCGACTGACGTGCCGTTCCCCGACGCGGCGCTGGTGAAAGTGGAATTGATTGCCGCATCCGCCCGGGCCCACGTCGCCCAGGTCTGGACCTTCGCCACCCTTGATGCCACCCCGGCGCAGCACCAGTTGCTGGCCACAGCGCGGCGTGCACTGGCCAGTGGGATTGCCCAGGTGCACGGCGGTGAGCCGCTCTCGAATGTGGGGGCGGCGATTCAACAGGTGCTGGACGCGGGGCAGGCGGTCGCGGTGCACGAGTTTGCGGGCTACGCCATGGGGCAAGCACGGATTCAGAAACCGCAGGTGCTGGGTTATAAGGTCGAAGGGGACAGCCCTTTGATGCAGCCCGGGCAGGTGCTGAATGTGTATGTGATCGCCAAGGCTGGCAGCTTTGGGGTGCGGTATCGGCCGCCAGACTTTTGGAGCTTGCTCTCCAAGGACGGTGCCGATGGTGTGATGTTGTCCGCGATGGTCGAGGTGACTGCAGACGGGCATCGGCTCCTTAGCCGGATGCTGGACTGATTCGGCAAATCAACACAGATCAAAATGTGGGAGCTGGCTTGCCTGCGAAGACGGCGGTACAGGCGACAACGAGGTTGCCTGATCCAGCACCATCGCAGCATAGGTATCTACACATTTTTTGAAGGTGCAGGAGCAACCTGTAGCGAGCGGGACAAGCTCGCTCACTACAATAGTGTGTAGATACCTGTGGCTATCGCAGGCAAGCCAGCTCCCACACTTGATGTACGTCGTCCGTTCGGTCAGAGACGAATGTCTTCCGGACCTTGTATCAACGCTTCAATCCGCGTGCCGGTGGCGCGTTCTTCGTTGCTGAAGCCGTCGTAGTCGGCAAGGTTGGCAAAACGGATGCCGGTCAGCCGTTCTATCTGGATCACACTGCGTTGGTGGGTCCTGAGCTGGCCGAACACCAGCGCGAGCTGGCCCAACTCGCGGCTCTGGTCAATCATGTAGGCGCTCGCGCAAGGCTTGCCGTCGTCGCCGAGGTAGGCGACGACTTTCCAGAAGGCCTTGGGGATTTTAACGCCCCGGTACACACGGTCGTCGTCGGCAAACACCGGCCCGGTAAACACGGTGGCGCGGGCTTTCCAACGTTGGGTGTTATCGAGAATATAGTCTTCGAGTTCCAGCCAGGTCTTCTGGTTGAACCCACTCATCTGCGGCGAGCAGTTGGTGAAGTGGAATGTGTCGACGTTGGCGATTTTCGCCTCGTCGCCCCAATTGGGGTCCTGTCGGCGTACCAGGTGGCCGCGATCAAGGCCATTGCTGGCGTAGAGGTCTTCGCCCACCTGCGCGTCGATGGGCAGGCGGCCATCGTAGGCCCAAATGTCGTTTCTGCGGGCAACGTCCACATGCAGCCCCCCGTCGATATTGGCGCCCACGTAGAGCGCGAGGCGCCTTGAGCGTGACATCGTTACCGAGAAGTGCGTGTAGTCCAGGCGGTCGCCGCCCTCTTTCAGCGTCTGTACATCATCCGCAATCGCGTCCTCAACGGTGGGCCAGGGCACCACGAAGCTGCCGAGAAAATCCTCGGCGTAGCCGCTCCGGTCCTTGAAGTCCTTGGCCGCAGTGACGCGTGGCGTCGCCGCCTTGGCCTCCAGCAGAGTGGGGCTGGGTGCGAGCAGCGGGCGCAGGTCGGCGAGCCGTGGGCGGTACGAAAGGTCGATTTTGGTTTTGCGTGCGGGCATCGGTCAGTCCTCCTTGGATAAGCACGACTGCAACATAGGTTAATGACAATTGATGACACGCGTTAACCCCATGGCGCTATCCTGAATCGATACCCGGACGTTGTCACATGCCAAATGGAGCCAGCCAATGTGTGTTCGCCAGCAGCATCGCAATCCGATTTTCTGCCTGATCCCGCCCTACATGCTCGACCAGATCGCCCGCAACGGTGATAAAGCGCAGCGGGAAATCGCGTTGCGCACCCGCGCTAAAGACAGCACGTTCCGCTCGCTGCGCATGGTCGCGGTGTCCGCCAAAGGGCCCGCTCACATGGCGCTGGCCATGGCCGCAGGCAAGCGGCGCTCGATCTACAGCGCCGAGGGCACCGACAGCCTGCCGGGAACGCTGGTCCGTGGCGAAGGGCAGCCCGCCAGCGGTGATGCGGCCGTTGACGAGGCCTATGATGGCTTGGGCGCCACCTTTGATTTTTTCGAGCAGGTCTTCGACCGCAACTCCATCGATGATGCCGGCATGGCATTGGACGCGACCGTTCATTTTGGCCAGAACTACAACAATGCGTTCTGGAACTCTTCCCAGATGGTGTTTGGCGATGGCGATGAGCAGTTGTTCAATCGCTTCACAGTGGCGCTCGACGTGATTGGTCATGAGCTGGCCCATGGCGTCACCGAGGATGAGGCCAAGCTGATGTACTTCAATCAGTCCGGCGCGTTGAACGAATCGCTGTCGGACGTGTTCGGCTCACTGATCAAGCAATATGCACTGCAGCAATCGGCGCAAGACGCCGACTGGCTGATCGGCAAGGGGCTGTTTACGCCAAAGATCAAAGGCACCGCCCTGCGTTCGATGAAAGCCCCCGGCACCGCGTTTGACGACGAACTGCTGGGCAAGGACCCTCAGCCTGGGCACATGGATGATTTTGTCCAGACCTACGATGACAATGGTGGGGTGCATATCAATTCCGGCATCCCCAACCATGCGTTCTACCAAGTGGCGACGAAGTTGGGCGGGTTCGCCTGGGAGCACGCCGGGCGTATCTGGTATGACGCGTTGCGCGATGCGCGGCTGCGGCCCAACTCGGGGTTTCTGCGCTTTGCGCGCATCACCTACGATATTGCCGGTCGACTCTACGGCGCGAACAAGGATGAGCAGAAGGCGGTCAAGGAAGGTTGGAAAGCGGTCGGTATTTCGGTCTGACGTGAGGAACAACCATGCAGATTTCGATCAAGGAAAACGGCGGACCGGCATTTTTCCCCGGTTTGGCCCAGCCCCGTACGGTGAAGCTGGACGCGCTGCCTGAGCAGGATCAGCAGGAGTTGCGGCAACTGATCGCGGCTTCAGACTTTTTTCAGTTGCCGCAGAGCACCGTCCCGGAGCCCGGGAAGCCAGGCCAGGTGCATTACACCCTGACCGTGACAGAGGGCCAGCGCGAGCACACGGTGTGCGTGCTGGCGCCGGTGAAGTCCCAGGCACTGGACGGGCTGGTGCAGTGCGTACGCAGGCATATTCGGTGTTGAGGCCGCTTTAGCTCTACTGCGCAGCCCCACGGGAGCGAGCGCCCTCACCACAGGTAATGCTCGACTTATTTGCGATCCAGCCACACCGTTTGCGCGTTGCAGAATTCGCGTACGCCGAAGTGCGACAACTCGCGGCCGAACCCACTTTTTTTCACGCCGCCAAACGCCACCCGAGGGTCGGAAACGCTGAAGGCGTTGATGAAGATCCCGCCGGTTTCCAACTGGTTGGCGATATCGCGTGCCTTCGCCGTGTCGGTGGTGAAGATGCTGGCGGTGAGGCCGAACTCGCTGTCATTCGCCAGGGCCACGGCGTGGTCGGCGTCGCGGGCGGTGATGATTGAGGCCACGGGGCCGAACAGTTCCTGCTTGAATGAGGTCATCTGGTCGGTGACGTCTGCCAGTACGGTCGGTGCGTAGAAGTTGCCGGCGCCGGGTACTTTGTTGCCGCCCAGCAATAGGGTTGCGCCTTCTTCAAGGGTGGCCTGGACCTGGCCGTGCAGTTCGTCGCGCAGGTCGAAGCGCGCCATCGGGCCGATGTAGGTGGCGGCGCAAGTTGGGTCGCCCATTACCAGGGCGCGGCTGGCTTCGAGGAATTTGGCGGTGAAGGCGTCCACCACACCGGCCTCGATGATCAGGCGCTTGGCGGCGGCGCAGACTTGGCCGCTGTTCTGGAAGCGGCCGATCAGGGCGGCTTGCACGGCGGCGTCGAGGTCGGCGTCGTTGAGTACGATGAACGGGTCGGAGCCGCCGAGTTCCAGCACGCATTTTTTCAGTGCAGCGCCGGCCTGGGAGCCAATGGCGATGCCGGCACGCACGCTGCCGGTCAGGGTAACGGCGGCGATGCGTGGATCGGCGATGGCTTTGGACACGCCTTCGTTGGCCACGTTGATCACTTCGAACAGCCCTTCGGCGAAGCCAGCCTTTTTAAACGCTTGTTGGATCAGATAGGCACTGCCCATTACGTTCGGTGCGTGTTTGAGCACGTAGGTGTTGCCGGCTAGCATGGTCGGCACGGCGCCGCGCAGCACTTGCCATACTGGGAAGTTCCACGGCATTACCGCCAGGATAGGGCCGAGCGGGCGGTATTCGATCTGGGCGCTGCCGTTGTCCACCAGGGTCGGTTCCGGGGCGAGCATGGCCGGACCGTGGGCGGCGTACCATTCGCTGAGTTGCGCGCATTTTTCGATTTCGGCACGGGCTTGGGCGATGGGTTTGCCCATTTCCAGGGTGATGGTCTGGGCCATTTCTTCTGCTTGGTCACGCAGGGCGCTGGCCAGGCTCAGCAGCAACTCGGCGCGCTGGCTCACTGGCTGGCGGCGCCAGGTGCGGAACGCGTGGGTGGCGCGACCGAGGGCGGCGTCCAGTTGCTGATGGGTTTCGTAGGGATAGCTGGCGACGGTTTCGCCGTTGGCCGGGTTAATCGAGAGGGCATGGGTGGTTGCGTTCATGGCGCCGTCCTGCTGAATGAATACGTTGAGTTCAGCCTAAGGGGTTATCTCTTTTCTGGAAACTGAATAATATTGAGCAATACATTCATAATTGGAGAATGAATTGGATTTGGTGCAGCTGGAAATCTTCAAGGCCGTTGCCGAGCAGGGCAGCATCAGCGCCGCCGCGCAGTTGATTCATCGGGTGCCGTCGAACCTGACCACGCGCATCAAACAACTGGAGCAGGATCTGGGCGTGGAACTGTTTATCCGAGAGAAAAGCCGCCTGCGCCTGTCGCCGGCCGGGTGGAATTTCCTCGGCTATGCGCGGCGCATCCTCGACCTGGTGCAGGAAGCCCGCGCGACGGTGGCGGGGGAGGAGCCCCAGGGCGCGTTTGCCCTGGGCTCGCTGGAAAGCACCGCGGCGGTGCGCATACCCGCATTGCTGGCGGCCTACAACCAGAAGCACACCAAGGTCGAGTTGGACTTGAGCACCGGGCCATCGGGCACGATGATTGAAGGCGTGCTGTCGGGTCGACTGACGGCGGCGTTTGTTGATGGCCCGGTGCTGCACAGCACCCTTGAGGGCGTAGCGGTATTTGAAGAAGAGATGGTGGTGATTGCGTCGCTGCATCACGCGCCGATCACACGAGGGCAAGAGGTGAACGGCGAGAACATCTACACCTTTCGCTCGAACTGCTCGTACCGGCATCACTTTGAGCGCTGGTTCTCACAGGACGGCGCGGTACCGGGCAAGATCTTCGAGATCGAGTCCTACCACGGCATGCTTGCCTGCGTCAGCGCCGGGGCCGGGGTGGCACTGATGCCGCGCAGCATGCTGGAAAGCATGCCGGGGTTTTCGGCGGTGAGTGTGTGGCCGCTGACGGAAAATTTCCGGATCTTGCACACCTGGCTGATCTGGCGGCGGGGCACTGTCTCGCAGAGTTTGAACAGTTTTGTGAAGTTGCTGGAGGAACGCGCTCTGGTAAACCAGTAGATCGAATGTTGTATACGGCTTGCCTGCGATAGCATCAACCCGTTTTGCCTGATACGCCGAGGTGCTGGCATCGCAGGCAAGCCAGCTCCCACATCTTGATCTCTATCAGCCGCCGAATTGCAGGGTGCCCATCGCCAGTTTTGCCATTAACGCGGTGGCACCCAATTGCACCAGCCACAGTGCCAAGCCTCCGAGGAACACGCCGAGCGCTACCTGCAACACCAAGCTCTTCTGGCGCTTGGCTTGCGGCGCGCGTGGGGTGAAGTGGTCCAGCTCGTCGCGGTCGGCACGCAGGTCCAGGTCATCGTTTCTCATAAGGCTCTCACAGCAAAGGGGCAATCAGGGTTCAGTCTAGGGGAGCAGGGCATTTTCTGACAGGCATTAAAAAGGGAAGCCGTGGCTTCCCTTCTTGCGGCGCCGCCAAGTTAGAGAACCTGAACAATCGCCTTTGTGACCGCATCAATGTTCGACTGGTTCAGCGCCGCCACACAGATACGCCCGGTATCCAGTGCATAGATCCCAAACTCGGTGCGCAAGCGGGTGACTTGCTCAACGGTCAGGCCGGAGTAGGAGAACATCCCGCGCTGGCGGCCGACAAAGCTGAAGTCCTTGCCCGGAGCAGCCTTGGCCAGTTCGGCGACCATCTGCTCGCGCATGCCACGGATGCGCAGGCGCATTTCAGCCAGTTCGGCTTCCCATTGGGCGCGCAGCTCAGGGTTGTTCAACACCGCTGCAACAATTGCCGCGCCGTGGGTCGGCGGGTTGGAGTAGTTGGTGCGGATCACACGCTTGACCTGGGACAGGATGCGCGCGCTTTCTTCCTTGGAGTCGCTAACGATGGACAGCGCGCCCACACGTTCGCCGTACAGCGAGAACGACTTGGAGAACGAACTGGACACAAAGAAGGTCAGGCCCGACTCAGCGAAAAGACGTACGGCAGCGGCGTCTTCGTGGATGCCGTCGCCAAAGCCCTGGTAGGCCATGTCGAGGAACGGCACCAGGTTCTTGGCCTTGACCACATCCAGCACATTTTGCCAGTCAGCCGGGCTCAGGTCGACGCCGGTCGGGTTGTGGCAGCAGGCGTGCAGCACCACGATGGACTGTGGCGGCAGGGCGTTGAGGTCTTCGAGCAGGCCTGCACGGTTTACGTCGTGGGTGGCGGCGTCGTAGTAGCGGTAGTTCTGCACCGGGAAACCCGCGGTTTCGAACAGGGCGCGGTGGTTTTCCCAGCTTGGGTCGCTGATGGCGACAACGGCGTCTGGCAGCAGTTGCTTGAGGAAGTCGGCACCGATTTTCAGGGCGCCGGTTCCGCCAACGGCCTGGACGGTCACGACGCGACTCGCGGCCAGCAGTGGCGACTCAGCACCGAACAGCAGCGTTTGCACGGCCTTGTCATACGCCGCGATGCCGTCGATCGGCAAGTAGCCTCGGGCTGCGTGTTGCGCCACGCGAATGGCTTCCGCTTCGGCAACGGCACGCAAGAGTGGAATCTTCCCCTCTTCGTTGCAGTAAACGCCCACGCCAAGGTTGACCTTGGTGGTTCGTGTATCGGCGTTGAATGCTTCGTTGAGGCCCAGGATAGGATCGCGTGGTGCCATTTCGACAGCGGAGAACAGGCTCATTTTGCGGCAGCTCTATGGGGGAAGGGAGGGACGTGTCGCGCTCCAGCCGAATGCACTAGAGCGGTGCACAAACGGGGAGCTAGTATAGAGGCCATCACGGCTGAGGGCGACAGCCGAAACGGCTTTTCGGCCAAGTTTTTAGGTTTATTTACTGGCCGTTAGTCTTATTGCAACCGTGATCGGAAAGGTCGCGTAGGAGGATTGCCTTGAAACCCGACACATTCGCCACCACTTCTATAGCTATCATGGTTTTTTCCTACTGTCCGCTCTGAATCTTCGCGGGTTGTGGTCTATTTCGTCCTCGACGGGTTTACAGTCTGGGGTGACTACACGAGGTACTTATGTCGGATTTCCAACTCGTCACCCGCTTTGAACCCGCTGGCGATCAGCCAGAAGCCATTCGCCAGATGGTCGAGGGCATCGAAGCCGGCCTGGCCCATCAGACGCTGCTCGGGGTGACCGGTTCGGGCAAGACCTTCAGCATCGCCAACGTGATCGCGCAGATCAACCGGCCCACGCTGGTGCTGGCGCCCAACAAGACCCTGGCCGCGCAGTTGTATGGCGAGTTCAAGGCGTTCTTCCCGAATAACGCGGTGGAATACTTCGTTTCCTACTACGACTACTACCAGCCCGAAGCCTATGTGCCGTCCTCCGATACCTTTATCGAGAAGGACGCGTCGATCAACGACCACATCGAGCAGATGCGGCTGTCGGCGACCAAGGCGCTGCTCGAGCGCAAGGACGCGATCATCGTCACCACGGTGTCGTGCATCTACGGCCTGGGCAGCCCGGAAACCTATTTGAAAATGGTGCTGCACGTTGATCGCGGCGACAAACTCGACCAGCGCGAGTTGCTGCGTCGCCTGACGAGCCTGCAATACACCCGCAACGACATGGACTTTGCCCGCGCGACCTTCCGCGTGCGCGGCGATGTCATCGATATTTACCCGGCGGAATCCGATCTGGAAGCGATCCGCATCGAACTGTTTGACGATGAAGTCGAGAGCCTGTCGGCCTTCGACCCGTTGACCGGCGAGGTAATCCGCAAGCTGCCGCGCTTCACGTTCTATCCGAAAAGCCACTACGTGACCCCGCGCGAAACCCTCATGGGCGCCATCGAGGGCATCAAGACCGAGTTGGCCGAGCGCCTGGAGTACCTGCGGTCCAACAACAAACTGGTGGAAGCCCAGCGCCTGGAGCAGCGCACCCGCTTCGACCTGGAGATGATCCTGGAGCTGGGCTACTGCAACGGTATCGAAAACTACTCGCGCTATCTCTCGGGTCGTGATTCCGGGCAGGCGCCGCCTACACTATTTGATTACTTGCCGGACGACGCGCTGTTGGTGATCGACGAGTCCCACGTGAGCGTGCCGCAGGTCGGCGCGATGTACAAAGGTGACCGCTCGCGTAAAGAGACGTTGGTGGAATACGGTTTCCGTCTGCCGTCGGCGCTGGACAACCGGCCAATGCGTTTTGACGAGTTTGAAAGCATCAGCCCGCAGACGATTTTTGTCTCGGCCACGCCGGGTAATTACGAAGCCGAGCATGCGGGCCGTGTGGTTGAGCAGTTGGTGCGTCCGACGGGGCTCGTCGACCCGCAAATCGAAATCCGCCCGGCGTTGACCCAGGTCGATGACTTGCTCTCGGAGATCGGCAAACGCGTGGCCCTCGAAGAGCGGGTGCTGGTCACCACGCTGACCAAGCGCATGTCTGAAGACCTGACTGACTATCTCGCCGACCACGGCGTGCGCGTGCGCTACCTGCACTCGGACATCGATACGGTAGAGCGCGTGGAGATCATCCGCGACCTTCGCCTGGGCACCTTTGATGTGCTGGTGGGGATCAACCTGCTGCGTGAAGGTCTGGACATGCCGGAAGTGTCGCTGGTGGCGATCCTCGATGCGGACAAGGAGGGTTTCCTGCGTTCCGAACGCTCGCTGATCCAGACCATCGGCCGCGCGGCACGTAACCTCAATGGGCGGGCGATTCTCTACGCGGACCGCATTACCGGCTCCATGGAGCGGGCGATTGGCGAGACCGAGCGCCGCCGCGACAAACAGATTGCCTTTAACCTGGAACATGGCATCACGCCCAAGGGTGTGTTCAAGGACGTTGCCGACATCATGGAAGGCGCCGTGGTACCGGGCTCGCGCAGCAAGAAGCGCAAGGGCATGGCCAAGGCTGCCGAGGAAAGCGCCAAGTACGAGAACGAACTGCGCTCGCCGAGTGAAATCACCAAGCGCATTCGGCAATTGGAAGAGAAGATGTACCAGTTGGCGCGGGACTTGGAGTTTGAAGCGGCGGCGCAGATGCGCGATGAGATTGGCAAGTTGCGTGAGCGGTTGCTGGCTGTTTGATTTGCGTTGACTGACCTGGCCCCATCGCAGGCAAGCCTGCTCTCACATTTTGACCGCGTTAACAGTTCAAGGTGGGAGGCTGGCTTGCCTGCGATGGGGGCGACGCGGTCCATCAGAGTCACCCAGGCTGGAGCCCAACCACCCCAGGCTGTTACCATTCCTCCCTTGTTTCAATTTTCAGCTTTATCGCCCATTCGAGACCTGCCATGACCACCGTCCGCACGCGCATTGCGCCATCGCCTACTGGGGATCCCCACGTCGGCACTGCTTACATCGCCTTGTTCAACTACTGCTTTGCCAAGCAGCACGGCGGTGAATTCATCCTGCGGATCGAAGACACCGACCAACTGCGCTCTACCCGTGAGTCGGAACAGCAGATTTTCGATGCCCTGCGCTGGTTGGGCATTACCTGGGCGGAAGGCCCGGACGTCGGCGGCCCGCATGGTCCTTATCGCCAAAGCGAGCGCAGTGACATCTACAAGCAGTACACCCAGCAATTGGTCGACATGGGTCATGCATTCCCGTGCTTCTGCACCGCAGAAGAGCTGGACCAGATGCGCGCCGAGCAACAGGCCCGTGGCGAAACCCCGCGCTACGATGGCCGTGCGCTGCTGCTGTCGAAAGAAGAAGTCGCCCGCCGCCTGGCCGCTGGCGAACCGCACGTTATCCGCATGAAAGTGCCGAGTGAAGGCGTGTGTGTGGTGCCGGACATGCTGCGCGGTGACGTCGAAATCCCGTGGGACCGCATGGACATGCAAGTGCTGATGAAGACCGACGGCCTGCCGACGTACTTCCTCGCAAACGTGGTCGACGACCACCTGATGGGCATCACTCACGTGCTACGCGGTGAAGAATGGCTGCCGTCGGCACCGAAACTGATCCTGCTCTACGAGTACTTCGGCTGGGAACAGCCGCAGCTGTGCTACATGCCGCTGTTGCGTAACCCGGACAAGAGCAAGCTGTCCAAGCGCAAGAACCCGACCTCGGTGACCTTCTACGAGCGCATGGGCTTCATGCCGGAAGCGATGCTCAACTATTTGGGCCGCATGGGCTGGTCGATGCCGGACGAGCGCGAGAAGTTTTCGCTGCAGGAAATGGTCGACAACTTCGACCTGTCCCGCGTGTCCCTGGGCGGGCCGATCTTCGATATCGAGAAACTGTCGTGGCTCAATGGCCAATGGCTGCGTGACCTGCCGGTGGAAGCGTTCGCCAGCCGAGTGCAGCAGTGGGCGTTGAACCCTGAGTACATGATGAAGATCGCGCCGCTGGTGCAGGGCAGGGTGGAAACATTCAGCCAGGTCGCACCGTTGGCCAGCTTCTTCTTTGCCGGTGGCGTGAACCCGGACCCCAAGCTGTTTGAGTCCAAGAAACTCTCCGGTGATCAGGTTCGCCAGTTGATGCAGTTGATCCTGTGGAAGCTCGAAAGCCTGCGTCAGTGGGAGAAGGATGCGATCACCGCGACGATCCAGGCGGTGGTTGAGTCCCTGGAATTGAAGCTGCGCGATGCCATGCCTTTGATGTTTGCCGCGATCACCGGGCAGGCCAGTTCGGTGTCGGTGCTGGATGCCATGGAAATTCTCGGCCCGGACCTGACGCGTTTCCGTCTGCGCCAAGCCCTTGATTTGCTTGGTGGTGTATCAAAGAAAGAAAACAAAGAGTGGGAAAAACTGCTGGCTGCTATCGCCTAAGCAGGCTGCTGTAACGGTGAAACCCCGGTTTTCCGGGGTTTCACCGGTAAGTGATTGTTATCCCGGCAAAAAACTTTAGAAATTGTTGAAAATAAATTTGACACACTTCTAAAGCGCCATTAAGATTCGCCCCGTCCTCACCGATGAGGGGCTATAGCTCAGCTGGGAGAGCGCTTGCATGGCATGCAAGAGGTCAACGGTTCGATCCCGTTTAGCTCCACCAATTTACAGGTTCAAGGTCTGGCCACACCGTCCTTGAATTGATGTGCAGAAGGTTTTGTCCCCTTCGTCTAGTGGCCTAGGACACCGCCCTTTCACGGCGGTAACAGGGGTTCGAGTCCCCTAGGGGACGCCAGTTTAAACAAGCATTTCGAAAGGTATGCTGCGTCGCGAGACGAAAAATCCGGGGCTATAGCTCAGCTGGGAGAGCGCTTGCATGGCATGCAAGAGGTCAACGGTTCGATCCCGTTTAGCTCCACCAATTTTACAGGTTCAAGGTTGCGGTCACTCGGTCCTTGAATCGATCAGTTCTCAGCGCTGATCAATGTATAGAAGGTTTGTGTCCCCTTCGTCTAGTGGCCTAGGACACCGCCCTTTCACGGCGGTAACAGGGGTTCGAGTCCCCTAGGGGACGCCACGATTACCCGCTCTGCGGGATTTTTAAGGGTCATTCAATTATTGAATGGCCCTTTTGTTTGTCTGGCGTTTGGCCGATCTCTCTCTCAACTCCCTTTTTCTCTTCTGACCAATGGTCATGCCTGTCGCTTGCCAAATATTATTATGGTAATAATATTCAACTCATGAACATCGGAGGCAATGATGAGCGATAAAAAAGCGCAAACCCGCGAACGCATTCTGCAGGCTGCCAGCGCCGCGTTGATCCAGCGTGGCCCGGTAGAGCCAAGTGTGGGGGAGGTCATGGGCGCCGCGGGGCTGACCGTCGGTGGTTTCTACGCGCACTTCGAAAGCAAGGACGCGCTGATGCTGGAGGCCTTTACTCAGTTGCTGTCCAAGCGTCGCGCCTCGATTGACGACATCGATCCACAGCTGACCGGAGAAGAGCGCAGAAGCCTGGTGGCGGCGTTCTACTTGTCGCGCAAGCACCGTGACTCAACGGCCCAGGCATGCCCGATCCCGGCCACTGTGGGCGAAATGAGCCGTCTGCCGGATGAGTTCCGCCAGGCACTCAATGAGCACTGCGAGCTGATGGCTGCGCAGCTCTCCGCCAGCCCTGAAGACACTGACAAAGCCCTGGCTGACATGGCGCTGATGATCGGTGGCTTGGCCCTGGCCCGCGCGCTGGGTCCTGGTCAATTGTCTGACCGTGTGCTGCGTGCCGCCAAGTCGGCGGTGCGCTAGAAGAGGGCTCTCATGATGGGCACGCTAACCTGGATTCGGCGCTTCAACGGTACGTTGGGGCACCTGGCTCCGCAAATGGTGGCCAACAAGATGCGTCGTGCCTTCATGACGCCGCGTCATCTACCTCCGCGCGATTGGGAGCTGCCGCTGTTGGCGCAGTCGGAGCGCATCACCTTGCGTTTCGGTTTGTCTGCCTTGCGTTGGGGGCAGGGGCCTGCGGTGCTGTTGATGCACGGCTGGGAAGGGCGGCCCACCCAGTTCGCGAGCCTGATCAGTGCGTTGGTCGACAATGGTTATTCGGTGATTGCCCTGGACGGTCCCGCCCATGGCCGTTCGCCGGGGCGTGAAGCCCATGTGCTGCTCTTTGCTCGCGCCATGCTTGAGGCGGCGGCGGAGTTGCCGCCGCTGCATGCCGTGATCGGCCATTCAATGGGCGGTGCCAGTGCGATGCTGGCAGTGCAGTTAGGCTTGCGTACCGAGGCGTTGGTGAGTATTGCCGCGCCGTCACGCTTTCTGGATGCGCTACGCGACTTTACCAGGAGGGTCGGTTTGCCAGCGCGGGCACGGTCGGCGTTTATCCAGGAGGTCGAGTTGACGTTCGGCATGCCGCTCAAACACTTGGATGTGGCCCACTACCAGATGAATATCCCCGGCCTGATCGTGCACGCCGAAGACGATACGTTCGTCCCGGTCAAGGCGTCGCAAGCCATTCACGAAGCCTGGTTCGACAGCCGCCTGCTGCGGCTGGAGCAGGGCGGTCACCAGAAAGTGTTGGCCGATCCACGGGTGATCGACGGTGTGCTGGCATTGCTGGCCGGCCGCTGTCTACAGGAGCGGCAAAGCGCCTGATACACTCCTCCCGCCGACATTAATCGACTGGAGCAAGGCATGGGCTGGGATTTGGTAACGCCGTTTATCATCGATCTGCAGGTCGCCGCTGAAGACATCGACGGCCTGGGACACGCCAATAACGCGGTGTATGTGTCTTGGCTGGAGCGCTGCGCCTGGCGCCATTCCCAGCGCCTGGGGCTGGACCTTACCGAATATCGTCGACTGGACCGCGCCATGGCCGTGGTGCGGCACGAGATCGACTATCTGGCCGCAGGCTACGAAGGCGATGAGCTGCAACTGGCCACCTGGATCGTCGACTGGGACCAGCGCCTGAAGATGACCCGGCGCTTCCAACTGGTACGCCCGCGTGACGGCGTCACCTTGCTACGCGCACACACTACCTTTGTCTGCATTGAGCTCTCCACTGGCAAGCCCAAGCGCATGCCCGCGGAGTTTCTCGACGGTTATGGCCCCGCCCTGACAGGGGGTTAACGGTTGCTGTGGGAAACCCAGTAAACTGCGCCACGATTTTTGTTGAGTGTTTTCCATGCAAATTGCTTTGGCGCCCATGGAGGGGTTGGTCGACAACATCCTGCGGGACGTGCTGACCCGCGTCGGCGGTATTGACTGGTGTGTGACCGAGTTCATCCGCGTCAATGACCGCCTGCTCACCCCTGCGTATTTCCACAAGCTCGCCCCGGAACTACTGCATGGTGCCCACACCGCCGCTGGCGTACCGCTGCGCGTGCAATTGCTCGGCTCCGACCCGGTGTGCCTGGCCGAAAATGCGGCCTTGGCCTGCGAATTGGGTTCGCAGGTCATCGACCTGAATTTCGGCTGCCCCGCCAAGACTGTCAACAAGTCCCGTGGCGGTGCGGTGCTGCTCAAGGAGCCGGAGCTGCTCAACCGGATCGTCGAGCACGTCCGGCGCGCTGTACCGGCCCACATCCCGGTGACCGCCAAGATGCGCTTGGGTTTCGATAGCCCGGACGGCGCCCTGGTCTGCGCCACCGCCTTGGCCGAAGGCGGCACGGCGCATATCGTCGTGCATGCGCGCACCAAGACCGATGGCTATAAGCCGCCGGCCCATTGGGAATGGATCCCGCGGGTACAGGATGTGGTCAAGGTCCCGGTGTTCGCCAATGGCGACATCTGGAGTGTCGACGACTGGAAGCGTTGCCGCGAAATCAGCGGCGCCGAAGACATCATGCTGGGCCGCGGCCTGGTCGCGCGTCCTGACCTGGCACGGCAGATCGCCGCGGCGCGGGCGGGCGAGGAAGTGGTTGAGATGACCTGGGCAGACATGCAGCCCATGCTCCAAGACTTCTGGACCCAGTCAGTGGCGCAACTGACCGAGCGCCAAGCGCCGGGGCGTTTGAAGCAATGGCTGGCGATGCTCACCCGCAATTACCCTGAAGCGGTGGAGTTGTTTACGCTGATGCGTAGGGAGACCGATCTGGAGCAGGTCGGACGTTTGCTGGGTATGCCCAGCCAGCGTGAGCGGTCGAGGGTGTTGCAAGATTAGCTTTACATATATAAGTGTTTCATCCCTTGCTGTAACGGGCGCCGAAAGGCGCCTTTTTTTTGTCTGAAAAATAACGTTGTGACGATAACGCCCCCTGTTCAGGGCGGTGTTCAGGCTGGGTAGCGTTTGGAGGGTTGTCATGTTGTCGCGGGATATATGCAAGTAAGCATGAGTGTCGGGCTCGACGGCTGCGAAGTTTTAATGCGTTGGCATTGTTTGGAGGCAGTTGAAGTATTTGCGGGTGCGTTAATTAGCATACGTTGCACGTGTCAAAAAGGTTTGTTGTTTTCCTGAAGTTACTTTTTACCAGGGTATTGCCTTAAATATCATCTTCTGGGGCGGGCAGGGCTTACATTCTCTCGGTTTTACGCTGGATGCCCATGGGCAGAATGCTCGGCCGGTTATTTGGTTTCCTTATATAAGCCTGGGTTCTTCGGAACTCATCGCCGTTTCGCCCCACGAATCTTGCGAGTTTGTCGAACTCACCGTTGTTTTACACCCCACATCAATAAGTGGCTCTTTCCTGTCAGTGCAGGGCTGGGCGCGGTCTAAGGAATACCAGTATGTCTAATGTGTCGACCAAACCGTTTATGTCAATGAGTACAGAATACGCACGCCTTAATCAGGCGTCAGTGCAGGTGGATAAACCGCTCGAACTATCGTCGGCGGCGGACAATGTAAGTAAGTTTCTGAAAGATAGCAGCCCGGGGCCAAAAGAAAATAATCTGACCGTTGATAAAGAGTCGCTGGAAAAGTTGTTCGCCATGTTTGAGTTCGCGGTCAAGGCGATGCGTAGCATGCTTGCGGGTATGGGCGTGCTGCCCAAGATGCCCGGTGAGCTGGATGCTCAATCCCAACTCAAGCCTGGGCCTGATCCAAAGGTCGTAGCAGATACAAATGGTAAGACCAAGATCGAGCCGAAAACGGACGCCAAGACGCAAGTTAAGCTTAGCTCTGATCCTAAAGTCATTGCAGATACAAGCGTTAAACCCAAGATCGAGCCGCAAACGGATGCCAGGACGCAGGTGAAGCCTGGTCCTGATCCTAAAGTCGTTGCGGATACGAACGTTAAGCCTGGTATTGAGCCGCTTGCGCAGGCCAAGACTCCAGCCAAGCCGGGCCCGGATTTGAAGGTAAAGCCGGATGGGCATACCCAGGTGAACCTTACCCCTGACGGCAAGCTCGCCACCAAACCGGCTATGACTTCACTCACTGATACTGCACAGAATAATAAGTTGTCTTCCGAAATCAACGTAATAGTGCAGGTCCAGGGCTGTCACTGCCCGCACACAGGCGAAAAAATTGCCCCCCAGCCCGCGCTCACCCCTAAGGTCGATATGCAGCCCGCGCCACCGGCATTGGTCACACCAAAGGTTGATGCCCAACCCCAGTCGCCTGCAGTGGTGAACCCGAAGGTCGATAAACAACCATCGCTGCCATCGCCGGTAATGCCGAAGCTCGATACCTCGCCGTTGCTACAGCCTCAGGTCACCCCGGCGACCGTTAAAAAAACCGAACCCAATGCGCCTGCAACGCCGGTCGAACCTACCTCGACCACGGTTGATCCGAAGCCTGAGATTCGGCCTGCTCCGGACCTTGCAGCCCCCGCACCGGATGACTTGGTGAACGATTCCAGCAGCGGCTCCCGGAGCCGATTCGACGACCATCGCGCTGCCAGGCCAAGCCTGCGTTCACGTTTCTGAGCCTGCTGTCTGGAGGCGTTGAACATAAATGTCCGTTCCCTGACCCGTTAGGTCAGGGAACACTCAAAGAGATTTGAAGCATGTCATCAATAAGCCATAGCCCCGCTAGGCAAGCCACTATCATTCCTTACCGGACACCTGACTATTCTGTTCGTGCCTCGTGTGATTCAGGGCACCAGAATAACGTTCGTACCGCACCACCGGCGCCCCGCACACAGTTCAAACGCGATAGTTTCGGAAATAACCCTGCCCCAATTGCCTTGATGGGTATGCTGACCGAACTGTTCAAGCAGCTCTTCAGTCAATTGCAGAGCCTCCTGCGGGGAGATATGCGTCCGCCGGAGCCAAAAAGCAGCGACTTACCTGTGCCTCAGCCGCGTCTGCAGCCCGCACCCGATACGACACCCGTCGACAAGCCAAAAGAGCCCATTCCCGAACTGTCCACTAAGCGTAACGGAGCAAAACCCAACAACATCTGGAATGGCTTTAGGCAGGGAAGCAAAGGTAACTGCGTAACGGTCTCGGCGATCAAGGCGGCGATGGCAAAGTTTGGCCAAAGCCCAACGGACATCTATAAGTCTGTTGAGAAGGTTGCAGACGGTTATAAGGTCGTTATGCGCGATGGGTTCGCGTTGACCTTGAAAAAGTCTGAGTTGGACAGCGCTATTCGCGGTGCTGCCTTTGTTCCCATGAGTGATCGGGAAATGCTCCAGGATGCACACTTCCTTTTTGCGTGCTCTGCCAAGCGTGCGCAAATAGAGAATAACGATGGATTCGCGAACAGAAGCTTTGATGCAGCCATAAGAAGTCTTAACGATCGTGAGGATGAACGTGGGCCGGGTGAGGGCCTCAAGCGTTTGGGGTTAAAGGATCATATGAAACACGTGTCGGCGCGTGACTTGGCCGACAAGTCGTTGATCGGTATGGTCAACAGACGCGGGCACTCGGTTGCGGTGGTGGATGGAAGTGAAGAGTATTACGGGCGCAGAGGCGAACGGCCCACAGGTGGGCAGGCGATTGCGCTGGTCTGATAACGCCGATAAATGTCCGATTTGACCCATGTAGCCGCCAAGGGCTCACCACGGAATGTTCGCAGGGATGCCACTTTAACGGTAGTTCATGTTTTAGCACGTTGACTGTATGCACGCTTTGAACGGTCGAAAGACGACTCACTTGTGCAGGCTTAGGTGGGTGATTCAACTGGCCGATTAATCTGCAGCAGCCTCAACGTGCTTTTTTATTTCAGACACGGGTTTATGAAGTTTTAGCGTTTCCCGCCGAGGACGCATCCACCTATTTCATTTAAGAGTTAATGATATGAGTACGTCGGCCATTGAATCTTCTCCTCGCTTAACGCCCATGGTCACGCCGTTGTCGAGCCACTCAGAACAACAAAACTTTCCCATCGCAACCTTTGATGCGCCGGAGCGTGGCTTCGGCGAGTATTTCAATGTGAGTTCGCACCGCGCAGTCATCAAACTGATGATGCTCACTTTTGGATCGAGTCCGGCTGACTTTTTCAACGAGGTAAGGGGCAGCGGTGATGGTTATGACGTCATCCTGAAAGACGGTTTCAGGCTGCACCTTTCCGAGCAGGAGTTACAACAGGCGGCGGTCGCATCGCGTTTTACCGGCAGTGATGCCGATGTATTGAGCAGTGCTCATTTCGCGCTGGCTGTGTTCAT
Organism: Pseudomonas sp. EL_65y_Pfl1_R83; assembly: GCF_963970695.1. Lineage (NCBI taxonomy): Bacteria > Pseudomonadati > Pseudomonadota > Gammaproteobacteria > Pseudomonadales > Pseudomonadaceae > Pseudomonas > Pseudomonas sp. EL_65y_Pfl1_R83. The sequence continues at coordinate 83,688 of NZ_CAXAQI010000016.1, read as the reverse complement.
CAAGCGCAAACAGTTGGGCAGTGGTAACACTGTTGGTCTAGCCAGTTTTGAGGCGGTCCTGACCCAGTCTTTACAGGGTGAGACGACCTTTAACATGCTCAAGGGCATGGGCTTGTCCGGCCATTTCCAGTATGTACCCACGGCGACGGTCGTCAGCGAAGGAGGGGTGGGTGTAGCAGACAGCTACGACGCGGGTTCGTCGCTGATTTATGCCGGCAAGGCACACCGCTTTGGCAGGGAGAGCCCGCCCGATCGAACCTACATGTATACGCTGGTGAGCGACAGTGCGCCGAAGCCCCGCAGGGCCACAGCCCCCGTCTCGCCGATCGTCGTGCCCAAGGCTGACCAGGTCACGACGAGTGTCCGCCCCCAGGTCGCCGAGGTGTTGCAGGGTTTCACTGCGGCTTCGCGAAAGTTTGGCGAAGTATTCGACCTGAGCAGCCATGCCGCCGTGATCAAGATGATGATGCTCAGGTTTGGCCAGTCGCCCTTTGAGATGTTTGAAAAAATCGTGGCCACGGAGAATGGGTTCAACGTCACCATGAAAGATGGTTTTGAGGTGAGTTTTTCCCGGCGAGAGCTGCAGCGCACTGCCGAAGCCTCAAGGTTTTCAGGCCCAGACACTCAAATGACCGGCGATGCCAATTTCATGCTGGCCGCCTTTACCAAGCGCAAGCAAGTTGAACGCAATGCTCAGTTCGAGGCAGCGTTATCGAGCACCTTGCGCGGAGAGCACACTTACAACGTCTTGAAGGGGATGGGCCTGACCGGCTTTCTACGGGTTGTTTCGCCCGACAAGCTGCGCGATCCGACCCGTGTTGGCGTCACCCCTGCGTTCAACTATTCAAGCGCTTTGGTAGTGGATGGCATCAAGCATCGCGACGGTGAGAAACAGGCCGTCGTAAAGGACTATGGCTACCAGCTTGCCGCGGACGTTGCCCGAGCGCCCAACGCCAAGCCTGCGCAATTCCCGGCGCCCCCCGTCGGCGTCAAGCCAGTCGATATCTGGGGCGGTTTCTATCAAGGCGTGGAAGGTAACTGTGTCACGGTGTCGGCGATCAAGGCGGCGATGATGAAATACGGGCAAAACCCTTTGGGGATCTTCAAGCGTGTCGACGAAACGCCGGACGGTTTCACCGTTACCATGCGCGATGGCTGCACGGTGCGCCTCACCTATGTCGAGCTGGAAATGGCACGCGCGGCGGCTAACTTCTACGGTACGGATAAAGGGCTGGTTGACGACGCCGTGTTCCTTTATGCCGCGAGCGCCAAGCGTGCACAGTTGGAAGACCACGAATTCCGCGCCAGTGCCGGGTTTGACGTCGCCCTCAAAACACTGAATGACGGTGAGGTGCCTGGCGACGCGCTGCGCCGTCTGGGCTTGTACGCCTTCACTCGCCAGAGCAGCGTGCAGGAACTGGCGTCAGGCGTGCCAGGCACTCTGGCGAACTTCGGGCATTCCGTGGTCGTTGTCGACGGCGCTGTCGATGAATATGGCGCCAAGCGCGACTTGAACGACTCGCGCTGGATGGAAAAGGGCGGCCGCGCACTGAAACTGGTTTAAACCCCACCCTTGTCGGCGATCAACAGCTCCCTGAATCCGATCATCGGCAGTGGTCGGCTGTGCCAATAGCCTTGGTACAAATGGCAACCCAAGCCCTGCAGGAATGCCAGTTGATCCTGGGTTTCCACACCCTCGGCGATCACCACCAGGTTGAGGCTGCGAGCCATCGCCACAATGGCGCGAATGATTTCGGCGTCGTTGGGGTCGTGAGTGGCGTCACGCACAAAGGATTGGTCGATCTTCAGCGCATCCACCGGCAGGCGCTTGAGGTAAGTGAGCGATGAGTAACCGGTGCCGAAGTCATCCATCGCAAAGCTCACGCCAAGTTTTTTCAGGCGGCGCATTTTGATGATGGTGTCGTCCAGGTTCTGGATCACAATGCCTTCGGTGATTTCCAGTTTCAGCAGACTGAACGGCAATTGGTGCTGCTTGAGGCTGCGCTCCACCCGCTCCACAAAATCGTTCTGGCGGAACTGCCGAGGGCTGATGTTCACGCACAGGCTGAAGTTCAACGGGTCTACCAGGCCTTCCGCGACCAGTTGTTGAAAGGCCGCGCAGGCTTCATCAAGGATCCAGGTACCGACTTCAAGGATCAGGCCGCTGTCCTCCAGTACCTTGATGAATTCGGACGGTGACTGCGCGCCCAGTTGCGGGTGCTGCCAGCGCACCAACGCCTCGGCGCCGACGATCTTGTTGCCGCGTGCATCCACTTGCGGCTGGTAATGCACGCTGAACTCGCCGCGCGACAGCGCCAGGCGCAGGTCGGTCTCCATGCGCAGGCGTTCGCTGGCGGTTTTTTGCATGCTGTTATGGAACATCTGCGTGGTGTTGCGCCCTGAGTCCTTGGCGCGATACAGGGCGATGTCGGCGCGCTTGAGCAAGTCCGCCGGCGTGGTGCCGTGGTCGGGAATCAGCGCCACGCCAATACTCGGCGTGACCTGCAAACGATGGCCATCGAGGAACATCGGCTCCGAGAGTAATTCGCGCAGGGTATCGGCCAGTTCTTGCACCTGATTGCTGACTTCCATGCGCGAACCATCCAGCCCACTGAGCAGCACCACGAACTCATCGCCGCCCAGGCGCGCCACGGTGTCTTCCATACGCACGCTGGCCTCCAGGCGTGCGGTGACGATCTTCAGCACCGAGTCGCCGACCGGATGGCCGAGGGAGTCGTTGATGTGTTTGAAGTGGTCAAGGTCCAGGAACAGCAGCGCACCGCGCAAATTGTGGCGCTTGAGCAGGGCAATTTGCTGGCTTAGGCGGTCCATCAACAGGGCGCGGTTGGGCAGGTTGGTCAACGGGTCGTGGTAGGCCAGGTGGCGGATCTGTGCCTGGGCGTTTTTCAGCAGGCTCACGTCCCGTGCTGTCAGCAGCAGGCACGGGGTTTCATTCAGGGTGATGGGCTCCACCGAGACCTCCACCGCCAGCAACTCGCCGCGTTTGTTGTGCCAGAGCATTTCCAGGTGGTGGATGCGGCCTTTGATCTGCAATTCGGCCAATAGCGCGGCGCGTTGGTTTTCATCGGCCCAGATGCCGATCTGGTAAAGGGTCAGGCCTATGGCTTCCTTGGCACGATAGCCGGTCAGGCGGCAGAAACCGTCATTGACCTCCACATAACGGCCGGTGTCGCGCTCGGTGATGGAAATCGCGTCGGGGCTGGAATGGAAGGCCTTGGCGAACTTTTCCTCGCTGGCCTTGAGTGCAGCTTCCGAGCGTTGTTGCTGAGTGATGTCCCGCAGCGTGGTGACGATGCATGGCTGGTCGCCGACCTTGATCAAGCGGCTGGAAATCACGCACGTCAGGCTTTGTCCGTTTTTGTGATGCGCCACGATCGCCACATTGCTCAGCGTCTGCTCGCGGATTACCCGCTCGATTCGCTGCAGGCGTTTGCTCGACTCGTCCCACAGGCCGATCTGCTCGGCACTTTTGTCGATCACCTCAGCGGCGGTCCAGCCAAAGGTCTGGGTAAAGGCAGGGTTGATCTCCATAAACACGCCGCTGTCCAGGCAGGTCACGCAGATTGGATCCGGGCTGGCCTGGAACAGGCTGGCGAATTTTTCTTCGGAGGCGGTCAGGCGTTGTTCGCGCTCCACTTGGTCCGTGATGTCCAGTAAGGTGCCGGCCATTCGCAGCGGCGCGCCTTTATCATCGCGATAGAGGCGGGCACGGCTTTCAAGGTAGCGCGAGCTGCCGTCTACCATGGGCACGCGGTAGGTCAGTTGATAGTTGCCGGCAGGGCCCTCGCGCAGGGTGCGGTAGGCGTTGCGCATGCTGTCGCGTTCTTCATGGGGCATGCCTTCGAAAAACGCGTCGAAGGACTCATGGAACGGTTCGGGCGGCAGACCGTGCAATTGGGCGGAGCGTGCCGAGCCGTAGAGCATGCCGGTGGGGATGTGCCAGTCCCAGGTGCCCAGTTGCGCAGAATCCAGGGCCAGGTCGAGGCGTTCCTGGCTGTCCTTGAGGGCTTGCTCGGCGTTTTTGCGCTCGGTGGTGTCGAGAAAGGTGCTGAGTAAATACGCCTCACCTTCCAACTCGACCTTTTGTGCGCTGAGGGTGCCATCGTGGACCTGGCCGTTGCTGGCACAAAACTGCACCTCCATGGTAATGGGCCGGCCCTTGCGCTGCGTGGCCTTGACCAGCAACGCACGTTGCTCCGGGCGGCGCCACAGGCCGAGCTCCAGGGTGGTGCGGCCAATGGCGTCGGCCAGCGGCCAGCCAAAGAGCATTTCGAAATATTGGTTGGCTTCGCTGATCAAACCGTCGCACTGGCGGGTCAGTAATACCATGTTGGGGCACAGGTGGAACAAGGTGGCAAAGCGTTTTTCGGAGTGGCTGAGGGCGTGCTCGCGTTCGCGCTGGCGGGTGGTCTCGCGGATCACCCCGATCATGCGGCGCCGACCGGCTTTATCTGGCGCCAGGCTGCCGTTGATTTCCAGCCAGTGATGGGTGCCGTCCGGCCACTGGATGTGGTGGTGCATGGCTTGCTCGAATGGCTCGCCGGCCAGTACGGCGTGAAAGGCCCGCACCACTCGGGCGCGATCCTGTGGCGCCAGCAGGTCGAGATAATCCAGGTCCTTGGGCAGTGGTTGGCGCGGGTCAAAGCCGAACAGCGCCTGGGTGCCCCGCGACCAGCTTATCCTGCCGCTGTCGATCTCCCAGCACCATGCACCTAGCCGGGCGGCATTGAGCGCTGCCAGCAACTGCGGGGCACTGTCCCAGCTTTGCTCCGCCTGTTGAGGATCAAGGGCGTAGATGCGGGGCAGGGGTGGCACGGAATCGGGGGGGTTGCGCATTATCAAAGGGCCTTGGCTCGATGGGCGTAAAGCGCGGTTTTTTCAGACCTTGAGGCCGCACAGTGTCATGCCGGTATCCCTGGCAGATCGACCTGTGCATCCAATAGGCTCATGAAAGCCCGCGCAGCGTTCGACAGCGTCCTTTCGGTGTGCACGATATAGCCTAGCTGGCGACTGAGCTGTATGCCCGGCAAAGCGATACTTGCCACCTGCTCATCGAGCATAGTGCGCGGTAAAACGCTCCAGGCCAGGCCGATCGACACCATCATCTTGATAGTTTCCAAATAGTTAGTGCTCATTGCGATGTTCGGCGTGAGGCCCTGGGCCTCGAACAGCCGGCTGACAATATGGTGAGTAAAGGTGTTGCCGCCCGGGAAAACCGCCGGATGGCCGGCGATATCGGCCAGGTTGACGCGGTCATTGCTGATCAGGCTGTGCTCCGGCGCCACCACGAAATCCAGTGGGTCGTCCCACACCGGGGTGGCACGTACAAGGTTGTGCGGATCGGGCGCCAGGGTAATTACTGCCACTTCGGCGCGGCCGTGGAGGATTTCTTCGTAGGCCACTTCCGAATCGAGGAACTGAATATCCAGCGCCACATTGGGGTATTCCCGGGTAAAGGTGCGTAGCACAGGCGGCAGGCGGTGCAGGCCGATATGGTGGCTGGTGGCCAGGGTCAGGCGACCGCTGACTTCGCCGGTCAGGTTAGTGAGTGCGCGGCGCGTGTCGTCCAGCACATTGAGGATCTGATAGGCGCGCGGCAGCAGGGCCCGCCCGGCTTCCGTCAGGCCGACTTCACGACCCAGGCGGTCGAACAATCGCACCTTTAGTTGTTGCTCCAGGCCGGCAATGCGTTTGCTGATGGCGGGTTGGGTCAGGTGCAGGCGTTCACCGGCGCCGGAGAAGCTGCCAGTCTCGGCGATGGCGATAAAAGCATTGAGGTTGGCCAGGTCCATGGTGGTATTCCAGTTGGTAATCCAAAGCATAAAAAATATGAATTTGAGTTATTTAATGTAGCGCCATACCATCAGCCTCACAAGCCAAAGGGTTATTGAAAAACCCGGCGTATAGAAGCACCGATGATGAGGACCGACTGATGGCCGGCAAAACGCTTTACGACAAGCTTTGGGATTCCCATGAAGTGAAACGGCGCGACGATGGCTCGTCGCTGATCTATATCGACCGTCACATCATCCATGAAGTGACCTCGCCCCAAGCGTTCGAAGGCCTGCGACTGGCCGGGCGCAAGCCCTGGCGCGTCGACTCGATCATCGCTACCCCGGACCACAACGTACCGACCACCCCTGAGCGCAAGGGCGGCATCGACGCCATCGTCGACACCGTGTCGCGTTTGCAGGTGCAGACCCTCGACGACTACTGCGACGAATATGGCATCACCGAATTCAAGATGAATGACGTGCGTCAAGGTATCGTCCACGTGATCGGCCCGGAGCAGGGCGCGACCTTGCCTGGCATGACCGTGGTTTGCGGCGACTCCCATACCTCCACCCACGGCGCGTTTGGCGCCTTGGCCCACGGCATCGGTACTTCTGAGGTTGAACATGTGTTCGCCACCCAGTGCCTGGTCGCCAAAAAGATGAAGAACATGCTGGTGCGCGTTGAGGGCAAATTGCCGTTCGGCGTGACCGCTAAAGACATCGTGCTGGCGGTAATTGGCAAGATTGGCACCGCCGGCGGTAACGGCCATGCCATCGAGTTCGCTGGCAGTGCGATTCGCGACCTGTCCATCGAAGGCCGCATGACCATCTGCAACATGTCCATCGAAGCCGGTGCCCGTGTGGGCATGGTGGCGGCGGACGAGAAGACCGTCGACTACGTAAAAGGCCGTCCGTTCGCGCCAGCAGGCGCCGATTGGGATGCTGCGGTAGAAGCCTGGAAAGACCTGGTGTCCGACGCCGATGCAGTGTTCGACACTGTGGTTGAACTCGACGCTGCCCAGATCAAACCGCAAGTCAGTTGGGGCACTTCGCCGGAAATGGTTCTGGCCGTCGATCAGAACGTGCCAGACCCGGCCAAAGAGGTCGACCTGGTCAAGCGCGGTTCCATTGAGCGCGCCTTGAAGTACATGGGTCTGAAAGCCAACCAGGCGATTACCGACATTCAACTGGATCGCGTGTTCATCGGTTCCTGCACCAATTCTCGGATCGAAGACCTGCGCGCTGCAGCGGTGATCGCCAAAGGCCGCAAAGTCGCTTCGACCATCAAGCAAGCCATCGTGGTGCCAGGTTCGGGCCTGGTGAAGGCGCAAGCCGAGGCGGAAGGCCTGGACAAGATTTTCCTCGAGGCCGGCTTTGAATGGCGTGAGCCGGGCTGCTCGATGTGCCTGGCGATGAACCCGGACCGTTTGGAGTCGGGCGAGCATTGCGCGTCCACCTCCAACCGTAACTTCGAAGGGCGCCAGGGTGCCGGTGGGCGCACCCACCTGGTCAGCCCGGCCATGGCCGCTGCGGCTGCCGTCAACGGTCGTTTCATCGACGTTCGCGAATTGATCTGAGGAATACCCGATGCGTGCTTTTACACAACACACAGGTTTAGTCGCGCCGTTGGACCGTGCCAACGTGGACACCGACCAGATCATCCCCAAGCAGTTCTTGAAGTCGATCAAGCGCACCGGTTTCGGCCCGAACCTGTTCGACGAGTGGCGCTACCTGGACGTGGGCTACGCCTACCAGGACAACTCCAAGCGTCCGTTGAACAAGGATTTCGTGCTCAACGCCGAACGCTACCAAGGCGCCAGCGTGTTGCTCGCCCGGGAAAACTTCGGCTGCGGCTCCAGCCGTGAACACGCGCCGTGGGCGCTGGAAGAATATGGCTTTCGCAGCATCATCGCGCCGAGCTATGCCGACATCTTCTTCAATAACAGCTTCAAGAACGGCTTGTTGCCGATCATCCTCACCGATGAAGAAGTCGACGAACTGTTCAAACAAGTGGAAGCCGATGTGGGCTACCAGTTGACGGTTGACCTGGCCGCGCAAACCGTGACCCGTCCGGACGGCAAGGTGTATCACTTTGAAGTCGATGCCTTCCGTAAGCACTGCCTGATCAACGGCCTGGACGATATCGGCCTGACCTTGCAGGACGGTGATGCGATTGCCGCGTTTGAGGCCAAGCACCGGGCTAGCCAGCCATGGTTGTTTCGCGATGCCTGATTCTATGTAAGCCGGACTGGCTCGCGAAAGCGGCAGTAAAAACAACACAAGTCCCAAGGAAAACCACCATGACACGCACCGCCCACACCCAAGTCGTGCAAAAACAATTCGGTGAGCAAGCCTCGGCCTACCTGAGCAGTGCCGTGCACGCCCAAGGCACCGAATTCGCGCTGCTCCAGGCCGAACTGGCCGGGCAGGGCAGTGCGCGACTGCTGGATTTGGGCTGCGGCGCCGGTCATGTCAGTTTTCACGTGGCGCCGCTGGTCAAAGAAGTCGTGGCCTACGACCTCTCCCAACAGATGCTCGACGTAGTCGCCGGCGCAGCTGTAGACCGCGGCCTGGACAACATTCGCACCGTACAGGGCGCCGCTGAACGCCTGCCGTTCGCCGACGGCGAGTTCGACTACGTGTTCAGCCGCTATTCGGCCCACCACTGGAGCGACCTCGGCCTGGCCCTGCGTGAAGTACGCCGGGTGCTCAAGCCAGGCGGCGTGGTGGCCTTCGTGGACGTCTTGTCACCGGGCAGCCCGCTGTTGGACACTTACCTGCAAACCGTCGAAGTACTGCGCGACACCAGCCACGTGCGTGATTACTCCGCCGCCGAATGGATGCGTCAGCTCAGCGAAGCCGGTTTGCACGTACGCAACAGCAGCCGTCAGCGCCTGCGCCTGGAATACACCTCGTGGGTCGAGCGCATGCGCACGCCAGCGGTATTGCGCGCCGCAATCCTCGAGCTGCAAACGGCGATGGGCCAGGAAGTGCGCGATTACTACGAAATTCAGGCCGACGGCACCTTCAGCACCGACGTGCTGGTGGTCTGGGCCGAACGCTGATTGATTTTCCCCGACCTGCCCACGGGCGGGTCGCTTGATGAAATGAGGAACGCATGAGCAAGCAGATTCTGATTCTCCCTGGCGACGGTATTGGTCCGGAGATCATGGCCGAAGCGGTCAAGGTCCTGGAACTCGCCAACAGCAAGTACAGCCTGGGCTTTGAACTGAGCCACGACGTGATCGGCGGTGCGGCCATCGACAAGCACGGCGTGCCGCTGGCCGACGAAACCCTGGACCGCGCTCGCGCGGCTGACGCCGTACTGCTCGGCGCCGTGGGTGGCCCGAAATGGGACAAGATCGAACGTGACATCCGCCCTGAGCGCGGTCTGCTGAAAATCCGCGCGCAACTGGGCCTGTTCGGCAACCTGCGCCCGGCGATCCTCTACCCGCAACTGGCCGACGCGTCGAGCCTCAAGCCGGAAGTGGTGGCGGGCCTGGATATCCTGATCGTGCGTGAGCTGACCGGCGGTATCTATTTCGGCTCGCCACGCGGCGTGCGTGAGTTGGAGAATGGTGAGCGCCAGGCCTACGACACGCTGCCGTACAGCGAGAGCGAAATCCGTCGTATCGCCCGTGTCGGTTTCGACATGGCCCGCGTGCGCGGCAAAAAGGTTTGCTCGGTGGATAAAGCCAACGTATTGGCTTCCAGCCAGCTGTGGCGCGAAATTGTTGAAGAAGTGGCCAAGGACTACCCGGACGTCGAACTGAGCCACATGTACGTCGACAACGCCGCCATGCAACTGGTGCGCGCGCCGAAGCAGTTCGACGTGATCGTCACCGACAACCTGTTCGGCGACATTCTGTCCGACCAGGCGTCGATGCTCACCGGTTCCATCGGCATGCTGCCGTCGGCGTCCCTGGACACCAACAACAAGGGCATGTACGAGCCTTGCCACGGCTCGGCGCCGGACATCGCGGGCCAGGGCATTGCCAACCCGCTGGCGACGATTCTGTCGGTGTCGATGATGTTGCGTTACAGCTTCAACCTGAGCGACGCCGCAGACGCCATCGAGAAAGCCGTGAGCCTGGTGCTGGACCAGGGTTTACGCACTGGCGACATCTGGTCGCAGGGTTGCACCAAGGTCGGTACGCAAGAAATGGGCGACGCAGTAGTCGCCGCGCTGCGGAATCTGTAATCTCTTTGGCCCGCTTGCAGTTGTTGCTGCAAGGCGGCCCACTTTTTAACAAGGTGTAGTTGCGATGAAACGTGTAGGTCTGATCGGTTGGCGCGGTATGGTCGGTTCCGTGCTCATGCAGCGGATGCTGGAAGAGCAGGATTTCGATCTTATTGAGCCGGTGTTTTTCACCACTTCGAACGTGGGTGGCCAAGGGCCGTCCGTGGGCAAGGATGTTGCCCCGCTCAAAGACGCCTACAATATTGAAGAGCTGAAGACCCTCGACGTGATTCTGACCTGTCAGGGTGGCGACTACACCAGCGAAGTCTTCCCCAAGCTGCGCGAAGCCGGCTGGCAGGGCTACTGGATCGACGCCGCCTCGAGCCTGCGTATGCAGGATGACGCGGTAATCGTCCTGGACCCGGTGAACCGCAAGGTCATCGACCAGCAACTGGACGCCGGCACCAAGAACTACATCGGCGGCAATTGCACCGTCAGCCTGATGCTGATGGGCCTGGGCGGTTTGTTTGAAGCCGGCCTGGTCGAGTGGATGAGCGCCATGACCTATCAGGCGGCCTCCGGTGCCGGCGCGCAGAACATGCGTGAACTGATCAAGCAAATGGGCGCGACCCACGCAGCCGTCGCCGATCAACTGGCGGACCCGGCCAGCGCGATCCTCGATATCGACCGTCGTGTGGCCGAATCCATGCGCAGCGATGCGTACCCGACTGAGAACTTCGGCGTGCCATTGGCTGGCAGCCTGATCCCATGGATCGACAAAGAACTGCCGAACGGCCAGAGCCGCGAAGAGTGGAAGGCCCAGGCCGAGACCAACAAGATCCTCGGTCGCTTCAAGAGCCCGATCCCAGTGGATGGCATCTGCGTGCGCATCGGCGCGATGCGCTGCCACAGCCAGGCGCTGACCATCAAGCTGAACAAAGATGTGCCGATTGCCGATATCGAAGGGCTGATCAGCCAGCACAATCCGTGGGTCAAGCTGGTCCCGAACACCCGTGATATCAGCATGCAGGAGCTGAGCCCCACCAAGGTCACGGGTACCCTGAATGTGCCGGTGGGTCGTCTGCGCAAGCTGAACATGGGCACCCAGTACCTGGGCGCGTTCACCGTTGGCGACCAGCTGCTGTGGGGCGCGGCTGAGCCGTTGCGTCGTATGCTGCGGATTCTGCTGGAGCGTTGATCGCTTGAGGCAAGATGAGAAACCCGCGTTCTGGTGACAGGCGCGGTTTTTTTTTGTTGTGCTTTCGGGCCTCTTTGCGGGCAAGCCCCACATTTGATTGCATTTAACTCGATCGAATGTGGGGGCGGGCTTGCTTGCAAAGAGGCCATCAGTCACACCACAAACGCTGGGTTAATTGCCTCACCCCCCCACCACCCGGTAAAGTGCCGCTCCCCGCAATGCCCGAGGCAGCCCTCATGACCCAGACCTTTGATATCGCCGTAATCGGCGCCACCGGCACCGTTGGCGAAACCCTGGTGCAGATCCTTGAAGAGTTGAGCTTCCCGGTGGGCACTCTGCATTTGCTGGCGGGCAACAACTCGGCTGGCGCATCCGTGCCGTTTCGCGGCAAGAACGTGCGGGTGAGGGAAGTCGATGAGTTCGACTTCAGCAAAGTGCAACTGGCTTTTTTTGCGGCGGGACCGGCGGTTACCTTGAGTTTCGCCCCGTGTGCCACCGCGGCGGGTTGCTCGGTGATCGACTTGTCTGGCGCCTTGCCGGCCGCGCAAGCGCCGCAAGTGGTGCCGGAAGTCAACGCCCATGTGCTTGATGGCCTGAAAAAACCGTTCCAGCTCGGCAGCCCAAGCCCATCGGCGACCAACCTGGCGGTGGTACTGGCGCCCTTGCGTGGCCTGTTGGATATCCAACGCGTGAGCGTCACCGCCAACCTGGCAATGTCGGCCCAGGGGCGCGAGGCGGTCAGCGAGCTCGCACGGCAAACCGCCGAGCTGCTGAACATGCGCCCGCTGGAACCGACGTTCTTTGATCGTCAGGTCGCCTTCAATGTGTTGGCGCAAGTCGGCGCGCCAGACGCCCAGGGTCATACAGCCTTGGAAAAACGCCTGGTCCATGAACTGCGTGCAGTGCTGGAATTACCTTTGCTAAAGATTTCCGCAACTTGCGTTCAAGCACCGGTGTTTTTTGGCGATAGCCTGACTGTGTCTCTGCAATTGGGCGCAGCGGTCGATCTCGCCGCCGTGAACCGCGCACTCGACACAGCTCCAGGTATAGAGCTCGTGGATGAGGGGGACTATCCCACCGCAGTGGGCGACGCGGTAGGCCAGGATGTTATTTATGTAGGGCGGGTCCGTAAGGGTGTGGATGACCCGGCGGAACTAAATCTGTGGCTGACGTCAGATAACGTACGCAAAGGCGCCGCACTGAACGCCGTGCAGTTGGCGCAGTTGTTGATAAAAGACCTTGTGTAAAAGATACTTGGCGGCAATTTGTAGATTGATTCTAGCCAGGCGCTATGCTTGGTCCAAAGCAGAACAGAAGCGCGTCGGTAACCTATCGGCTCGCCATGCCTTATGGCAGCGGTTACCAACCTTCTCGCAGGCCGGGGAGTGTTCAAACAAAGGATGAGGCTATGGTTCAAGTTCGCAAACTGGTGTTAGCAATAGCGGCCGCCTCGGCGCTGTCCTCCGGTATGGCGCAGGCGCTGCAGCTGGGGGAGATGACCCTCAAGTCGAAGTTGAACCAGCCGTTGGCGGTGGAGATCGAATTGCTCGATGTCGGTGGCCTCACGGCTTCCGAGATCACGCCGAGCCTGGCCTCATCTCAGGCGTTTGTGGACGCGGGCGTCGATCGCCAGGCGTTCCTCAATGACCTGACGTTTACCCCGGTGGTCAATCCCAATGGCCGCAGCGTGGTGCGTGTCACCTCAAGCAAGCCGCTGCCGGAATCCTACGTACGCTTTCTGCTGCAGGTGCAATGGCCCAATGGCCGTCTGATGCGCGATTACAGCGTATTGCTCGACCCGGCCAAATTCGACCAGCGGGCACCGACGGCCGCCGCACCTGCCCCGCGTGTGGCGGCGCCTGCCAGCACCGCGCCAGCCGTGAGCAAGCCGGCGCAGTACACCACCACCTCCCGCGACACCTTGTGGGAAATTGCCGCGAAGAATCGCAATGGCGGCTCGGTCCAGCAGACGATGCTGGCGATCCAGGCGCTCAACCCGGGCGCGTTTATCGACGGCAATATCAACCTCCTGAAAACCGGCCAGGTCCTGCGCCTGCCAGATACCGTAGAAAGCACCGCGCTGCCGCAACCCCAGGCGATAGCCGAAGTCCGCGCGCAGAATAACGCCTGGCGCCAGGGTCGGCGCGTCGCCACCAACCCTGCGGCGGGTAAGCAGCAACTGGACGCCACCAAGCGCGCCCAAGCTGGCAACGCGCCAGCGACTACCAACGCTAAGGACAACTTGAGCCTGGTTTCGGCCGAGGCGGCCAAGAAGGGCGCCAAAGGCAAGGCTGGCGACAGCGCGGTTCTGAGCGACAAACTGGCAATGACCCAGGAGCAACTGGACACCACTCGTCGCGACAACGAAGAGCTGAAAAGCCGTGCGGCCGACCTGCAAAGCCAGTTGGACAAGCTGCAAAAACTGATTCAACTGAAAAACGATCAGCTTGCCCGTTTACAGGCTGAAAAGGGGGCTCCGGTCGCTCCGGCCACTGCAGCAATGCCGGCTCAGTTGGCGGGTGAGCCGGCTGCTGCCCCTTCAGTGCCCGATGCAGCGACAGCAGCGACAGCAGCGCCTGTGCCAGCGGCTGAACCGGTCAAAGCTGATGCAGCGCCTGCCACCACCGAGGGCAAATTCAACGACCTGCTGACTAGCCCCGCCGTGCTCGGTGTGCTCGGCGGTGCGGCTATTTTGTTGGTGCTGTTGCTCCTGCTGTTGTGGGCGCGCCATCGCAATGCTCGCCGCGAAGAGGAAAAGCACCTGCGCATGGCGCGGGCCCTGGCTGAAGAGCCGGAGTTCGCCTCCAACATCGACCACGACCTGCCGCCGGACAGTTTCGAAGGCCTGGAAGTGCCGCCGCCAAGCGTCAAGTTGGCCGCCGCTCCAGCAGCGGCCCCAGCCGTTGAGCCGGCAGTTGTTGTGCCGACCGTTGCCTCTGTACTTGCGCCGCTGGCTGTTGCTGTGGCCCCGGCAAACTCCAGCGATTCACTGGCCCAGGCCCAATCCCATATCGACCGTGGCCACCTGAACCAGGCCGCCGATGTGCTGGAGCAGGCAATTAAGCATGAGCCCAAGCGCAGCGACCTGCGTTTGAAGCTGATGGAAGTCTACGGCCTGCAAAGCGACAAGGACGGCTTCGTCACCCAAGAGCGTCAACTGGTAGCCAATGGTGAAAACCACGCCCAGGTCGAGCAGCTCAAAAGCCGCTTCCCGGCCATGGCCGTTTTGGCGGCGGGCGTCAGCGCTGCGGTTGCCGCCGCCGCGCTGGACGCTCAATACGTCAAGGATTTGCTCGAAGACAAGCCGGCTGAGCCTGCGCCAGAGACCTTCGACACCGATTTCGATTTGAGCCTGGACGATCTGGAAGCGGCATCCCCGGCTGAGGTCAAGGACGATCAGCAGACATTCGAGTCGCTCCTGCAGCAGCAGACTGAAGCCAAGGCCGCTCCGGATGATCTGTCGGACTTCGACCTGGACCTGCAACCTGATGCACCGGCTTCGGCGCAATCCGATGACGACTTCCTCTCGGGCCTGGACGAGCAGATGAAGGACGTACCTGCTGTCGAGCCGCCGACCCTGACCCCTGCGGCGCTGGACGATTTCGATCTGCCGGAAGATTTCGACCTGTCCCTGGCCGATGAGCCGCAAGCAAGCGCCAAGCCTGATGCTTTTGCGTCGGAGCTGGATGACGTCAATGCCGAACTGGACCGCCTGTCCCAGAGCCTGGAACATCCGTCCATCGAGCCGTCCTTTACCGCGGAAGACGCGGCACTGGGCGATGATGAGCCGGAATTCGACTTCCTCTCCGGCACGGATGAGGTGGCCACCAAGCTTGACCTGGCCCAAGCCTATATCGACATGGGCGATGCGGACGGCGCGCGGGACATCCTCTCCGAAGTGCTGACCGAAGGTGATGAGACCCAGCGCGGCGAGGCTAAGGAAATGCTCGACCGGCTGGCGTGATCGTCGACTGTTAAAGCAGCGGCGCCCTTCGGGGCGCCGTTTTGCTTTTGTGGGCTCCCACACAAACCGGCATAATGACCCCCTCTGCGCAACTCATCAGGCTCTCAGTTCTTGGCAAATATAGATAACGCGGCCGCCGAAATGGCGGCCGCAGGCTTTTACCGCATCGCCCTTGGCGTGGAATACAAAGGCTCGCGCTATCGCGGCTGGCAGCGCCAGGCCTCCGGTGTGCTGACGGTGCAGGAAACCCTGGAAAAGGCCCTGTCCAAAGTCGCCGATTCGCCGGTATCGCTGATGTGCGCCGGGCGCACCGACGCCGGCGTGCACGCCTGCGGCCAGGTAGTGCACTTCGACACCCAGGCTGAACGGTCAATGAAAGCTTGGGTGATGGGCGCCAATATCAATCTGCCCCATGACGTCAGTGTCAGCTGGGCCAAGGTGATGCCGGCGCACTTTCATGCACGCTTCAAGGCGATCGCCCGGCGTTATCGCTACGTGATCTACAACGATCAGATCCGCCCGGCGCACCTCAACGAAGAAATTACCTGGAACCACCGCCCGCTGGATGCCGAGCGCATGGCCGAAGCGGCGCAGCACCTGGTGGGCGTGCATGATTTCAGCGCGTTTCGTGCCGGCCAGTGCCAGGCCAAGTCGCCGATCAAGGAGGTCCACCATTTGCGGGTGACCCGTCACGGCAAGATGATTGTGCTGGATATTCGCGCCGGGGCCTTCCTGCACCATATGGTTCGAAACATTGCCGGGGTGCTGATGACTATCGGCACGGGCGAGCGCCCGGTGGAGTGGGCCAAGGAAGTACTGGAAAGCCGAATTCGCCGCACGGGCGGGGTCACGGCACATCCGTTCGGTCTGTACCTGGTAGATGTGGAGTACCGCGACGAGTTTGAATTGCCGGAACGTTTCATCGGGCCACACTTCCTCACAGGTTTCAGCGAACTTGGCGGCTGACGCCCGGAAAAGCTTTTGTTACCATCCGGGACTTTCTGGTTCCAACCCCGAGGTTTTCACGACATGTCAGCCGTTCGCAGCAAGATTTGCGGGATTACCCGCATAGAAGACGCGCTGGCGGCGGTCGAGGCGGGCGCGGATGCCATCGGTTTCGTGTTTTACGCCAAGAGCCCGCGGGCGGTGAATGTGTTGCAGGCGCGGGCGATCATTGCCGCATTGCCGCCGTTCGTGACCACCGTGGGTCTGTTCGTCAACGCCAGCCGGTGTGAGCTCAACGAAACCCTGGATGCCGTACCGTTGGACATGCTGCAGTTCCATGGCGACGAAACGGCGGAAGAATGTGAAAGCTATCAGCGCCCGTATATCAAGGCGTTGCGCGTCAAGGCCGGGGATGATATCGCGGCGGCGTGTGCCGCCTATGGTGGCGCTCGCGGGATTCTGCTCGACACCTACGTCGAAGGCGTGCCCGGCGGAACCGGCGAGGCGTTTGATTGGTCGCTGATTCCCGAAGATTTGAGCAAACCGATCATCCTGGCTGGCGGGCTCAACCCTGCGAATATCGCAGCCGCGATCGAACAGGTTCGGCCGTATGCCGTGGATGTCAGTGGTGGGGTAGAGCAGGGCAAGGGCATCAAGGACCACAGCAAGATTCGCGCATTCATGCGGGCCGTGCGCAACAGCGGTGGTGGGATGTGACGGCTGGCAGTCTGCCGCCGTCCATAACTACCACTGTGTAAAACAGCCCGGCGCCGCCTGTGGGTGGCCCGGAAATGAAGTGGCAACCCTGCGCTGGCAGGTTGTCTGGAAGGCTGAGGGTGCATGCAGGAAATGGCCGGTCGAACGTCTGACCCCGTCCAGCATGTGTCATCGCCACATATGAATTTAGCTCAAGGGCATACGCGGGGCTGTGTTCAAGCCACCGGTACTGGAGAAAGAAAGCATGAGCAACTGGTTAGTAGACAAACTGATCCCTTCGATCATGCGTTCCGAGGTGAAGAAAAGCTCGGTTCCTGAAGGTCTGTGGCACAAGTGCCCATCCTGCGACGCGGTGCTGTATCGCCCCGAGCTTGAAAAGACCCTGGACGTTTGCCCCAAGTGCAACCACCACATGCGTATTGGCGCGCGCGACCGCATCGACATTTTCCTGGATGCTGACGGCCGCAACGAACTGGGCGCTGATCTGGAGCCAGTTGACCGTCTCAAGTTCCGTGACAGCAAGAAGTACAAGGACCGCTTGGTCGGTGCGCAGAAGCAGACCGGCGAGAAAGACGCGCTGATTTCCGTCAGCGGCAAATTGCTCGGCATGCCAGTTGTGGTGTCGGCGTTTGAGTTCTCCTTCATGGGGGGGTCCATGGGGGCCATCGTCGGTGAGCGCTTTGTCCGCGCGGCCAACTATGCCCTGGAAAACCGTTGCCCGATGATCTGCTTCGCCGCCTCCGGTGGGGCTCGTATGCAAGAAGCCCTGATTTCCCTGATGCAAATGGCCAAGACTTCCGCGGTACTGGCGCGTCTTCGCGAAGAAGGCATCCCGTTCATCTCCGTGCTCACTGACCCGGTCTACGGCGGTGTTTCCGCCAGCCTGGCAATGCTGGGTGATGTGATCGTCGGCGAGCCAAAGGCCCTGATCGGCTTTGCCGGCCCGCGCGTGATCGAGCAGACCGTACGCGAAAAGCTGCCCGAAGGTTTCCAGCGCAGCGAGTTCCTGCTGGAGCACGGTGCTATCGACCTGATCATCCCGCGCAGTGAGCTGCGCCCGCGCCTGGGCAACCTGCTGGCGCAAATGATGGGCCTGCCTACGCCTGTCTACGTCGCGCCTAAAGTCGAGCCGATTGTGGTGCCGCCGGTGCCTGCAAACCTATGACCCAGCGCACCCTGGGCGAATGGCTTGCCTACCTTGAGCAGTTGCATCCCTCCGCCATCGACATGGGCCTGGAGCGTTCGCAACAGGTAGCGGCCCGCCTCGGGTTGGGTCGTCCGGCGCCGCGCGTGATCACGGTAACCGGCACCAACGGCAAAGGCTCTACCTGTGCCTTTGTCGCGGCGCTGCTCCAGGCCCAAGGGCTGAAAGTTGGCGTCTATAATTCCCCGCACCTGCTGCGTTACAACGAGCGGGTGCAACTCAATGGCGTCGAAGCCACTGATACGCAACTCTGCGAAGCCTTCGCCGCACTCGATGCGGGCCGAGGCGAGATTTCCCTGACTTATTTCGAGATGGGCACCCTGGCGGCGTTCTGGCTGTTTGAGCGTGCGCAACTGGATGTGGTGGTGCTGGAAGTCGGTCTGGGCGGGCGTCTGGACACGGTCAATGTGGTGGATGCCGACCTGGCGCTGGTCACCAGCATTGGCGTGGACCACGCCGACTACCTGGGTAACACCCGTGAGTCCGTGGCTTATGAAAAAGCCGGGATCTTCCGCCAGGGCAAGCCTGCGCTGTGTGGTGACCTAAATCCGCCGCATACCCTGCTGGACAAGGTGCGCGAGCTGGGTTGCCCGTTCTTCCTGCGCGGCCGCGAATTCAATCTTGAGATCGGTGAGCAGCACTGGCAATGGCGTGGGCTCGATGCCCGTGGCCAGGCGGTGGAACTGCGTGACCTGCCGCTATTGAACCTGCCATTGGAAAACGCCGCGCTCGCGCTGCAAGCCTATCTGCTGCTGGATCTGCCGTGGAATGCCGAGCAGATTGCTGCCACATTGCTGGCGACTCGCGTGGTAGGGCGCCTGGATCGTCGTGCGTTCGAATGGCAGGGCAAGCGCCTGAACTTGCTGTTGGATGTGGGGCACAACCCCCATGCGGCCGAGTACCTGGCTCAGCGCCTTTCACGCACGCCGCAGGTCGGTCGTCGTCTTGCCGTATTCGGTCTGCTGGCGGACAAGGACCTGGATGGCGTGGTCGCGCCCTTGTTGGGCAGCGTCCAGGCCTGGGCTGTGGCGCCGCTGGATACTTCGCGTAGTCGCCCGGCTGCTGAGCTGGAACTGGCGTTGCAGAACCTTGGTGCACCTGTGGCGTCGTATACAAGCGTCACCGAGGCCCTTGAAGCGCAGTGCGCCGTTGCTACGCCCGACGATGAAATTCTATTGTTCGGGTCATTTTATTGCGTTGCCGAGGCGCTTGAGTGGTTAGCCCGGCGCTCCACGGAGGAAGCTGCACATGGCATTACTGGATAGCGCGTACAAGCAGCGAATGGTCGGAGCCTTGGTTCTGGTAGCGCTGGCGGTGATTTTCCTGCCGATGCTGTTTTCTCGTCAGGACGAAGCGCGCCAGGTCGTGGTTGAGGCTCCGGCCGCGCCACAAGCCCCGGCGGTGCCGCAGGTTCAGGTCGAGCCTGTGGTCGTGCCTGAGCCCCAGGCCTTGCCGGAAGAAGAGCCTGTGCCGACGGATGATGAAGTGGCTGCGCAGCAAGCACCGTCGATGCCGGTGCAGCCAAGCGTGCCAGTGGTCAAGCCGGCACCCGCTGCGAAGCCTGTCGCGCCTGCACCTGCGCCCAAGCCGGTAGCACCGCAGCCCGCCGCACCGGGCAAGCCGGATGTGGGCCAGAGTCGTATCGATCCGAATGGCTTGCCGATCAGTTGGTCGATTCAAGTGGCCAGCCTGGGCAGCCGCGAGGGCGCCGACGCCTTGCAAAAGAAGCTGCGTAGCCAGGGCTATAACGCCTATATCCGTAGCGCCGACGGCAAGAACCGCGTGTTTGTCGGGCCGTTGATCGAGCGTGCCGAAGCGGATCGCCTGCGGGACTTGCTGGATCGCCAGCAGAACCTCAAGGGTTTTGTGACCCGCTTCCAGCCTGAGCGCGGCTGATACCGCCAGCACTTGGTAGGGATGCAAGCCAAACGTGGGAGCTGGCTTGCCTGCGATGACGCCGGATCAATCAACAGTGATGTTGAATGTGCCGGCCCCATCGAAGGCGAGCCAGCTCCCACATTCGTTTTGTGGTGGGCTTGAAATCGCGTTGGCTCGCCCCAAACTATTGATTTGCAAAGCAGCCGCAATCACAGCTTACCGACAGCCCAGCGCTCTGCTAAAATGCGCCGCCTCATCTGTCCGTAGGCTGCACTGTGCCATTTACCTGGGTTGATTGGGCGATTGTTGCAATTGTCGCCATCTCCGCTTTGATCAGTCTAAGCCGCGGCTTCGTAAAAGAAGCACTGTCGTTGCTGACCTGGATCATCGCAGGAGTCGTAGCCTGGATGTTCGGCGGTTCATTGTCGGTCTACCTGGCCGGATACATCGAGACACCTTCGGCCCGCGTCATCGCGGGCTGCGCCATCATGTTCATCGCCACGCTGCTGGTGGGGGCAATGGTCAATTATCTTATTGGCGAGTTGATACGTGTCACCGGCCTCTCCGGGACCGATCGATTTCTCGGCATGGCCTTTGGCGCTGCGCGTGGTGCGTTGCTGGTGGTCGTGGCAGTCGGGCTGTTGAGCCTGGGGCCGGTACAGCAGGATTCGTGGTGGCAGGAGTCGGTACTCGTGCCAAAATTTCTATTGGTTGCAGATTGGTCCAAGAACCTCATTTTGGGGTGGAGCAGTCAGTGGCTGGCCAGCGGAATCAGCGTACCCGCTGATCTTCCGTTCAAGGAACACCTCTTACCGGCCAAAACGCCTCAGTAAGCTGGGTTCAGTCAAGATTCATTAAGTAGGGGTTGCGTCGCATGTGTGGCATCGTCGGTATCGTCGGTAAGTCGAACGTCAATCAGGCGCTGTATGACGCGCTAACCGTCCTCCAGCACCGCGGCCAGGACGCTGCCGGTATTGTGACCAGCCACGACGGCCGGTTATTCCTGCGCAAGGACAATGGCCTGGTGCGTGACGTGTTCCACCAGCGTCACATGCAGCGCCTGGTCGGGCACATGGGCATTGGCCATGTGCGTTACCCGACTGCCGGCAGCTCGACGTCTGCCGAAGCTCAGCCGTTTTACGTCAACTCGCCTTACGGCATCACGCTGGCTCACAACGGTAACCTGACCAACGTTGAACAGCTGGCCAAGGAGATTTACGAATCTGACCTGCGCCACGTCAACACTAACTCTGACTCGGAAGTGCTGCTCAACGTGTTCGCCCACGAGCTGGCCCAGCGCGGCAAGCTGCAGCCGACCGAAGAGGATGTGTTCGCTGCCGTGACTGACGTGCACAACCGTTGCGTCGGTGGTTACGCCGTTGTCGCCATGATCACTGGTTATGGCATCGTCGGCTTCCGCGACCCGCACGGCATCCGCCCGATCGTGTTCGGCCAGCGTCACACCGACGAAGGCGTCGAGTACATGATCGCTTCCGAAAGCGTGTCCCTGGACGTCCTGGGCTTCACCTTGATTCGCGACCTCGCGCCGGGCGAAGCGGTGTACATCACCGAAGACGGCAAGCTGCACACCCGCCAGTGCGCCGTGGCGCCGAAACTCACCCCGTGCATCTTCGAACACGTCTACCTGGCGCGTCCGGATTCGATCATCGACGGCGTTTCGGTGTACAAGGCACGCCTGCGTATGGGCGAGAAGCTGGCTGAGAAGATCCTGCGCGAGCGTCCTGAGCATGACATCGACGTGGTAATCCCGATTCCGGACACTAGCCGTACCGCTGCGCTGGAATTGGCCAACCACCTGGGTGTCAAGTTTCGCGAAGGCTTCGTGAAAAACCGCTACATCGGCCGTACCTTCATCATGCCGGGCCAGGCGGCGCGCAAGAAGTCGGTTCGCCAGAAGCTCAACGCGATCGAGCTGGAGTTCCGCGGCAAGAACGTGATGCTGGTGGATGACTCCATCGTGCGTGGCACCACCTGCAAGCAGATCATCCAGATGGCCCGCGAAGCCGGTGCTAAGAACGTGTACTTCTGTTCTGCCGCGCCTGCCGTGCGTTACCCGAACGTTTACGGTATCGACATGCCGAGCGCCCATGAACTGATCGCCCACAACCGTTCGACCCAGGATGTTGCCGACCTGATCGGCGCGGATTGGCTGATCTACCAGGACCTCCCGGACCTGATCGAAGCGGTCGGCGGTGGCAAGATCAAGATCGACCAGTTCGACTGCGCCGTGTTCGACGGCAAGTACGTGACCGGGGATGTCGACGATGCCTACCTGAACAAGATCGAGCAGGCGCGTAATGACTCGTCGAAGATCAAGACCCAGGCGGTCAGCGCGATCATCGATCTGTACAACAACTGAGTGACAACCGGCCCTGAGGGGCCGGTTTTGTATCTTAAATAAAGAATTGAGTAAGGAGTGGCAGCATGAGTCAGGAATGGGATGCCGGTCGGTTGGACAGCGACCTCGATGGCGTAGCTTTCGATACCCTGGCTGTGCGCGCCGGCCAACACCGCACGCCGGAAGGTGAGCACGGTGATCCGATGTTTTTCACGTCCAGCTACGTGTTCCGCACAGCGGCCGACGCCGCTGCGCGCTTTGCTGGCGAAGTGCCGGGTAACGTCTATTCGCGTTACACCAACCCGACCGTGCGCGCGTTCGAGGAGCGTATCGCGGCGCTTGAAGGTGCTGAGCAAGCGGTGGCCACGGCGACCGGCATGGCGGCAATCCTGGCGGTGGTGATGAGCCTGTGCAGCGCCGGCGACCATGTGCTGGTGTCGCGCAGCGTGTTTGGGTCGACCATCAGCCTGTTCGAAAAGTACTTCAAGCGCTTTGGCATTGAAGTGGACTACGTGCCCCTGGCGGACCTGTCCGGCTGGGACGTTGCGATCAAAGCCAACACCAAGTTGCTGTTCGTCGAGTCGCCATCCAACCCTTTGGCTGAGCTGGTGGATATCGCCGCGTTGGCCGAAGTCGCTCACGCCAAGGGCGCGATGCTGGTGGTCGACAATTGCTTCTGCACCCCGGCGCTGCAGCAGCCGTTGAAGCTGGGCGCGGACATTGTTGTGCACTCGGCCACCAAGTTCATCGACGGCCAGGGTCGTTGCATGGGCGGTGTGGTCGCCGGTCGCAGTGAGCAGATGAAAGAGGTCGTCGGCTTCCTGCGCACCGCTGGCCCGACCTTGAGCCCATTCAATGCCTGGATCTTCCTCAAAGGCCTGGAAACCCTCAGCCTGCGCATGAAGGCCCATTGCGCCAACGCCCAGGCCCTGGCCGAGTGGCTGGAGCAACAGGACGGTATCGAGAAAGTGCATTACGCCGGTCTTAAGAGCCACCCGCAACACGCGTTAGCCCAGCGCCAGCAGCGTGGTTTCGGTGCCGTGGTGAGCTTCGAAGTGAAGGGCGGCAAAGACGGCGCCTGGCGCTTTATCGATGCCACTCGCCTGATCTCCATCACTGCCAACCTGGGTGACAGCAAGACCACCATCACTCACCCGAGCACCACCTCCCACGGGCGCCTGGCGCCACAGGAGCGCGAGGCGGCGGGTATCCGTGACAGCCTGATCCGCGTTGCGGTGGGCCTGGAGGACGTTGCCGACTTGCAGGCTGACCTGGCTCGCGGGCTGGCGGCCTTGTGATCGAGTGGTCCATGGATACGGCGGCAGCCAGTAACGGGCGTGTCGCGCTGGTGACAGGCGCGGCGCGGGGCATTGGCCTCGGGATTGCCGCGTGGCTGATCAGCGAAGGCTGGCAAGTCGTGTTGACCGACCTGGACCGCGAGCGCGGTTCCAGGGTGTCCAAGGTGCTGGGCGAAAACGCCTGGTTTATCACCATGGACGTGGCCGACGAGAAGCAAGTGGCCCAGGGCGTCGCCGAAGTGCTCGGGCAGTTCGGGCGCCTGGACGCGCTGGTGTGCAATGCGGCGGTCGCCGACCCGCGCAACATTACCCTGGAAAGCCTGGATCTGGCTTACTGGAATCGGGTGCTGGCTGTGAATCTCAGTGGGCCGATGTTATTGGCCAAGCACTGTGCGCCGTATCTTCGTGCCCATGGCGGTGCCATCGTTAACCTGGCGTCGACGCGGGCTCGCCAGTCGGAGCCGGACACCGAAGCCTATGCGGCGAGCAAGGGTGGCCTGCTGGCGCTGACTCACGCCTTGGCCATGAGCCTTGGGCCGGAAGTGCGGGTCAATGCGGTCAGCCCTGGCTGGATCGATGCGCGTGATCCCGCAGCCCGTCGCGCAGAGCCGCTGAGTGATACCGATCACGCCCAGCATCCGGCGGGCAGGGTGGGTACGGTCGAGGACGTGGCGGCGATGGTGGCGTGGTTGCTGTCGCGCCAAGCGGGGTTTGTCACCGGGCAAGAGTTTGTGGTGGACGGTGGCATGAGCAAGAAGATGGTCTATGAGCAGTGAGGGGCAGTTGCAAGCTTCAAGTTGTAAGTGAAAGCCGGTTTTCGGTAGCTTTTAACTTGCAGCTTGAAGCTTGCAACTTACAGCTGTTTTTGAAAAAAAACTCAATCCTGCTATTGACTTAGGTCCGCTACCTGCGTAAATTTCGCGGCCTCAACGAAGCAAAGGGTGATTAGCTCAGCTGGGAGAGCATCTGCCTTACAAGCAGAGGGTCGGCGGTTCGATCCCGTCATCACCCACCACTTCTTGAGAGTTTTGCTCCAGGGCAAGACGCAACGTTAAAGGTTGCACCGACGCGCAGCGGTAGTTCAGTCGGTTAGAATACCGGCCTGTCACGCCGGGGGTCGCGGGTTCGAGTCCCGTCCGCTGCGCCATATTTTCCAGGCTTGATCTATCAGGCTTGAGATTGAACAGCCAAGGCTGATCGATCAGATGTTTAAAGACAGTTGAGGGTTTACGTTCAACTGGTCAAGCGATACGCAGCGGTAGTTCAGTCGGTTAGAATACCGGCCTGTCACGCCGGGGGTCGCGGGTTCGAGTCCCGTCCGCTGCGCCATATCTGCTTCAAGGCCCACTGAACGCCTTGAAGCACAAAGAAAGCCTTTGGCTGCTTTGATCCGATAGCAAAGACCCTGGTCGAAAGACCGGGGTTTTTTGTGTCTGCGATTTGGCTTATGTGGGAAGCGGGCTTGCTAGCGAAGGCGGTTCGTCAGTCAATATTTCCAGTGACTGAACCACCGCATTCGCGAGCAAGCCCGCACACAGTTGGATAGCGTTAGAAGCCCAACTTGTCGCGCAGCCCGTAATACCAGGCCCCAAGCGCCGCAAACGGCGTGCGCAGCAGTTGCCCACCCGGGAACGGGTAGTGCGGCAGGTCAGCAAACGCATCAAAACGCTCTGCCTGGCCTCTCAGCGCCTCCGCCAGTACCTTGCCCGCCAGGTGCGTGTACGTCACGCCATGGCCGCTGCAGCCTTGCGAGTAGTAAATGTTGTCACCCAGCCGACCAACTTGCGGCAAGCGCGACAAGGTCAGCAGGAAATTGCCGGTCCAGGCGTAGTCGATTTTCACGTCTTTGAGCTGCGGAAAGGTCTTGAGCATCTTCGGACGGATGATTGCCTCGATGTTTGCCGGGTCGCGTGCGCCATACACCACGCCACCGCCGAAGATCAGGCGCTTGTCGCTGGTGAGGCGGTAGTAGTCGAGCAGATAGTTACAGTCTTCGACGCAGTAATCCTGCGGCAGCAACGTCTTCGCCAACTCATCGCCCAGCGGCGCCGTGGTGATTACTTGCGTGCCACACGGCATTGATTTGGCGGCCAGTTCCGGTACCAGGTTGCCCAAGTAGGCATTGCCCGCGACGATGATGAACTTGGCCCTGACCTTGCCCTCGGCGGTGTGCACCACTGGGTTGGCGCCGCGCTCGATGCGCACTGCTGCCGATTGCTCGTAGATCGTTCCGCCCAGCGATTCAACTGCTGCTGCTTCGCCCAAGGCCAGGTTGAGCGGGTGGATGTGCCCGCCACTCATGTCCAGCAAACCGCCGACGTAGTTGTCACAGGCCACCACTTCGCGGATGCGGTGTTCGTCCAGTAACTCCAGCTGCGTGTGGCCGTAGCGTTCCCACAGGCGCTTTTGCGACTCCAGGTGGCCCATGTGCTTGCTGTTAAGTGCGGCGAATACCCCGCCGTCCTTGAGGTCGCACTGGATCTGATACTTGGCGACGCGTTCACGAATGATCCTGCCGCCCTCAAACGCCATCTGCCCCAGCAACTGCGCCTGCTGCGGCCCGACGCTGCGCTCGATCACGTCGATATCACGGCTGTAGCTGTTAACGATCTGCCCGCCGTTTCGGCCCGAGGCGCCAAACCCCACCTTGGCGGCTTCCAGTACCGTCACGCGAAAACCGTTCTCCAGCAGAAACAGCGCGCTGGAAAGGCCGGTATAGCCGGCGCCAATCACGCACACGTCGGTTTCGACCTCGCCTTGCAGTGCCGGGCGAGGTGGAACGGTATTCGCGGAAGCGGCGTAATACGACTGGGGGTAGGGGGTGTTCGCCATCCTGGAACCTCTGTTTTATATTTTTTACGAGTGCGCTGATCCTACCTGAGTTGAAAATTGCCTGCCAGCCACCCGAAATTCACGCGTGGGCTCCACGCCAATAAAAAATTCGCATATTCATAGGGTTAGCTGCAAAAAAGATGTTGACACCCCTCCGGAATTCCGTAGAATGCCGCCTCACAGCAGGCACGTAGCTCAGTTGGTTAGAGCACCACCTTGACATGGTGGGGGTCGTTGGTTCGAGTCCAATCGCGCCTACCAAACAAAATCCGCTCTGCTGGGCGGTCTAGAAGGGCTCACCGAAAGGTGGGCCCTTTTTTGTTTTTGTGTCGCATTTCGGCGTGCTCTATATACCGAGCTCCCGTCTCGCGCAGCCTTGTTCGTCCCGGGCTTACAGTGCTAGGTTCGCTGGGTTAAACCCAAAAAGGCAGTGCAGTGGCCCGCTACTTCAAACGTCCAGGCAGCGACCAGATTGAATACGTCGATTCGTTTCAGGTTCTGGCGATATAGTTTCTGGGTTTCCCTGATCTCCGCTTGGCCGGACTCTGGCGGCATTTGTTTATCTGGATGATCGTCATAGGGCTGAGTTTTATCGCAGGCCCGCCTTGGATGGCAATCCTAAGTGCCGGTTTGCCAATCATCTACTGCTTTTTGATACGTAAAATTGTGGCGGATGAGTCTTTGAAGAAGGGCTGGGTGGAAGTGGCTGATCCAAAGCTCACACTCAAGGTGTTTTCGCCAGCCTCCGAGTCACCTGCAGAGTAGGTTTTTCAATGCAGGCCCAGCTATTCGCTGGGCTTTTTGCATGTTGAACCCCGCAAGTATCCCGCCACTATAAACAGGGTTTTTGAGGTCAGTCGCGCCGCTGGAAACCGAAGCGACAGCCTCAGCCGTTCCCTCCAAGAAATGCCTGCAGCACCACCAGTTCAACCACCGCGACCAACAGTAAAAACATTACGAATCCGAATGAGAACACGCGTTTTCGCCGTGGCGGGGTGCGGTCGCTTGCGATATCTAGATATCTGAGCACCAGGTCGATCAGCTTCCAGGTCAGCTCGAAAAATTCGCTCACAAGGACGGCTTACTTCGCCTTGGCACTCTTGATATCGCTGATCATCTGCTTGGCAATCGCCTGCACCTGCTTCTGCGTCATGGCCGAGGCAATGCCTTCCCAGGCGGACGATGAGGTGTCGTAGGTGCGCGAACCAATCGGTGCGCCGGATTTCAGGTCGGAGTAGTCGGCGCGGGAGAAGACCCAGGCGTTACCGACCAACACTCCGGCGACATACCGCGAGCCCGGCTCGATGTAGCGGAACTTGCTCACGTTGATGCTGATGGCTACACCTTCCTCATCACTCGGTGCTACAGCAGGGCTTTCCGTGACATTGAAACCGGCCTGGCGGGCTTCTACCTGGAGCGCGTTGTTCCAGTCGCGCTTGAGTAGGTTCCAGTCCGGATTTTGCTCGACCGGGCCTTCGCCCTTGATGCTCACCACGAGGTTGTGTTTGGCGGAATCCGAGATGGTCAGCGCGGCGCTACCACCGCTTTTTACCTTGGCGGCGCAGCCACCCAGCATGGATAAAGCAACGGCGCAGGAGAGGGCGATCAGGATTTTTTGGGCTTTCATTGAATTTCCATATCCACAGCAGTATTGAGTGAAGCGTGCGCGGGTTGCCAGCACACGGCTGATAAACGGGCGGCGCTAAGATGCGCGAATTCTTCCCGGTCTGTCCACACCTTGCTACGTACGCGCGACTCAATCACCCACAAAATTTATTGGTTTGCAGCAACAATTTTTCTTGTTGGACACCTCCCGCCCCAGCCAGCAAAGTTGCCGCCACTGACGCTCGACCTTCCGGGTCAACAATAAAAACCGAGCCGACTGCACGCCACTTCTTGCTGTG
The DNA here is from genome assembly GCF_963970695.1 of Pseudomonas sp. EL_65y_Pfl1_R83. Taxonomy (NCBI): domain Bacteria; kingdom Pseudomonadati; phylum Pseudomonadota; class Gammaproteobacteria; order Pseudomonadales; family Pseudomonadaceae; genus Pseudomonas; species Pseudomonas sp. EL_65y_Pfl1_R83. The sequence continues at coordinate 55,414 of NZ_CAXAQI010000016.1, read as the reverse complement.
AACCCTTTGTTCACATCCTGCTGTAATGGCGCCGCAGCGCGCACTAAAGGACCTCTCCGCCATGCAAACTGTTGTGAACTTATGGCCGTTGATCGGCGTACTTGTGATCGTGGTTGGCTTTGTCTTGCGCATCAACCCTCTGCTGGTGGTCACCGCCGCCGCTATCGCCACCGGTTTTGCCGCCCATTTTCCACTGGAGAAAATCCTTGCCACCATGGGCGATGGCTTCCTTCAGACCCGAGCTCTGCAGTTGATTCTGTTGTTGCCCCTGGCGGTCATCGGCCTATTGGAGCGCCATGGGCTGCGCCTGCATGCGCAGAACTGGATTGCACGGTTCGAGCGCGCCACGGTCGGGCGCTTGTTGATCATTTACCTGTTTGTGCGCGAATCCACGGCCGCCATGGGCTTGACCAGTCTGGGTGGGCACCCGCAGATGGTGCGCCCGTTACTGGCGCCAATGGCCGAGGGTGCGGCGGAAAAACGCTACGGCAAGCTGCCAGACAAATTGCGTCACAAGGTGTTGGCCATGTGCGCCGCGACAGACAACGTCGGGCTTTTTTTTGGTGAAGACATCTTTGTCGCCTTTGGCGCCATCGCATTGATGCACACCTTCCTGCTCGGCTCAGGGATTGATGTGGAACCTCTGCACATCGCGGTGTGGGGCATTCCTACGGCGATCTGCGCGTTTATTATCCATGCGATCCGTCTGCATCGGTTTGACCGAAGGCTCACCCGTGAGATGACGTCTGCCGCCACCCCCGTGGAGGCCGCGCAATGATCATTTCCATTCAATACCTCTACTGGCTGGCCGGGGTTCTGCTGTTGATCACGGCGGGCATGATCGTGATGGACAGAACCCATCCCAAGCGCTGGTCCAGTGCGTTGTTCTGGCTGTTGTTCGCCATTCCGTTCCTGATCGGTGAACGCTTGCCGTCGGTGGTTATCGGTGTCGGCATCGTGGTCATGGCATTGATCGCCGGCATGGGCGGCGTCGGACGTGGCAAGCATGTTGAGCTGCATGAAAAGGCTTCGCGTGCCAGTGCCGGTCGGCTGGGTCACAAACTGTTTATCCCTGCGTTGGCCATCCCCCTGACCACGGTGATCGGCTCGGTGTTGCTCAAACACACCGAAATCGGCGGCACACCGCTGTTGGACCCGAAAAACACCACCTTCGTCTCCCTCGGCATCGGCTGCCTGATCGCCCTCGGCCTTGCCTGCTGGCTGACCCGCGATACGCCGGTACAAGCCTTGCGCGAATCCCGCCGCCTCACAGAAGCCCTGGGCTGGGCCATGGTGCTGCCGCAAATGCTGGCGATGCTCGGCTTGCTGTTCAACGAAGCTGGGGTCGGCACGGCTGTAGCGCATGTCACTACCACCTATATCAACCTGGATTTCAAGTTGGTGGCGGTGATGGTCTACGTGTTGGGCATGGCTTTGTTTACAGTGATCATGGGGAACGGCTTCGCGGCGTTTCCGGTGATGACTGGCGGCGTCGGCGTGCCGGTACTGGTGGGAATCTACGGCGGTAACCCGGCGGTGATGGCAGCGATCGGCATGTTCTCCGGCTACTGCGGGACCTTGATGACGCCCATGGCCGCCAACTTCAATATTGTGCCGGCTGCGTTACTGGAGCTGCCGGACAAGAACGCGGTGATCAAGGCCCAATTGCCGACCGCGCTGATGATGCTGGTGGTCAATATCGTACTGCTTTACCTGTTGATGTGAGGTCGAGATGCAAACTGTACTGCTGACGGGCTTCGAGCCCTTTGATCAAGACCCGGTGAATCCTTCCTGGGAAGCTGTGCGCCAACTGGATGGCGTGCTGCTGGGAAGCGATGTGCAGATTGTCGCGCGTCGGCTGCCTTGCGCCTTTGCGACCGCTGGCGAGTGCCTGACCCAGTTGATCGATGAGCTGCACCCGGCGATGGTGATCGCCACCGGTCTGGGGCCGGGGCGTAGCACTATCTCGATGGAGCGGGTGGCGATCAACATCAACGATGCACGCATCCCCGATAATCTGGGCGAGCAGCCTATCGATACGGCAGTCTTGGCTGGCGGCCCGGCAGCCTACTTCACGACGCTGCCGATCAAGGCGATGGTCAAGGCTGTGGGCAAAGCCGGAATTGCGGCATCGGTATCGCAAACAGCAGGCACCTTTGTGTGCAATCAGGTGTTCTATCGGCTGCAGCACCAGTTGGCGGGGTCGGGCGTGCGCAGTGGCTTTATCCATGTGCCTGATGTTTACGGGGCATGCCAGCCGCCGATGGTGCTGTCGACCCTGGTCGAGGGGTTGCGCATCGCGGTGTCTGCGGCATGGCAAACCTCGACGGATATAGTCGAAGTGGGCGGTCAGGTCAGTTGAGGGCTGGGCGTGAGCGCCAACCTTCAACTACAGTTCAGGGGCACCCACTCCACGGTAATCGCCATGATCAAGTCTCTGAAATGCGTGTCTGTCGTGCTTTCGCTTTTCTTGTTTGCTGGCAGTGGTATGGCCCTGGCCGATCCTGGTAATGGCAAGGGGCAGGGGAACAATAAAGGCAATAGCTCGGTCGGGCAGGGGCATGACAAACCCAAAGGCAAAGGCGCATCGGGTAGTCACGGCCCCAGTGTCGATCGAGGCAGGGTACTGAATGTATTGGGTGGCTACCGCAACTACTGGAGCCCGGGGCCAGCCTTGCCCCCCGGTATCCAGAAGAACCTCGCGCGCGGTAAGCCATTACCGCCGGGCATCGCCAAAAAACTGGATGGTCGTTTATTGGGCCAGTTGCCCCGTTATGATGGGTATGAATGGCAGCAAGCAGGTACCGATCTGATATTGGTGACCATTGCGTCGGGCATCATTTACGAAGTACTCAATGGCGCCTTTGACTGACGGGGCAAACGTTACGCCACGCGTCCTGGGAAAAACAGCTCAAAGCAGGTCACGCCATCGTGGCTGCTCACGCTGTACCGCCCGCTATGCAACTGCATGATGGTCGCCACAATCGACAAGCCCAACCCATTGGATTGGGCGGAGCGTTCTCGTGATTCATCCACCCGGTAAAACCGTTCGAACAGTCGCGGCAGATGCTCGGCCGCTATGGTTTCGCCTTGGTTGCTGACCTTCAGGTAAATGCCCTCGGCATCAGGAACCGCCTGAATCAACAACTCAGTCCCCGGCGCACCATATTTGATGGCATTGGCGCACAGGTTCGCCAGCGCCCTGCGCAGTAACATCGGCTCCGCCCAGATCACCCCTTCACCTCTGGCCTGAATGCTGATGTCCACATCGCCCGCCAGGCCTTCAAAGTACTCGGCAATGCGTTCAACCTCATCCGTGGCACTGAGCTCCTGGCGTTGACGCAGGGCGCTGGCCGGGTCGGTGCGGGCCAGGAACAGCATGTTGTCGAGCATCCGTGCCAGGCGTTCAAGCTCTTCGACATTGGACGCCAGGAGTTGCTGATAGCTTTCGATGCTGCGGCTCTGTTGCAGGGCGACTTGGGTTTCGCCCAGCAGGTTATTGATTGGCGTGCGCAGTTCGTGGGCCATGTCGGTGGACACCTGGCCCAGTTGCACAAAGCCCTTGGCCAGCCGCTCAAGCATGGTGTTGAACGAATCAATCATCGGCAGCAGTTCTTTCGGTGCGCCATGGCTATCGAGGCGTTCGGCGAGGTTGCCGACGCCAATGCCCTGGGCGTGTCGGGCCAGGCGGCGCAACGGTAAGAGCCCGCGATGAACAAGCAGGTAACCGACCACTGCCAGGAGGATTGCGGCAATACTCGCCAAGATATAAACGCTCAAGCGATAGCTGGCGAGCACCGCGGTGCGCTCGGTCATCAGGCGCCCGCTGGTGACTTGCAGGCTGCCCAGGTCGCCGGAGTCGATGGAGGCGGCGACGGTGGAGAAGGGCACGCCATTCACGCCAGGCAGATGGTGCACGTCGGCGAGTCCCAGCGCGTGATCCTTCGCGACGGGTGGCACAGACGGCAAATCGATATTACCCGGGTTCACCAGCAGCAGCGGTTTTTGTCCCGGCGCGGCAATGCTCAGTACCGACTCGTGGTTACCCAGCATGTTCTGGAACAGTTCCGGCTTGGTCTTGATCAGGTCGAGCGTGTTGCTGTCGTTGAGCAAGTTGCGCAGTTGATCGACACGGGAAATCAATGCGGCATCGTCGCGCATGATCAGTTCCCGTTCGAGCTCGCGGTACAGCGCCACGCCTAGGGTAGCCAGCAGGGCGAAGGCGAGCAGCGCGAAGATCAACGCCAGGCGCAGGGTCAAGGAGTAATGACTGCGCCTGCTCATGGCTGGGTATCGAAGCGGTAGCCAATGCCCCGCACACTGTGAATCAGCTTGAGCTGGAACGGGTCGTCGATTTTCAAGCGCAGGCGTCGCACGGCCACGTCTACTACGTTGGTGTCGCTGTCGAAGTTCATGTCCCACACACGCGAGGCGATCAGCGAACGGGACAGCACCTGGTCCTGATGGGTCGCGAACAGGTGCAGCAGGGCGAACTCTTTGTTGGTCAGGGTGATGCGTGTGCCCGCGCGGGTGACGCGGCGCTTTAGCACGTCGATGTGCAGGTCGGCGATCTGTAGCTGCTCCTCTTCCCGGCTCGGGCCGCGGCGCGTCAGGGTACGCAAACGCGCCACCAATTCAGCGAAGGAGAACGGCTTGATCAGGTAATCATCGGCGCCCAATTCCAGGCCCTTGATGCGGTCGGCAATGTCGTCGCGGGCTGTAAGGAAAAGCACTGGCGTGTCGGCTTCCTTGCGCAGACGGCGCAGCACTTCCCAACCGTCCATTTTCGGCATCATCACATCCAGCACGATGACGTCGAACGGCGTTTCCAGGGCTTGGTGCAAGCCATCCACGCCGTCACGGGCGAGGCTGACGGAATAACCCAGCTCCTGAAGGCCGTTGAGCAGGTAGTTGCCGGCTTTGGGTTCGTCTTCGACTACAAGAATGTTCATGGGAAGTGCCTTGTCTCTATGCGTGGCGCAAGTGTAGCCCGATCAATTGTCACTAGGGCAACCGGTGGCCAGGACCTGGTAGTCCAACACGTGTTCACGGCCCTGGCTGTCCAGGTAGTTGAGTTGCGCCGGGACAATGCCGCATCGGCCGTAGGTGTCGGTGCTCGACAGTACTTTGGCCACATCCAGGTGCACGAAGAAGCCGGTTTTGTCGTGGATCACGGGTTCGGCAGCAAACACAGAACCGGTTGCGAGCAGAGCGGCAAAGCCGAGGATAAACAGTTTCATGACGGTATCTCTCTAAAAGGGTTGGCTGTCACGTCGTGGCAGTGAGTACACGGTAACCAGCCGTCCCGAACAGCCCACCAACAGGATGATGACAAGTTTGTAATGCGGGGCTCAGGGTTGACGCCGGCGTAGGAATGGCCGACCAGCACGGTAGGGCCGTCTTGTTGGTCCAGTACGCGGTTGGTGGCGGCGACGTCTTCGGCCGCCGAGGTCAGCGGGTTCTGCACGGCGGTAACGTGCAAGCCGGTGGCCTGGAGGCGGGTGATGACCTCGGACCAGCTCGAACCGTCAGCCCATGAGCCATGTACCAGCACCACGTTATTGGCTTTGATCGGTGCGACCGTGCCTGCCATGGCGGTGCCAGTGCCCAGCATCAGCAGGCTGGCGGCGATCAGGCAGAGTTTGCTTGCAGGTTTCATGGTGGGACCCTTTTCATCAGGAGGAAGTGGCGTCATCCGGCGTGGGTGACTGACGACTTCGCTGTATGAAGTGAGGGTGCTGCCAAGACTTGCGGCTGCCTTACAAACCTGTAATGCATCCGACGTCGGTTGCGTTTACAAGTGCCGAGGTGATCCGTAGATTGCATCGGGCCGATATTTGTTAAAGCCGATGAGGAAACCAAGCAGTGTCCATCCAAGGTTCAGCTGTATTCAACCGCCGTTACCGTGCCTTTCTATTTGATATGGATGGGACGTTGCTCAATTCCATTGCCGCTGCCGAACGGGTGTGGAGCATCTGGGCTGAACGCCATGGCCTGGATGTGGCAGCGTTTTTGAAGACCATTCACGGTGCTCGTGCGATCGATACCATCACAGGCCAGGCATTGCCCGGCGTCGATCCTGAGGTGGAGGCACAATGGATTACCGAGGCTGAAATCAATGATGTGGACGGTGTTGTTGCGATCCCCGGCGCGGTCACGTTTTTGAATAGCCTGCCGGGTGATCAGTGGGCGCTGGTCACTTCCGCACCCAGGGAACTGGCGTTGCGTCGGCTGCAAGCGGCAGGTATTGCGCCGCCGGCGGTGCTGGTGACCGCTGAAGATGTTGCCGTCGGCAAGCCGAACCCCGCGTGTTACGTGCTGGGCGCGCAACGCCTGGGTGTGCCGGTGCAGGATTGTCTGGTGTTTGAAGACGCGGCGGTAGGCATCCGGGCGGCAGAGGCAGCAGGGGCGGATGTGATGGTCGTGACGTCGACACATCATACGCCTATGGTCACCGAGCATCCTTCGATTGACGGGTATGAACCGTTGAAGGTGCAGTGCGACGCAGACGGCTTGTTGTATGTGCAGAGCGGTGCTGCCTGACACAAAAAAGGCCGAGCCCGTTAACGGCCTCGGCCTTGTTCGGCAATGGCTGGATCGGTACGATCCCGGTAATTGCAAAGTGGTCGGTTTCCGGGCCGCTGAGCACTGCCGAAAGCGTTCCGTCCGCATGCAATGTGCAAGTCACTTGATAGCTGGGCAGGCGGGCTGCCAGCGCGGACTCGATTTTCGATTTACTCAGGGTATCCATCTTGCCTCAGCCCCTTTTACTGATCATGCACGCCCAAGCATAGGTCGAGTTGGAGCGCTGTAAACACCGGCGATCTCATAGCGACGAATGCGGTATCAGCGTGTCATTTGTCGGCACAACCGACGTTGCACGGCCCGCTGGATGGGTTTGAGGCAAAACAGGAACAGGTAGCCGCCGAGCAGCAGCGCCAGGTCCAGCCACGAGTGAGGGGCGGTGGAGCCAGTGCCTTCGATTGCGTACCTCAAGCCATAGGTCAGCCCGACGAAGATCAACCCTATCAATAGGGCGATCAACCAAGATCTGTAGGCAAATGGGGGGGGGGTCGTAGGCCTCATTGACGTGCTCCTGAATGCACACGAATGGCTAGAGTCAGTCAGGAGATTCGGCCTTGAATGAAAGAGCAAGTTCCAAGCGTGAAGACAGTTTCATCTTGTCCACGAAGATGAACACATTGGCGACGTCACTCACGCAATAAAGACAAAAGCAGTTCCAAGGAGTTTTCGCCAGCCGTTACAGTGAACGAAAGGGCTGGCTACTGAAGGCACTTCAAGGCGTTTGGTTTTTGTCCGGAGCAGTCAGGCCGGCCTGGATGCGCTGGTAGATCTCCTCGCGATGCACGGCAACATCCTTGGGGGCGTTGATGCCGATTCGTACTTGCTGGCCGCTGACGCCCAGAATGGTGATCGTGATGTCATCACCGATGTTTATGCTTTCACCAACTTTGCGGGTGAGTATAAGCATGGACTTCTCCTTGATTACTTTTAAGGACACATGTTTCAGACAGGGCAGGTGTCGGATGTGTGTAGCGTACTGCTTAGCGCTTCCCTGTGACTGCCTCTTTTTAGGACGCATAGAGGCGACATTAATTCCCATGGCGGCATCATACAGGTCTGCGATACATCATTCGCATTGTTTAATCCAACGTTTATGACGGCCAGAATAGACAGCGAATGATAAAGTCGCCTCTTTATCTTTAAAGGAGCAGGGCAGTGCGTAAAGTAGCGATGGCAATTGCGGTGTTGGCACTGGCCGGTTGCGGTGAAGGCAAAAGCGTCGATGCGCCAAAGGCCAAGCCTGTCGTGACCGAAAGCCAGCCCCAGACCGGCGCGATTGCCGCCCAGGAATGGGACGTGCGGGTTGGCCCGCCGGACCACAAGTTGCAGGCGATTACCGACCTCACGGCCTGGTTGCTGGAACATGGTTTCAATTTTTACATCGTGAAGGTAGACGGCAAGGACGACGTACTGCTGGGGCCGTTTGCAACCAAGGCCGAAGCCGAAGCCAAGCAGACGCTGCTCAACGAGAAAATGGCCCGTGCCAAGAAAACCGATACTGTTTCAGAAATCATTGAACACAAGGCTGCGCAGTAACGACTTGGATGGGCGGGGTTTCCGCCCTTCTTCAACCGCAGGCTTTAAGGTTCACCGGGCCGACAAACTCATTGCCGCGTCCCATCACGCACGCCACGGTCTGGTTGCGCTGACGTTCCCAGGCCTGCACCGGGTAGGTCTTGTTCCAGGCTTCGTATAACTGGCGATCCTGTTTCGACAGGCGCAAGCCGTATCGCTTGCTCATGTAGAAATACGTGCGAGCGATCATTCCCCGAATGGAAGGGCGTGGCATCACCTTCTTCGCCTTGAAGTCCACCTGGGTCAGGCATGAGCCGTACTGCCCGCTTTGCACCGGCAGCCAGCCAAAACTGAAGTTATTACGGTCACCATTGACCTCGCCTATGCTCGGCACCAGGTTGTGCAGGTCGGCTTCGGCGCGTTTGAACGCGTCATCATGGCGCGTGCAGTTCTTGCGCCCGCCGTTCTGCCAGCACTGGCGCTGATGCCCGATCTGCCAGGCCGGAACGATGTGCTCCCACTCGATGCGCGCGGCACGGTTGGCGTTTTTGCGTGGGATGTAGCCACAGGCTTTCAGGTCCACGCGGTTGCCGGTGTATTTGCACCCGCAATAAAACTCGGTGGATTGTGGGGCGTACAGTTTCCACGCGACTTTCTTGGCTTCGCTGAAGGTTCGGGGCGCTTGGGCGTGGGCGGTAACGGCGAAAAACAGGCAACACACAGCGATAAAACGGACACTCATTGAATCAATCTTCCTTCGGCACAACCCAGAAAATCTGCACACCGCCATCGTCCCGATAGGCGAGGGTGACGTTGTCGTTCTCCGCGATTTCCTCCAGCAAGCGCGCCCACTCATCCTCCGGCTCTTCCGGCAAACGGAAAATCAAAGCCGCCTTGGCTTTCTGGGCGTTGGTCGAATTGATGATCTTTTGCACACGAATGGCCAGGCGTTCGTAGGCACCAGGTGGGGTTGGCACTGCGGGAGAGGACTTTGCCACGGAGTATTCCTTAGTTTGCTGTACGCACATACAGTATTTAACTGTAGGCGATTTCGCAACTGCTTAAACTTCAAGAAGTCCGTCTGACAGCAATTCAGGTAATTTGGTGTAGGGCGAAGGTGTTTTTATCGAAGGGTTTGCGAGGAGGCAGGGGCGGGCAAGCCGCTCCTGCCGAGGTATCACCGGGAATCAATACTCCCAGAACATCCGTTGCAGCTCTTTGCTGTCCTGAGTCTTGGTCAGGGCGACCATCGCCAGGATGCGCGCTTTCTGCGGGTTCAGGTCGAGCGCCGCGACCCAGTCGTACTTGTCATCAGGCTGTTCGGCATTACGCAAAACCATGCCGCCGGCATTGACGTGGGAAGAACGAATGATCTGCACGCCTTGCTTGCGCAGCTCCACCAGTGCAGGTACGACTTTGGACGATACCGAGCCGTTGCCGGTACCGGCGTGGATGATGGCTTTGGCGCCCGCTTGAGCCAGGGCCTTGTAGGCGGTGTCGCTCACGTTGCCATAGCCATAGGCGATCTCGACATCGGGCAGGCTCTTGATGTTTTTGATATCAAACTCCGAGTCCATGGTGTGACGCTTGGCTGGCAAGCGGAACCAGTAGGATTTGCCTTCAACCACCATGCCCAGTGGGCCCCATGGGCTCTTGAACGCTTCGGTCTTGATATTGATCATCTTGCTGACGTCGCGGCCCGACTGGATCTCGTCGTTCATGGTAACCAGCACGCCTTTACCGCGTGCCTCTTTGCTGCTGGCCACGGCCACGGCGTTGTACAGGTTGAGCATGCCGTCTGCCGACATCGCGGTGCCAGGACGCATGGAGCCGACCACCACGATGGGCTTGTCGGTCTTTTCTACCAGGTTCAGGAAGTAGGCGGTTTCTTCCAGAGTGTCGGTACCGTGAGTGATCACGATGCCGTCCACGTCCTTGCTGTCAGCCAGTTCGGCGACGCGACGACCCAGTTGCAGCAGGTTTTCATTGTTGATGCTTTCGGACGCAATTTGCATCACTTGCTCGCCGCGTACGTTGGCGATCTGGCTAAGCTCAGGAACACCGGCGATCAATTGCTCAATGCCGACCTTGGCGGCCTGGTAGGTGGCGCTGTTGGCGGCGGAGGCGCCAGCACCGGCAATAGTGCCGCCGGTGGCGAGGATCACCACGTTGGACAGTTTGGTCTTGGTTTCAACGTCCTTTGCCTGGGCGGCAACGGGGAACAGCAGCAGGAGGGCCAACGCGCCCGGAACAAAAGTCTTCAGTGCAGATTTCATTATTTTTCTCTCTGGTTTTTGATGAGTGCTGTAGCAGGTTCATCTAGAACACCCGGGCGGTTCTGAATGCCACGAGGTGGTTGAGTAGAGCAGGATCTGTACCAGGCCGATTGTGCGCGCGGACGTAAAATAACTTATTGATTTGTAAGAATTTATATTCTTTTCGTGGCCTGTTAGACCGAGTGGGCGTCCGGCTTTCCGAACATCGGGCTGTATTGCGTTCGGTTGTCCGAAAAAAGTTGGCGGTCGGTCCTTCGAGTTTGTAGGCGTGGCGCGGCACGGCCTGTCGTTTTAGAGAGCGGCCGGGGAGGGCGGTGTTTAATCACATCCTTTGTCAGGCGCGAGCGAGGTGCTGTATGGCTTGAATGAAAGGCTGCTTTCAACCGTTGACAAATCTCGACAAGGTTCTCATAGTTTGAATAACGCAAACGTTTGCGAGATGTTTCACGTAACACGCCTGAAGTGTCGTGACAGCTCGTATCAGCCGCCCGGGTGGGAAGGCTGCCGAAGCACTCTTCGGTGCAAGCGTTGCTCACAATAATCATAAGATCGGAGTGAACCCATGAAGCTGCCATTCGCTGGACGTCTTCTTGCTGTCGCTGTGCTTGCTGCCGCATCCGCCGCTTTGCCTCTTTCCTCTGCATTTGCTGATGACGCCGCCGCCAAACCTAAGGTCGGCCTGGTCATGAAATCCCTCGCCAATGAATTCTTCGTCACCATGCAAGACGGTGCCAAGGCTTATCAGAAAGATCACGCCGCCGATTTCGACATGATCACCAACGGGATCAAGAACGAAACCGATACCAGCGCGCAGATCGATATCGTGAAGCAGATGATCCTGTCCAAGGTCAATGCCATCGTTATCGCGCCAGCTGACTCCAAGGCGCTGGTGAAAGTGCTGGAGGATGCCTCTAAAGCCGGGATCAAGATCGTCAACATCGACAACCGCCTGGATCCGGCTGTGCTGAAAAGCAAAAACCTCGATATCCCTTTCGTAGGCCCGGATAACCGCAAAGGCGCTAAGCTGGTGGGCGATTACCTGGCCAAGCAACTGGCCTCGGGTGACAAGGTCGGCATTATCGAAGGCGTCCCGACCACAACCAACGCCCAGCAGCGCACAGCTGGCTTCAAGGATGCGATGGACGCTGCCGGCCTGAAGATCGTCTCTACGCAATCCGGTAACTGGGAAATTGACGAAGGCCGCAAAGTGGCTTCCGCCATGCTGAGCGAGTACCCGGACCTCAAGGCCCTGTTGGCCGGTAACGACAACATGGCCCTGGGCGCGGTCTCCGCTGTGCGTGCGGCAGGCAAGGCCGGCAAGGTGCTGGTCGTAGGCTACGACAACATTGAGGCTATCAAGCCGATGCTGCAGGACGGCCGTGTGCTGGCGACCGCCGATCAGGCCGCTGCCCAGCAAGCCGTGTTCGGTATTCAGAACGCGCTCAAGCTGGTCAAGGGCGAGAAAGTCGATTCCAAAGACGGCGTGATCGAAACCCCGGTCGAACTCGTCCTCAAGAAGTAATCCTGGCAGCACCCAACAGCGTCCGCTCGTCCTGAGCGGGCGCCTGGAGATTTTCCTATGTCATCTTCCGCCCCGAACGCTGTCCTCTCGGTCAGCGGTATCGGCAAGACCTATGCCCAACCGGTTCTGTCCGACATCACCCTGACGCTCAATCGTGGTGAAGTGCTGGCGCTGACTGGTGAGAACGGCGCAGGCAAAAGTACCTTGTCGAAGATCATCGGCGGGCTGGTCACACCCACCACCGGGCGCATGCAGTTCAATGGCAAGGACTACCGTCCAGCCAGCCGCACCCAGGCCGAACAGTTGGGCGTGCGCATGGTTATGCAGGAACTCAACCTGCTGCCCACGTTGACCGTGGCCGAAAACCTGTTTCTGGATAACCTGCCCAGCCACTGTGGCTGGATCAGCCGCAAGCAACTGCGCAAGGCTGCGATTGAGGCCATGGCCCAGGTCGGCCTGGACGCCATCGACCCGGATACCTTGGTCGGCACCCTGGGCATTGGCCATCAGCAAATGGTCGAGATCGCCCGCAACCTGATCGGCGATTGCCACGTATTGATCCTCGACGAGCCCACGGCGATGCTTACCGCCCGTGAAGTCGAGATGCTGTTTGAACAAATCACTCGTCTGCAGGCCCGGGGCGTGGCGATCATTTACATTTCACACCGGCTGGAAGAGCTGGCCCGTGTTGCTCAGCGCATTGCAGTGTTGCGCGATGGCAAGTTGGTGTGTGTCGAGCCGATGGCCAATTACAACAGCGAACAACTGGTCACTTTGATGGTCGGTCGTGAACTGGGCGAACACATTGACCTGGGCCCACGTACCATCGGTGGCCCGGCCCTGACGGTAAAAGGCTTGACCCGCTCGGACAAAGTCCGCGACGTGTCCTTTGAAGTGCGCGCAGGTGAGATTTACGGCATTTCCGGCCTGATCGGTGCCGGTCGTACTGAATTGTTACGCCTGATCTTCGGCGCCGACCTGGCCGACAGCGGCACTGTTGCACTCGGTTCGCCGGCTCAAGTGGTGAGCATCCGCTCGCCGGTAGACGCGGTGGGCCATGGCATTGCTTTGATCACCGAGGACCGCAAGGGCGAAGGCCTGCTGCTGACCCAGTCCATCAGCGCCAACATTGCCCTGGGCAACATGCCGGAAATTTCTGGAGGCGGTTTGGTCAACAGCCGCAACGAAACCGCACTGGCCAAGCGCCAGATCGATGCCATGCGCATTCGCAGTTCCAGCCCGGCGCAGTTGGTGTCCGAGCTGTCTGGCGGTAACCAGCAAAAAGTGGTGATTGGCCGCTGGCTGGAGCGCGATTGCTCGGTGATGCTGTTCGATGAGCCTACTCGCGGTATCGACGTCGGTGCCAAATTCGACATCTATGCCTTGCTCGGCGAATTGACCCGCCAGGGCAAAGCGCTGGTGGTGGTGTCCAGCGATCTGCGTGAACTCATGCTGATCTGTGATCGTATCGGTGTGTTGTCCGCTGGGCGCCTGATCGACACCTTCGAGCGCGACAGCTGGACTCAGGACGAATTGCTCGCCGCCGCCTTTGCCGGCTATCAAAAACATGATGCGCTGCTCAACGACGCAGTGCTTAGGGATACCCCATGAAAACCACCACTTCACCCGGTAAAGCCGGCGGTAACTTCTACGGCCTGGGCACTTACCTGGGCCTGGCGGGCGCTTTGCTGGCGATGATTGCGCTGTTTTCGGTGCTCAGCGACCACTTCCTGTCCTACGCCACCTTCAGCACCCTGGCCAACCAGATTCCGGACCTGATGGTTCTGGCGGTGGGCATGACCTTCATCCTGATCATCGGCGGCATCGACCTGTCAGTGGGCTCGGTGCTGGCACTGGCGGCCTCGGCCGTCAGCGTGGCCATTCTCAGTTGGGGCTGGAGTGTATTGCCGGCCGCTGTGCTGGGTATGGGCTGCGCGGCATTGGCCGGCACCATCACCGGCTCGATCACCGTGGCCTGGCGCATTCCTTCATTTATCGTGTCCCTCGGCGTGCTGGAAATGGCCCGTGGTGTGGCGTACCAGATGACCGGATCGCGCACGGCTTACATCGGTGATTCGTTTGCCTGGCTGTCCAACCCGATTTTCTTCGGTATCTCACCGTCGTTCATCATTGCCTTGCTGGTGATCATCGCCGCGCAGCTTGTACTGACGCGTACTGTGTTTGGTCGCTATCTGATCGGTATCGGCACCAACGAAGAAGCCGTGCGCCTGGCTGGGATCAATCCCAAGCCTTACAAGATCCTGGTGTTCAGCCTCATGGGCCTGCTGGCCGGTGTGGCGGCGTTGTTCCAGATCTCGCGCCTTGAAGCGGCGGACCCGAACGCGGGTTCCGGCCTGGAGCTGCAAGTGATCGCTGCGGTGGTCATCGGTGGTACCAGCCTGATGGGCGGGCGTGGTTCGGTGATCAGTACTTTTTTTGGTGTGTTGATTATTTCGGTATTGGCCGCTGGCCTTGCACAGATCGGTGCCACGGAACCCACTAAGCGCATCATCACCGGTGCCGTGATCGTGATTGCCGTGGTTCTGGATACCTACCGCAGCCAGCGCGCCAGTCGGCGAGGCTGAACCATGGCAACGATCAAGGATGTGGCCGCGCTTGCAGGTATTTCCTACACCACGGTGTCCCATGTGGTGAATAAGACTCGCCCTGTCAGCGAGCCGGTACGCATCAAGGTCGAGGCGGCGATCAAGCAACTCGACTATGTGCCCAGCGCTGTTGCGCGTTCACTCAAAGCCAAGACCACGGCCACTATCGGTTTGCTGGTGCCCAATAGCCTTAACCCATATTTTGCGGAGCTGGCCCGGGGCATCGAGGATTACTGCGAGCGTAATGGCTATTGCGTGATCCTCTGCAACTCCGACGACAACGCTGAAAAGCAGCGCAGCTATCTGCGCGTATTGCTGGAGAAGCGTATCGATGGCTTGATCGTGACCTCGGTGGGTGGCGACGACAGTGGCCTTGCCGCAGGCTTGAGTGCGGTGCGTACGCCCATGGTGATCGTCGACCGCGCGCTGGATGGCATTGACGTGGACCTGGTGCGTATCGATCACGAGGAGGGCGCCTACCTGGCGACCCGGCACTTGCTCGACCAGGGCCACCGCGATATCGCCTGCATTGGCGGCCCGGCCCATACCCGCGTCGCGCAGATGCGTCTGGCGGGTTATCACCGCGCGTTGAGTGAGGCGGGCGTGGCGGTGGGGGCCAATCGCACCCAGGAAAGTGATTTCACCAGCACTGGCGGTTATGCCGCTGCCGTGCAATTACTGGCGCAAAATCCGCCCAGCGCTATTTTTGCCAGCAACGACATGATCGGTTTCGGCGTGTTGCGCGCAGCGGCAGAGCGTAATATCCGCGTGCCGGGTGAGCTGTCGGTGATCGGTTTCGATGACATTCAAATGGGCCGCTACGTCTATCCGGCGCTGACCACGGTCGGGCAATCGATCGTGCAACTGGGCGAAACAGCGGCCGAGCTTTTACTGCGAAGAATTGCAACCCCCCAACTGCCGATCGATCAACGCATCGTGACGCCGAGCATCGTATTGCGTGAGTCGACGGCGCCCGTCGCCGGTACGTTCGCGCAATACCGCTGAACCGAATTGATGAGTACTGATGTATGCCAGCAAAAGTAGTGGTAGTGGGCAGTTTGAACATGGACCTGGTCACCCGCGCCAGCCGGTTGCCGCGTGCCGGTGAAACACTCATCGGCCAAACGTTTTCCACGGTGCCTGGCGGAAAGGGCGCGAACCAGGCTGTAGCGTCGGCGCGACTGGGCGCCGATGTTTCGATGATAGGTTGTGTCGGTACCGATGCCTATGGCGCCCAGTTGCGTGACGCGCTGTTGGTGGAAGGCATCGACTGCCAGGCTGTCAGCAGCGTGGACGGCTCCAGTGGCGTGGCGTTGATCGTAGTGGATGACAGCAGCCAGAACGCGATTGTGATTGTCGCGGGCAGTAACGGCGAACTCACGCCGGCCTCGTTGCAGGCGTTCGACGCGGTGCTGCAGGCGGCCGACGTGATCGTTTGCCAGCTGGAAGTGCCGATGGACACTGTGGGCTACACCCTCAAGCGCGGGCGTGAATTGGGCAAGACGGTGATCCTCAACCCGGCCCCGGCCAGCGGTCCATTGCCGGCTGAGTGGTACGCCTCGATTGACTACCTGATCCCCAATGAAAGCGAAGCGACCGCTCTGAGCGGTGTGATGGTCGACTCCATTGAGAGCGCCAAGGTGGCGGCGACCCAGCTGATTCAGGCGGGCGCCGGCAAGGTCATCATCACGCTGGGCTCTCAGGGCGCGCTGTTTGCCGACGGCCAGGGCTTTGAGCATCTGCTGGCGCCGAAGGTTAAGGCTGTGGATACCACGGCGGCAGGCGATACCTTTGTCGGTGGTTTTGCCTCGGCGTTGGCCGATGGCAAAAGCGAGGCCGAGGCGATTCGTTTTGGTCAGGTCGCGGCGGCGTTGTCGGTCACCCGCGCCGGTGCGCAACCCTCTATTCCAACGCTGCACGACGTACAAGGTTTTGTGCCCTCATGAAAAAGACACCTCTGCTGAATATCGCACTGTCGCGTGTGATCGCCTCCCTGGGGCATGGCGACATCCTGGTGATTGGCGATGCCGGCCTGCCGGTGCCGCCGGGCGTCGAGTTGATTGACCTGGCGTTGACCCAGGGCATCCCGGACTTCATCAGCACTTTGCGTATCGTGCTCAGCGAAATGCAGGTGGAAAGCCATGTGCTGGCCGAAGAAATCCTGCTCAAGCAGCCGCCGGCGCTGGCCGACCTCAATACGCTCACAGAGCAGGCAGCCCTCGGTGAGCGGCGCCTGGCCAGCCATGAAGAATTCAAGCTGCTCAGCCGCAAGGCGCGCGCCGTGGTGCGCACCGGCGAATGCCAGCCTTACTGCAATATCGCGCTGGTGTCCGGCGTAACCTTCTAGAGTTCCCAACGACAAGGAGTGTTTTATGCAACGTGGTCTCCCAACCCTGAAAAACCTGTTCCGGAGTGTCCTGCTTTTGTCCGCACTCACAGCAGCGAGCGCCCACGCGGCGGAAAAAATCGACCTGATCATCGACACCGACCCAGGCGCCGATGATGTGGTGGCATTGCTCTTCGCCATGGCTTCGCCGGAGGAACTGAACATTCGTGCGCTGACCACCGTCGCCGGTAACGTGCGCCTGGACAAGACCTCCCGCAACGCACGCCTGGCCCGCGAGTGGGCAGGGCGCGAGGAAATCCCGGTCTACGCCGGTGCGCCAGCGCCGCTGCTGCGCACGCCGATCTACGCTGAGAATATTCATGGCAAGGAAGGTATTTCCGGCGTCACTGTGCATGAACCTAAAAAAGGCCTGGCTGACGGCAATGCCGTTGATTACCTGATCAAGACCCTGAGCACTGCCAAGCCTCACAGCATTACTATCGCCATGCTCGGCCCGCAGACCAACCTGGCGCTGGCACTGACCCAGGCGCCGGAAATCACCCAAGGCATCAAGGAAGTGGTGGTGATGGGTGGCGCGCACTTCAATGGCGGCAATATCACCCCGGTGGCGGAGTTCAACCTGTTCGCTGACCCGGTCGCGGCCGAGATTGTGCTCAAAAGTGGCGTCAAGCTGACCTACCTGCCGCTGGACGTGACTCACAAGGTACTGACCAGCGAGGCGCGCCTGAAAAAGATTGCCGACATCAATAATAACGCGAGCAAGGTTGTCGGCGACATTCTCAATGAGTACGTCAAGGGCGACATGGAGCATTACGGCATTCCGGGCGGCCCGGTGCATGACGCTACCGTCATTGCTTACCTGCTCAAGCCTTCGCTGTTCAGCGGTCGTCAGGCCAATGTGGTGGTGGACAGCCGAGAAGGCCCGACCTTCGGCCAGACCATTGTCGATTGGTACGACGGCCTGAAACACGAAAAGAACGTGTTCTGGGTTGAGAACGGTGATGCGCAGGGCTTTTTCGATTTGTTGACCGAGCGTCTCGCGCGCCTGAAGTAATGTGTTGACTGGTCGGCGTTCGTCGGCCGGTTCTTATTCGAGCTCGGGGTTGTGTGCCCCCATGTGGTCGGCCGGGTATTTCTCGAATACCTGGCCGATGAACGCCTGCGCCGCCCGTGTGCCCAATTCCTTGACCAGCAGGTCGATACCGATGATGGCCAATTCCTCCGGGCTTCCGGGGCTGTAGGAGCTCTGTCCCTGGGGCCACTTGGCTTTGATGTCGGCTTGGAGCGTTACGGTGGTCATGACTATCTCGCGGGGCTAAAAGTGCTGTGTAGTGCGCTGGAGCGCGGTTCTTACCGGGGCAGTTAACCATTTTACGTTGCGTTTGGCACTGATACTTAGGCATGAGGTGGCTCGGAATGACGTCGGCGCTGTGCGACACTGTCGGCCTGTTTAATTGCCGGGGAACACCACGTGCAGATCGACCTGAACAACCCCGAGAACCTGACCCTGGCGAATGTGCGCCAACTGCTCGCCAGTGCCAGCGACGACGAACATACCCAGTTACGGGTGACCAAAGCCGGAATCGCCTTTATCTCTTCAGGCCGCGCTGTAGGCGGTGTGGATATCGACGGGCTGCTGTTTCGCCTGGAGACCTGGGCCAAAGGCTCCGGATACGTAGGCAATGTGGCCGCCAGCGACGAGGTCTGGGTGACGCAGATTTTCAACGCGTTGAAACAGAACTGGCCACACCCAGAATTCGCCTACATCGACATCTACTGATTTCATTCATATCTGGTCACGATTGACCGGGCGAATGCCTGTCGAGAGTCAGGCAGACTTGCCCTGCGGCGATTTACGTCTTGAAACCAATCCGCCCAATCGCTGTCGCACGATCTCTGTCCATTTTTTATCATAGGAGGCTTCATGCCTTGGAAGCTCGCATCATTCGGTACTTTGTTGGCAGCACTCGCGTTGGCGGGTTGCAGCACCCCGGGTGCCTCTGAGCCAGCCAAAGACGCCGCCGCGGCCGGTGCCGGTTACAGCCGCTGTGAGTCGAAGGCCGCCGAATTCACCATAGGCCAGAAAGCTTCGCCCCAGTTGCTGGACCAGGCGCGTACGCGAGCCGGTGCGCAGAACGCACGAATCCTCAAGCCGAACGACATGATTACCCTCGAATACCGCTCCGACCGCTTGAACCTGAGCACCGACGACAACCTGGTGATCACACGGGTCAATTGCGGCTAAGCCTCTCCTGGCTTTTGCAGCGCCCATAAAAAACCCCGTCACATGGACGGGGTTTTTTTAGCTCAGCGGAGAATTACTCGCCGCGAACTTGTGCCGCTTGCATACCCTTTTGGCCTTTCTCGGCCACGAAGGAAACGGTTTGGCCTTCTTTCAGGCTTTTGAAACCGTCGCTTTCGATAGCTTTGAAGTGTACGAACAGGTCGTCACCGCCACCTTGAGGAGTGATGAAGCCGAAGCCTTTTTCATCGTTGAACCATTTAACGGTGCCGGTTTGGCGATTAGACATGGTGTATCTCCAAGAAACATATATTTGTCAGTAGTGCTGTGCTGCTCAGGCCAACTGGGCACACAGGGCTATCATAGTCGAAATGTTCGGCTTGGGAGCCCCCCCAAGGCATTGTTTGCTAATCAATCGCGTTGCGTTTGATTCTTTGGTCGGCTGAAAGCCCCGATTTACGGGGCTTTAGCTCGAAATATCAGCTCGTAAAAAAAGCCGTAAAAGCTGCGTAATTTGTGAGAAGCGGCAGTTTTCGGGCCATTTTTCCGGCGAAACAGGCATGTGAGCGGCCAAGAATCTTACTTTTTCTTCACGACTTTGCAGGACGAAATAGCCGCGACTGCCTTGTTTTTAAGCTCCGGGCTGGCGTTCTGGTTGGTCATGAGTTCCTTGATCTCCGCAGTGCTCAATTCGGCGTTGATCTTGTCTGCGCCACATTCGCAATGTGCTTTGGCAGTTTTGGCATCCACATTCTGGCTCGCAGCTGCGCTGCAATCGCTGACGAAGCTGTCGCGAGCACCGGCTGGCCAGTTCGACGGGGCAGCTGCCTGTGCGCCGAGAGAAAGGAGGGTCAGGGAAGCGGCGAGAGCGAGGGTAGAGGTGAAACGCATCATGAGGATGCTCCTTTGGGTCGAGGACGAACGGCGATTCTCAGTGGGTTTGAGGCGTTGCGTACAGCTCAAGTTCACTTTTGCAGCTATAAAGGCCGGAATTTTTGTTTACGCGAGATGGCGGCGGCGCGATGACCGTTCATCTGTGCTAGCATCCGCAGCCTGGCTATTTCCAGGCGCGCCATTTGCCGCCTTGCCATGTTCTTTTTAGCTCACTCCAGTCACTCTGGTCTGATTATCGGTTGGCCGAAAGGCTCCTGCCGCTGTAAGGCAGGCGTTCATCACTGAACGGCCTGGTGTTGGATCTTGTACTGGCTCATCCCAACCCACGTGACCTTTGGTAGGGGTCACCACTAGGAGAGGAGGCGCCATGCCAACTATTACTCTTCCCGATGGCAGTCAACGTTCTTTCGATCATTCGGTTTCCGTAGCTGAGGTCGCCGCATCCATTGGTGCTGGCCTGGCCAAGGCCACTGTGGCTGGCAAAGTCGACGGCAAGCTGGTCGACGCCAGCGACCTGATCACCTCCGATGCCAGTCTGCAAATCATCACGCCCAAGGATCAAGAGGGGTTGGAGATCATTCGCCACTCCTGCGCTCACCTGATTGGCCATGCGGTCAAGCAGCTGTACCCCACCGCGAAAATGGTGATTGGCCCGGTCATTGACGAAGGTTTCTATTACGATATCGCCTACGAGCGTCCTTTTACGCCGGACGACCTGGCCGCCATCGAGCAGCGCATGCACGCGCTGATCGAAAAAGATTACGACGTGATCAAGAAAGTCACGCCGCGCGCCGAAGTGATCGACGTGTTCACCGCCCGTGGCGAAGACTACAAATTGCGCCTGGTGGAAGACATGCCGGACGAGCAGGCCATGGGCCTGTACTACCACGAAGAATATGTCGACATGTGCCGCGGCCCGCACGTGCCGAACACGCGCTTCCTCAAGTCGTTCAAGCTGACCAAATTGTCCGGCGCCTACTGGCGCGGCGACGCCAAGAACGAGCAGTTGCAACGGATCTATGGCACCGCCTGGGCTGACAAGAAGCAGCTGGCTGCCTACATCCAGCGCATCGAAGAAGCCGAGAAACGTGACCACCGCAAGATCGGCAAGCGCCTTAACCTGTTCCACCTCCAGGAAGAAGCGCCGGGCATGGTGTTCTGGCACCCGAACGGCTGGACCCTGTACCAGGTGCTCGAGCAGTACATGCGCAAGGTGCAGCGCGAGAACGGCTACCTGGAGATCAAGACGCCTCAGGTTGTTGACCGTAGCCTGTGGGAGAAATCCGGGCACTGGGCCAACTACGCCGACAATATGTTCACCACGCAGTCGGAAAACCGCGATTACGCTATCAAGCCGATGAACTGCCCTTGCCACGTGCAGGTGTTCAACCAGGGCCTGAAGAGCTACCGCGAGTTGCCAATGCGCCTGGCCGAGTTCGGTGCTTGCCACCGTAACGAGCCGTCGGGTGCGCTGCACGGCATCATGCGCGTGCGCGGCTTCACTCAGGACGATGCCCACATCTTCTGCACCGAAGAGCAGATGCAGGCTGAATCCGCTGCGTTCATCAAGCTGACTATGGACGTTTATCGAGATTTCGGCTTTACCGAAGTCGAAATGAAGCTGTCCACTCGTCCGGAAAAACGCGTTGGCTCCGACGAACTGTGGGATCGCGCCGAAGCGGCACTGGCCGCAGCGCTCGACAGCGCGGGCCTTGCGTACGATCTGCAGCCGGGTGAAGGCGCGTTCTACGGTCCGAAGATCGAGTTCTCGCTGAAAGATTGCCTTGGCCGCGTCTGGCAGTGTGGTACCCTGCAGCTCGATTTTAACCTGCCGATCCGTCTGGGAGCCGAATATGTCTCCGAAGACAACAGCCGTAAACACCCGGTTATGCTGCACCGGGCGATCCTCGGCTCGTTCGAGCGGTTCGTCGGGATCCTGATCGAGCACTACGAGGGTGCATTCCCCGCGTGGTTGGCTCCGACCCAGGCAGTGATCATGAATATCACTGATAAACAGGCAGATTTTGCCGCTGAAGTTGAAAAAACTCTCAACGAAAGCGGATTTCGTGCCAAGTCCGACTTGAGAAATGAAAAGATCGGCTTTAAAATCCGCGAGCATACTTTGCTCAAGGTTCCCTATCTTTTGGTTATTGGAGATCGGGAAGTCGAGATGCAGACTGTCGCTGTGCGTACTCGTGAAGGTGCTGACCTGGGCTCGATGCCCGTCGCCCAGTTCGCTGAGTTCCTCGCGCAAGCGGTTTCCCGGCGTGGTCGCCCAGATTCGGAGTAATTATTATTAAGCGTGAAATGAGACAAGATAAACGAGCTGCACCGAAAGCCCCGATCAACGAGAATATCTCGGCACGTGAGGTTCGGTTAATTGGGGCTGAAGGTGAGCAGCTTGGGATTGTGTCAATTGAAGACGCGCTTCTTAAGGCTGAAGAAGCCAAGCTCGATTTGGTGGAGATTTCCGCCGATGCTGTACCGCCTGTCTGCAAGCTGATGGACTACGGCAAATCGATCTTCGAGAAGAAGAAGCAGGTTGCCGCAGCCAAGAAAAACCAGAAGCAGATCCAGGTTAAAGAAATCAAGTTTCGTCCAGGGACGGAGGAAGGGGATTACCAGGTAAAACTGCGCAACCTGGTACGTTTCCTGAGTGATGGGGACAGGGCCAAGGTATCCTTGCGATTCCGCGGCCGTGAGATGGCCCACCAGGAGCTGGGGATGGAACTCCTCAAGCGGGTTGAAGCTGACCTGCTCGAGTACGGTTCGGTCGAACAGCATCCTAAGATGGAAGGACGCCAACTGATCATGGTCATCGCCCCGAAAAAGAAGAAGTAATCAACAGGGCACGGCAGGCCTTCTGATTATGTTTATCAACTGAATGCGGAGTATCCGAACATGCCAAAGATGAAGACTAAAAGTGGTGCTGCTAAGCGGTTTCTGAAAACTGCTAACGGTATCAAGCACAAGCACGCTTTCAAGAGCCACATCCTGACCAAAATGTCGACCAAGCGTAAGCGTCAACTGCGCGGTAGCAGCTTGCTGCATCCGTCTGACGTGGCAAAAGTCGAGCGCATGCTGCGCCTTCGTTAATTTTTGGATCAAGATAGAGGAAGTAACTCATGGCTCGTGTAAAGCGTGGCGTCATTGCCCGTAAACGTCACAAAAAAATTCTGAAACTCGCTAAAGGCTACTACGGCGCGCGTTCACGCGTATTCCGTGTTGCCAAGCAAGCGGTAATCAAGGCAGGCCAATACGCCTACCGTGACCGTCGTCAGAAAAAACGTCAGTTCCGCGCTCTGTGGATCGCTCGTATCAACGCTGGTGCACGTGTTAACGGTCTGTCCTACAGCCGTTTCATCGCTGGCCTGAAAAAAGCGTCCATCGAAATCGACCGTAAGGTTCTGGCTGAACTGGCCGTGAACGAAAAAGCGGTGTTTGCTGCGATTGTCGAGAAAGCTAAAGCCACCTTGGCTTAAGTACCCCCGACAGTCACCCTGGGTTGCTCCTGCAGCCCTAGGTGGTAAACGTCATAAATAGGGGAAGAGCCTTCAAGCTCTTCCCCTATTTTGTATCTGGAGTCTGTACATGGAAAACCTGGACGCGCTCGTCGCTCAAGCTCTTGAGGCTGTGCAAAGCGCTGAAGATATCAATGCCCTGGAGCAAATCCGGGTTCACTACCTTGGCAAAAAGGGTGAATTGACTCAGGTGATGAAGACCCTGGGGAATTTGCCGGCTGAAGAGCGCCCGCAAGTCGGCGCGCTCATCAACGTCGCCAAGGAGCGTGTTACAGAGGTTCTCAATGCGCGCAAGGCGTCGCTCGAGGAGGCCGATCTTGCGGCCAGACTCGCGGCCGAGTCCATTGATGTCACCCTGCCAGGCCGCGGCCAGGCCTCGGGCGGTCTGCATCCGATCACCCGGACTCTGGAACGTATCGAGCAGTTTTTCACCCATATCGGCTACGGCATTGCCGAAGGCCCTGAGGTCGAAGACGACTATCACAACTTCGAGGCGCTCAACATCCCAGGCCATCACCCGGCCCGGTCGATGCACGACACCTTCTATTTCAACGCGAACATGCTGTTGCGCACCCATACCTCGCCGGTACAGGTCCGTACCATGGAAGCGAACAAGCCGCCGATCCGCATTGTCTGCCCAGGCCGTGTGTACCGTAGCGACTCGGATATCACCCATTCGCCGATGTTCCACCAGGTCGAAGGCCTGCTTGTTGATCGCGACATCAACTTCGCCGACCTCAAAGGCACCATCGAAGAATTCCTTCGCGTGTTCTTCGAGAAGGAACTGGCGGTGCGTTTCCGTCCATCGTTCTTCCCGTTCACCGAGCCGTCCGCTGAAGTCGACATGGAATGCGTGATGTGCAGCGGTAAAGGCTGCCGCGTCTGCAAGCAGACTGGCTGGCTGGAAGTGATGGGCTGCGGCATGGTTCACCCCAACGTGCTGCGCATGTCCGGCATCGATCCGGAAGAGTTCTCGGGCTTTGCCTTCGGCATGGGCGTTGAGCGTCTGGCCATGCTGCGTTACGGCGTGAACGACTTGCGTCTGTTCTTCGACAACGACTTGCGGTTCCTCGCGCAATTTCGCTAGTCGTAACGAATCTTTAGGAGAGCAGGATGAAATTCAGTGAACAATGGCTGCGCGGCTGGGTAAGCCCGCAGGTAGATCGCGATGAGCTGGTTGCTCGTCTGTCGATGGCCGGTCTTGAGGTCGATAGCGTTACGCCGGCCGCCGGTGTTTTCAGCGGTGTGGTAGTGGGCGAGGTGCTGAGCACCGAGCAGCACCCTGATGCCGATAAATTGCGTGTGTGCCAGGTCAGCAATGGCGCGCAAACCTTCCAGGTCGTGTGCGGAGCGCCAAACGTGCGCCCGGGCCTGAAGATCCCGTTTGCCATGATCGGTGCTGAGCTGCCGGGCGACTTCAAGATCAAGAGGGCCAAGCTGCGTGGCGTTGAGTCCAACGGCATGCTGTGCTCCCAGGCCGAACTGCAAGTAGGTGAGGGCAATGATGGTCTGATGGAATTGCCGGCTGACGCACCAGTGGGCCAGGACATCCGTGTTTACCTGGAATTGGAAGACGCCAGCATTGAGGTCGACCTGACCCCGAACCGTGGCGACTGCCTGTCCCTCGCCGGCCTGGCCCGTGAAGTGGGCGCGTTGTACAACGCCCCGGTCACCCGCCCGGTGGTTGCAGCCGTGGCTGCCGTTCATGACGAGGTGCGCCCGATCGAAGTGTTGGCGCCAAACGCCTGCCCACGTTACCTGGGGCGTGTGATCCGCAACGTCGACCTGTCCAAGCCAACCCCGCTGTGGATGGTTGAGCGTCTGCGTCGGGCCGACGTACGCAGCATCGACGCTGCCGTCGACATCACCAACTATGTGATGCTTGAGCTGGGCCAGCCGCTGCACGCCTTCGATCTCGCCGAAATCAACGGCGGCATCCGTGTTCGCATGGCTGAAGAAGGCGAGAAGCTGGTTCTGCTCGACGGCCAGGAAGTCAGCCTGCGTGCCGACACCCTAGTGATTGCCGACCACTCCCGCGCCCTGGCGATTGCCGGCGTGATGGGGGGCGAGCACAGCGGTGTGTCCGAGACCACCCGTGACGTATTCCTTGAAAGTGCGTTCTTCGATCAGATCGTTATCGCTGGAAAGGCTCGTTCCTACGGCCTGCACACCGATGCCTCGCACCGCTACGAGCGTGGTGTGGACTGGAAACTCGCCCGTGAAGCCATGGAGCGCGCCACTGGCCTGCTGCTGGAAATCACCGGTGGCGAAGCCGGCCCGATCACCGAAACCGTCAACGAGCAGTACTTGCCGTCCGTTGCCCCGATCACCCTGCGCGCCAAGAGCGTTGAGCAAATGCTCGGCCTGGTAATCGCGCCGGCTGAAATCGAGCAGTTGCTGTCGGCCCTCGGCCTGGGTATTTCCTCGAGCGGGGAAGGGCAGTGGACCGTTGAGGTACCAAGCCACCGCTTCGACATCAGCCTGGAAGTCGACCTGATCGAAGAGCTGGCCCGCCTGTACGGCTACAACCGTCTACCGGTTCGTTACCCGCAAGCGCGCCTGGCACCGCAGCCCAAGGCTGAGGCGCGTGCGCACCTGCCTGAGCTGCGTCGCCTGCTGGTTGCCCGTGGCTACCAGGAAGCGGTGACCTACAGCTTCATCGATCCAAAGCAGTTCGAACTGTTCAACCCGGGCGTCGAGCCACTGTTGCTGGCTAACCCGATTTCGAACGACATGGCTGCCATGCGCTCGTCATTGTGGCCAGGCTTGGTGAAAGCCCTTTCCCATAACCTGAACCGTCAGCAAGACCGCGTGCGCATGTTCGAAAGCGGCCTGCGTTTTGTCGGTCAGTTGGACGGCTTGAAGCAAGAGCCGATGCTGGCTGGCGTGGTGTGCGGCAGCCGTCTGCCGGAAGGTTGGGCGCAGGGTCGCGACGCCGTGGACTTCTTCGACGTCAAGGCTGACGTGGAAGCAGTGCTGGGCTTTGCGGGTGCGCTGGATGCCTTCACTTTCCTGCCTGGCAGCCACCCAGCGCTGCACCCGGGCCAGACGGCACGCATCGAGCGTGAAGGGCGCCTGGTAGGTTTCGTTGGTGCCATTCACCCTGAACTGTCGAAAACCCTCGGCTTGGACCGTCCGGTCTTTGTGTTTGAGCTGGTTCTGGCTGAAGTTGCTTCGGGCAAAATGCCTAAATTCTGCGAGCTGTCGCGCTTCCCTGAAGTGCGCCGCGACCTGGCGCTGATCGCCGACCGTGAAGTGGCCGCCACTGCCGTTCTGGATGTAATCCGTGAAAATGCAGGGGAATGGCTCACAGACCTCAGGCTATTTGACGTCTATCAGGGTAAAGGCATTGATCCGCATAGAAAAAGCCTTGCAGTTGGCTTGACCTGGCAGCATCCATCGCGCACTCTTAATGACGATGAGGTGAATACCACGACACAAAATATCCTCACCTCGCTCGAACAAAGGTTGAACGCCACGTTAAGGAAGTGACGTATGGGGGCTTTGACGAAAGCTGAGATGGCGGAACGTCTGTACGAAGAGTTGGGTCTGAACAAGCGCGAGGCCAAGGAATTGGTCGAGCTGTTTTTTGAAGAAATCAGACACGCTCTGGAAGACAACGAACAGGTCAAATTGTCCGGTTTCGGCAATTTTGACCTGCGGGACAAACGCCAGCGGCCTGGCCGCAATCCAAAAACGGGAGAAGAAATCCCGATCACGGCTCGCCGTGTGGTCACCTTTCGTCCAGGGCAGAAGTTGAAGGCCCGAGTTGAGGCTTATGCTGGAACCAAGTCATAACGACGAGCTACCCGTCATCCCAGGCAAACGCTACTTCACCATTGGTGAAGTCAGCGAGCTCTGTGCGGTAAAACCGCACGTGTTGCGCTATTGGGAGCAGGAGTTTCCTCAACTCAACCCCGTCAAACGCACAGGTAACCGTCGGTATTATCAGCGCCAGGATGTGCTGATGATCCGACAGATCCGCGCGTTGCTGTACGATCAGGGGTTCACCATCAGCGGCGCGCGCCAGCGTATGTCCGGTGATGAAGCCAAAGACGACACTACGCAATACAAGCAAATGATCCGCCAGATGATCTCCGAACTCGAAGATGTACTGGTGGTTTTGAAGAAGTAATTCCGGCTTTTAAAATACTTCCACATTTCAAAAGCTTGCGGTATATTCCGGTTCGCTTCGTTAGGAAGCAAACCCAGTAACACGCCTAGTCGGGGCGTAGCGCAGTCCGGTAGCGCACTAGCATGGGGTGCTAGGGGTCGAGTGTTCGAATCACTCCGTCCCGACCATATAATTCAAGGGGTTGCGAGATCTTATCTCGCGACCCTTTTTTATTTTAAGTGGTTTTTACCCCTACAAAACTACTGGCTTTGGGTGGAATCCTCACCTCTTTCGGAGGAGATGGGCGCAAGATTTCTGGGTGCCAATGTCCCCCCGCAGTAATTTCGGCGATGGAGGGCAGGGATGGACCTAGTTGACGGCTCGTCAGGCAGTTTTCAGCTTTTGCTGTGGGGGGTAGCTGATGGCGACTACTTGCCTCGCTCGCTCTGAAAGACCTCCTGAGCGTTGCAATGCAATTGATTTGTCGATTTTTTTCTCAAGTTCCGGATAAAAATCCATTACGAGGAGACGTAACCGATCTAGAAGTTTAGGATCATTTTTAAGCTGGTCTCGTAAGTGGACTGCGTAACCGTAGTTGGAAGTTAAGGCATCGTCGGGCGCAAATGCCCGCATCCACTTCAGCATGATATCTGCGTCACCTCCGAAATTTATCAGCAGGTCGATGTAGCGAATCAGCTGGGCCGAAGCGTTATAAAGTGTATATCTGTTGATGTCTAAGATGGACGTTTGATGTTCGACTGCGATCTTCTTGATGTCCTTCCATCCCTCACTGAGCTGGAAGGATCCTTTCATACTTACAGAGATTGTTTTTGCGGTGGGTTTACTTGGGGTCAGATGATCCTGTTCGACAGGTAGCGCCCGAATGACCCCGGTAGTGACATTTACGTCGATCAGTAGCACGGGAATTAACGAAACAGACAAATAACGCGCGGTTGTGGACTTCAGGCGGATTTTACCTCTATCAGTCCCGGTTCCTTTGATCTGCAATCGTATAAGCGCGCCGGTCACTGAACCTCGCTTCTTGACGATCTCGATTTCCGCGTCCAGACCGTAGTCTTTTGGTAAGTCTCTATAAATCCAGCCTTTTTTTGCAACGGCCTTTTTTACTAAAGCAGTTGCTTGATCGTCAACTATATGGGGCTTCGTTCTCATAGGAAGATTTTTTGTCATTAAGTCCATCTAACTCACTCTCTTGCGTTTGTTGGAGGGGGGACATTCAATGCCGTTTTATTTTTGATCACTGAATAAACTGACGCATGCTTATTAGATCACTACAAATGATCTCTGCAGGCCGGTGGTGAACCGTCGTCGGTGCTGAACTCATATGCCCCGCAACCAAACCACACCCTTACCACTTGCACAAAAACGGCACCGGAGTACGCTTCAATCGGATCCAAAGGAGGGATTGCGGTGCCGAATTTTTTTGTTGAGCAAGCGGGGACGCTGAATCTGTTTCAACAGCAGCGTACTCCCAATCATGGATTCAGGCCTGGACAGTTGGGTGCGTTGCACGCCGTTTTGGCGCATTTTTCCGTGCAGGACGACCCTGCCATCGTCTGTTTGCCCACTGGCTATGGAAAGACCTCCTTGATGATGGCGCTTCCCATGCTGCTGGGGCCGGCGCGTGTATTGATAGTGGAACCTTCAAGCGCCTTGAGAAAACAGGTGCATTCACATATTTCGGTCATGTCCACGCTCCGCCGAATTGGTGCGCTGGCTGAAGATTGTCCGCTTCCCGACGTGCACCTGCATATCGGCCGTCCTCAATCCCTTGAAGAATGGCAATTGCTTCAAGCCTACGACGTCGTCGTTTCGACACCTTCAAGCTCATCACCCGACCTAGCCCCTGGTGCACCGTCGGATCTCTTCGATCTTGTGATCTTCGATGAAGCCCATCATGCTCCGGCCGATTCCTGGATGGCCTACGTAGAACACTTCACAAAAGCTCGGTTCTTGTTTCTCACGGCAACGCCCTTTCGACGAGATGGGCGCGTCATTCCAGGGAAGCTCGTTTATCGATATCCCGTAATGCGGGCTGTCGATGAGGGGGCCTTTGAGCCAATTAACTTCTATGCGGCACCGATCGAGGACGAACTCGATGATGAACACGTTGATCAAGCCATAGCTCGGGCGGCTGTTCAGCAGCTTAACGAGGACAGGGCAAACGGGTTCGATCATAGGCTGTTTGTACGCGCAGGGACTATCAAGGCCGCACAGGAACTAGTGCCGCTCTATCAAGGCCTGGGCATAGCGGTCGAGGCCATTAGCAGCAAACTTACGAAACGTCAGCAGGAGGCGATTGAGGAAAGGCTAATCACCGGTGCGCTGGAAGCGATCGTTTGCGTGGACATGTTCGGGGAGGGTTATGACTTTCCGAAACTCAAGGTGGCGGCGCTCCATGCTCCCCACCAGTCTCTGGTGCCCACAATTCAATTCATTGGACGCTTCGCCCGTGTGGACGAAACCACAGGCCCGCCAACGCTGATTGCACCAACTTTCCGTATCAAGGAGGCAACAGCGTCTCTTCTTAAGGAAGGCGTAAATCTTGCGCAGATGATTGATGAGGCTGCGATCGCTCAACTCGCGGGATCTCTGGAGGAGCAGGAGTTTATGGAAAGGCTCCCCGTGAGGAAGATTGCCGAATCTGACTACGAATCTGTCTCGCCGCTGTCTTTTAATTTATATGCCCATGTACGTGTTTTCGAGTGTGACGAGCCACCGAATTTTGGGCTCCTTCACTCCACGATTGGGCGGCATTTGCGGATTGTGAAGCAGTGGGGAACGCAAGACGGGACAATCTCGTTGGTTTTGACGGCAGACGAGACGTCTCCCAATTGGGCCATCTCTGATGCTCTGATCGATGTGCGTCACGACGTGTTTCTCTTGATGTTTTTCGAGGCGGCAAAACTCTGCTACATAGGGTCGACCCGTCGAACGGAAAAGCTTTACCTCAGCATCATGGACACGATTTCTCCCGGTTGCTGCAGACCGCTTAGCTACCAACAGACCAGCAGGGCGCGCGCGGGCTTGGAGGAGGTCAAGTTTTACAACGTTGGGCTGAAGAACACGACGTTCAACTCGCAGGGAGAGACTTATCGAACCCTCACTGGCCCCCAGGCGGAGAGGGCGGTGACAGCTGGCGACAGTCGAGTCTTCTCCCAAGGACACTTCTTCGGCAGCGGTATGAATGGGCAGGTCAAGGAAACGATTGGCGCAAGCAGCAGTTCCCGGATATGGAGCAATCAGCGCCTCTCGATCCTTGATTTCGTTGAGTGGGTGCAAACCCTGAACGGACGCCTCTCCGGTAATGCACCCTTTAGCGCAACCCAGTTAGACATCGTGCGCTCTAGCAAGCCTTTGAGTCGGTTACCAGATGTGGTCATAGCGGCGAACTGGCCTAAAAGCGGATTCAAAAACAACCCGAAAGTCCGCTTTCGGGCTGCCGCCCAGCAGCGCGTTCAATACTCGAGATTGGTTGAGTGGGACATCCAAAACTTTCAGTGCGACCTACAGGCGGGGCAATTATCCTTTTTACTGGTTAGCGCCTTCGGCGTGGTGCCAATGCGATTTCACTTGGCAAACGCACGGATGGTGACGTGTCTGGATCCTGACGTCTCCATCGAGATCGAGTCTGCCCACGACTCCTGGGTTGCAATGGCGGACTGGCTCTGCGAGCACAGTCCAGTGTTCTACGCCGCCGACAAATCATCTTTTGAGGGGATGAATTTGATGGCTGCACCGTTGCTGCAAACCGAACTTTTGGCTCCTGGCGATGCAGAGATCATCGATTGGAGGGGCTGTGGCATACACATCGAATTTCTACCCCAGGATCAATCCCCCGAGACGTTGCGAAAGCGAGCCCTGCTCGCGGGAAACCTGACCGTGCAGGAGCACCTGGAGCGACGCTTGGTCAACCTGCCGGATGTTCAAGGACTCTTCTACGACCACAGGGCGGGGGAGGCCGCGGATTATATCTGCGTCACCAAGAATGCTGAGGATCAGGTCAACGTCAGCTTCTATCACTGCAAAGGCGCGGGTGGGCCACCAAGTGGAGGCCGTGTGGGTGATGTCTACGAGGTGGCAGGACAGTTGGTCAAGTCGGTCTATTACTGCAACGTGCCGACGATTGTTCAGCACATGGAAGATAGGATGCTTCCAAGGCACACATCACCCTCCTACTTTGTTCGCGGCAACAGAGCCGACGTTACTCAGCTGTTGAAAACTACACCGGCCACCAAGCTCACGTTTTCCGTGATCGGCGTTCAGCCTGGCATTCGCCGCTCGGCGATCAATGCTCACCTGAGTGATCTTATGGCGTTCTGTATCAGTTACGCGAGGCAGGGAGGGGCAGCGAAGGCTTACTGGCTGGTCAACGAACCAGAGAATTGATTCACGAAGCGGCTGAGGAGTACGTCTGGTTGCTTCTTGTATTTCGCCATCGTGGATGACCTAGATTTACATAGTGCCGCGCATCAGGGGCGGACCGCTAAGATAGATACCTTTACGAACGTCACTTCTTTCCGTTGGCAGGCACGTACGCTGGCGGCGAATGCCTAGTGCCATTGAGATTAAGACGGACGCTGGAGGATGCATGGCTTATATGGTCGTTTTTATTGCAACGCGCTGGGGTAGTGAAGAGGGCGGCCTAAACGTCTTCAATACGGGAGTCGCCCTAGGTATGGCTAAGGTGCTTCCGAAAGGGAGTCGATGCCTTTGTTTTATAGAAGTACTGCCCAGCGGCGATGCCATACCACCTAGAGGTATTGTTCTTCTCCCGCATGATTTCAAGCCTGACTCGATCGTCGATGATATCCGGCAGAACCTTTCGGATGTATCGGAGGGTATGGTACGTGGTGTCTTAGTCCTCGGCCACGATGTTAAGACGGGCGATCTCGCTATTCAGACAGCGAAGTTGTTAAAGGGGGGGCTTGCCAAAGTTCAGGTTTTGTCAGCGGTCATCAGCCACATGGACTACGCCGCCTATGCCCGACAGAAAGGGCATGACCTCGTGGTGGTGGAGCAACGTGCCGAGCAGCAGCGAATGATTATTGCGTCTGCGGACTTGACGTTTGCCGTCGGGCCATATCTTGCAGCTCGCTTCAGACAGTCATCTCAAAGCCAAGACGAGCGCCCTTTTCTAAAGCAGTTGACTCCAGGAGCCGCCGAAATTCAACCGGTGAATGTTGGCGAAGGGATGTTGCAGGTCTTCGTTTCGGGCCGGTTGGGGCTTTCCGATGACACCATCAAGAATGGCATTCTTTCCGTGGAGGCATTGCTACGAGCATACGACAAGGCGAGGAAAAGCAAACTTAGCTTCTTCCGAGCTAGAGGCCGACTTTTTGTCTGTGGTGTGGAAAGTGATGGAGGTTCTTCGCTCCTGTCGAAATTGGAGAGGAGGGCGGCTGAAAATGCAATGTTCTCGATTGAACCAGTGATCTTCACGCCCGAACAGCACGAAAATTACAAGCTTTTGGCTAGCTCTCACATTGCCCTGATGCCTTCATGGCACGAAGGCTTCGGTCTGACGGGGTGGGAGGCCCTTTGCGCAGGCGTGCCGCTAGTGTGCTCCAAACAGTCGGGGCTCGCCATGCTCATTGAAGAGCTCAGAATTCAGTTACCCGGACAGTCATTTAGCAACGTCGAATTGATCGAGCTTCGAGGTAGCAAAATTGCGGGTGAACCTCAGGAAAGCGATGTTGATATCTTGTCGGAAGCTATCGTTCGACTCGCTGAAAACTATGGTCAGCGTAAACACGATGCCCTTTCGCTAGCAAAGCATCTCAAGGTTAAGTTCTCTTGGGAGGACTGTGCGTTTCAAATTCTTTCTGAGACGGGTTGGCCAATGGCCAATTCAGTTTCAGTTCAGTGGACTGTTCGACGGAACATGGCTAGGGAAGCGGCCGAGGGGCGGGAGGAGGTAGCATTTTTGCTAGAGCTTTTAGACAGTCCTGACCGCGTCGACATCGGCAGAGATTGGAGTAAGTTGTGCTCGGCATTCAACTATGTGAGCGATGCCGGTAAGAGCATGAACGCCGCCGAATGCAAGACACTGCTTGCTCAGCTTAGACCTTTGGCGGACTTCATCGGTAATGTGTTGAAGCACAATTTTGGCGGCTATCCGCGCGAGACAAATGCACTCCGTGATTCCGGTGGGTTGGACGTATGCTGGAGGTACATGGCTGCATGTAAGGGAGTGTCGTCGTCTTTCAGTCAATTTACCGGATTACTGCCGACCAATCTCTTGTATGTGATCCTGTCCGACGGCTTCCTTCGGAAAGAATTGTTGTTCTACTTGTCGGATTTCTCGACCGAATTCGGCCGCTCGGCTAAATCCCTGGCGCAGGAATTCTGTCTCCACTTCCGTGAGCTGCTGACGTCGGACCTCAAACTCCAGATCCGTCTTGCCCGATTGACGGCGGTAAGGCCGGATCTGTTGATCGCATTCGAAAACGAAATGCCGGAGTCACCGGAGATGACGTTGTGGCAAGAGTTAGATGCCTATCGAGAGGAAAGCGAGCGATGTCGTACTGTGGAAATGATGTCATACGATATTGCTTATTTAATCGATAAGGATCCACTTCTCGCGCCGACGGTTCTTGCACTTACCACCTTGAGACCGCGCTACGAAGGGCAGGCAGTAGAGCAGGCAATAAGTTTTTTTAATGTATTACAAGGCCAACCGGTGACCAAGGAGTGGCGGGGTGATAAACGGCTATATGCGGCCCTGTTGAGCGTTACGATGCCTACAAGCAAGCTATTGGCTGTGCTAGAGGCGATGGCATCAGACGAGGAAGAGGCAATCCGTTGGGCTGCGCTTGATTTAGCATTTTCCCCAGTATTGCGCACACGTTTAGAGGCGGCTCATGCAGCACAGGGAGACGACTTCGGTTCGCTGCTTCGGAAACTAGGTCGTATTATCGACTTGGCGGTAACCGCCGATGGAGGGCATCCTTGGCTTGCTCGTGAGTTTTTAACTCACTTTGGTGCGGAGTTCATTGATCCTTCCCAGGGGACCGCGTCGAGACGGTTTTCCGTCTTGGACTTTCCGCAATCGCGTATATTAATTGGCCCAATGCCGGGTGTACGTTTTGAGTCGCTGACTGGCTCGGAGCATCCGGAAGTCGTGGCCGCACGAAAGGAGGTCCGCAGTTCCGTTCGGCGTGTTCTGCTTGTGCTGCCTCCGCTTTCCGTCACTTCGGGTGAATCTCGGGGTGCCTCTGCTACTAGTACGCCTCCGCTCGGTCTTGGCTTGTTAGGGACTCATCTTGCGGTCAAGGGGCACGATATCCATCTGGTTGACTGTCATCGCTTCCCCGAGTTACTGGATGACATAATTGAGCTCGCTGACAGCTACGACATAATCGGCTGCAACGTAGTGATTAGCACGTTACGTTCCACGATGGAGCTCTTCCAAGCGATACGACGTAAGACAGCCCATCCGCTACTGATCGTCGGTGGTCCTGCAGCGAACCTCGACGTATGGCGCTTCTCTGCGAAGTCTGATGAGGAAAGTGAAGCATGGGATTTTGCGATTCCTTCGGCGGCAGTTAATGCGCTGGACGATCTCCTCCAGGCGTTAGGCTCTACTGATCCATGGCCCTCAACACAGCACCTTGTAGCGAATCCGCTGAGTCAGATACTTTCATTTCGAGGTATCCGTGAATCGCTAGGGAGTCTTCCTAAGCAACTAGACCTATCCTGGATGGAGATTGACGTTGACAGGCGTATCTACCAAGGACCTGATGGTGTTTATGAACCGGCACATACCCGTGACCTAAGCGGTTCAGTCCATGAGGCGCACGTTGTGATGTCGCAAGGGTGTGATTGGAACTGTGCCTTCTGTACTGAACGGAAAGACCTCAGCGGTGGCGAACGGAGAAGGTCGGTTGAGCAAGTCCTAGCTGAGCTTGAGCGCCTTTCATCCTCCTACCGTGACCTGCGAATTCAGTTCATTGATGACAACTTGCTGCCCCAGATCTCGGCGCTGGCGACGCACGATCTTACGGGACAGGCGCAAGCCAAAGTTTGGACCAGCGCGTTCCTGAACGGCCTTCGGGAAGTCCGAGAGGGGCGCCAAGGTTCGTTCGGCTGGCGAGGAATCTTCCGGGTCGAGGACTTTTTCTGCTACGAGGAAAGTTTTGGAACGCATGAATTTGTTGCAAAGTTGGTCTCTTCCGGATGCCGCATGCTGGCATTTGGTTTGGAACATGGCGACGAAACTCGAAGGAAGCGCCTAAAGGCGGGGGCAGACTACAAGAACGCCGAAATCGTGAGCTTATTTAAGCGACTTAGGGACGCAGGTATTCAGACAAAAGCATATTTTATGATCGGTGGACAATGGGAGACGGCCGAATCGGCACTGGATACTATCCGTTTCGCGCTAGACTGCGGTGCAACGCTCGCCTATTTCGCCCTCTACAAAGAGTTCGTGAAGGCAGTGCACGTGCTAAGTGAAGAGCGCGGGCCATCCTCACGACATGATGCCTTTGCCGAATATAGCCAGATGGCCGTCGTGTGGGATGCCACCTACTCCGCTTACCTAAGTGACCCCTCTATGAAAGGCTTGTCATCTCCGGCCACTCAAATAGAGATTGAAAGCTATGCGCAGCTTGCGAAGCTGGGCTTCCGGTTCAGCGATATAGTTAAGTACAACGACCATCATGCCGACAGCGATTCTTCCAGTTCAATCTTATCGAATGTTACATGGGGTGAACCGAGCGAGTACTTCAGTATTATCGAAACGGCATATCGACGGTTCTACCTGCGTCCTGAGTTCGTTCACGAATACAGTAAATTGGTTCGGGAGGGATATTGATCCTAGGGCGTACTCTTGTCACCGGGCGCATGCTGCTCGCGCAAGATGGTCGAGGCGAGCGAACGCAGCGTTATACGAGTGGCCGTCTCAAAGTATTAGCCTTCCAACGCAGCCTAGCGCTGCGTTCCTTTTGGCGCTGATACGATTTTGACCCAGGCTGCTGATTTTGACTGAACCACATGCTGCCTCCGAGATCACCCGCAAGGTCATCATTTTTTGAATACTCGGGTGGGTCAATGAATTCCGGTAGCCTGGTTCAAAATTCCATCAGCGCCAACAGTCTGTGGGAGAAACGGAGAACCAACTGACCGAGGAGGCGATGCTGGAAAAAAGGGTAAGGCCGGCAACAAACCCGTAAGCGGATGGCGAACACGCCTACCGAACTCCAGTATTTAGGGCGATGGTGTCCGCGTATTTATAAGCGGACGCGATCACCCTTATCGCGAGGACTCCATGCAACGTCCGCGTAATTCACCTAACGCAAGTCAGGCAATCAATGATTGGCCTGTTTAGGAGCCTGGCTTGCAAGGTCCTCACGTCACGGCCAATTGTTTCTTTTCGCACTCCTTGGAGTGCCAGACGGTGTAAAGCGTATCGACACGAACCTCTCCAGTCTTATAAGCATAAAAGTTTGCCGCCACCCTATGTGGCTGTGTGAGCAAACGCTGCCCCTCCTCGAACGTCCCTGCCCAGTGCGTCGCACGCTTTATGAAGCGCTTATCTATTTCGCCCTCGATGTCCTGATGGTTCGACATCAAGTGCATGCCCAGAGGGGTGGGGAATGCGACTGCGGCCAGGTCATTTGCTTGAGCAATTCGGATAGCGACATCGAAGTAGGCATCGACGATGGAAGACACGGTGTGCGTGGCTAAGAATGTTCTCACCGGATTAATCGCGCGAATGATCAGCGTATCTCTGTCTGCATCCAGCGCAGGAACTCGTTCGAAATACAGTAACGCCATTCCCGCCAGCCGCCTTTGGCCAGGAGCGAACACCAGCAAGTGCGAATGCCTCTTCTCCTGCCACATTTCGGTATTCGAGGACGTGCACAGACCAGTCGCCTCTTTGGCGAAGAATGCCGCAGGAGCCTTAGAGACGATGGCCTGCATCTGAGTTTGCAAGCCGTTCAAAGTCTTCTGCTTGAAGCGTTTTTTCTGCTTTGCGGTCCAAGACTGATAAACGTTCAAGACGACTTGGCGTGCTTTGGCCAGGGCCTTGCGTAAGTCCTCCTTCGCTGTGGCAGAGGCAGTGTTGAAACCCATATCTAGCCGGGATGCCAGAATGCCTGCTGCAACATCATCCAAGCCCTCGACGAAAGTGGCTTCCTGCGAATCCAGGGCATCTGTCAACTGAACATGGAATAGGGCATGCAGTGACTCGATATGTTGATAGGCAAGCGGATGGGCCTCTGCCATCGCAGTAATAGTCTCAGTCCCTTGATCGAACCAGTAGCGAACATTAGGTTCAGAACCGGCGATAGCCATGAGTACACCGAGGTGCAATGCCAGCGACCAGACGTCGGCAGCTACATCTTCCAACCGTTTCGGACTTAGGCCATGACAAGCTTTGTGCATGTCTTCCCGGTAGCCAGCGCTAAAGCATGCTGAAAAACGTAATGATTCCGACAGCGCCTGTAGACCGCGCGAATCCACCGCACTATCAAGCCGCTGCTCGGTTCGGTCCCAGTTCATCGAGTATTGAGCGCCGGTCACAAGACTGGCGACGTCTTTTTCGCGGCCGATCACCTCAGACCAGCGGCTACGGATTGTGCTTGAAGTGGTGTGATATACGATCGCTATCAGATCTGCCTCCAGATCGCTCAGAGCCGCCCCGCTAGGACCGCGACCGCTGAGCAGATCACCCAGAAGAGGCGCTAGATCGGCAATTCTCTGTCGAAGTTGCTCAAGTGGCTCATCGATATGCTCAATCAAACTTTTAACAAGCACACCGTTGGTCTCTGTAAGCATGTTCTTCAAGCGAGGAGCCAGTTCGACAACAATTTGTTCCAGCAGGATGCGCTTGGCCTCGCGGTAGGTCCCCAACGTCGCCTCGTCGGACGGGAACGGAATCGCCCCAATGGAGGTGACAATGCGTTGATTGATAAGTCGCTCGACACATTCTCGGTTGCCATCCAGCAATGTGAAATTCTTGCGTTCGAAAGCATCATCCAAGAGTACCCTTTGGATCTCATCGAGCACACTCCAGAACCGCAATTCGTTGATACCTGGTGCCTCTTCGTAGTACCACTTGCGCAAGGCCGGCAAGTTGGTGACACCGCGATCCTCACGGATATAACGCAGCATCGGAACCCCCAGTGGGGCCAAGGTAAGGGTCTGTTGCAAATGGTGGAATGTACGTAACTCTCCTGACTGCAGCAGATACTCAAAGCTATCAATGTGACCACCGGCTCCAGCCTGCGCCACCCATTGTGCGACGATCGCCGGCGTTTCTGCACCGACACAAGTACCGGCGATTTGCAGGCAGCGATGGAGTACGTTTGTGCCGATCCTTCTGTAGCAGTGCTGAAAATCCAGAATATCGTTTGCACTGCCATATCCGTGCTGAACCAGCACTTGCAGAAAGGCCTCCAGATCATGCTCCAACATCAAGTAGTCCTCGGCCTTGGACAACTCGGCAAATGTGAGCGAGTGAGGGACGGCAAGCAATCGCTGCAGAGCAGAGATAGGTATCGACACATCAACCCGTTCGCGCACCGAGAGAATGAGCGACTGGCAGACTTCGAGTGCAGCGACATCAGCACCGGCCGCAAGTAAGGCCAACGAGAACTCTCGGCTTGGGGTTCGCCCCGAATCGAGCAAACGTCTGAATCGGCCCATCTCGGCGGCAGACTGAAGCCTCAGCACTTCACACAGAAATGTCCATTGCTCTGTTTTTGCCAGTAGTAATTGCTCGCCGGTGGTCTCGATCAGCACCGAAAGCTGGGGACCGTTTAATTTAAGGACCGCCAGCGTGGCAGATAAGCGTTGTGGGTCGAGGCGGCTCACGGGGTACTTGAGCAATTGCACGATGGCCGTGGGGTCCGCGCCAGCATTACCCAGCACCTGAACGACTTGGCGGAATTTTCGCAGCGTATCCTGAGTAAGGCAGTTTTCGTCGTAGAACCAATCAATACGTCTCGGCAATTGTTCCAGGGCTTTCGTTGAGCGGATCATGCCCAACTCCACTAGAACACGCACGAGAGCCCCTTTGGCGCCTCCATACTGCGTCTTGGCAACGCGATCCATTTCATCCATTCGATGAACGCCCAGTCTGTAGCAGGCCTGCATCAAGTCGAAGTCCACGTGAACCATATCGCGCAATGCCTCGAATGTCCGAGGGGCCTCCAGCCTGAGCAACGCGAAGTCGAGAGACGGGTTGAAATAGTATTGGCCTGGTAGGGTTCGGTTGACCTGCAGCCCAAATAGCAGTTTGCGCCCCTCATGGGTGCCAATCGATTGAAGCAGCGCTTGAGCCCTTCGGGCCATGAGCCAAAAGGGCAGAAAAAACATCAGATTCTGCCTCAATTTCTCCGATTTCGTAGGCAGTAGTCGAATCTCATCAGGTATGGCCAATGCCTTACGCAACAGAGGCTCGACCTCCGGGTCTTGCGCGAGCATTTGCTCGCCGTTACACGCCAGATGCTCACGAAATGCAGTGACCTTCAGGCGAAGTCGCTGCAGGGGATGGGGCTCTTCGAGCGAGTAGCTATCCTGCACCTGCTGGGGTTTTAAGCTGTCGATGATGCGTTCACGAAACTCTCGATAGGTCTTGCGCGCATTAGCCGTTGGCTCTCTCAATTTTTCTCCTTGCGGCCTGGATGGCATTTAGAATGAAGGCACATCGCCATGTTTAGAGGCTGCCAGAAGCATTGCCTTTGTACAAACCAAAACAGGGGGTGTTTTTCCAACAACTACGGCGCGTGAGTCCTAACCGTCAGCTCAGCTCACCCGTGCGTTAGGAAGGCGCAATCCATTGATGCAGTGAAAGTATCCTGTTCGCTCGTCCGTTGTGTCGGCAGGGTATTGCCGTTGTGTAAGCGCAGCACCGTTGAATACCTGGAGGTGAGCGGTTACAGCCTAGTTGGATTGACAAGAGTGACTGCTATCAGCAGATGGCATTCGCTCAAGCCACCATGCGCAGCTTTTGAAAAACGAGCGTCTTCTGCATGAATCGTTGTTCAAGCGGCGCGATGGTATTGATGCGCTTTTCACCACTTCGACCCTCGCGCGAGGCATGAATCTTCCGAGTGATATTGTCTTAATTGCGGGCGACAGCCGATGGGACGTCGCTGGCGATAGGATGAAGCAACTCGATGCCCATGAGTTGCTGAACGCCGCTGGAAGGGCGGGCCGGGCAGGTGAGGGAGGCCAAGGATTCGTGTTAATCATCCCTAGCAAGATCATCAATATCAACGATGCGAAGAACAACATCGCTAGCCATTGGATGACGTTGCAGGGGATCTTTTCTCAATCGGATCAGTGCCTGAAAATTGATGATCCGCTAATGGGTTTGCTCGACCACATCCATTTCGGAATGCTTGAGGATAACGAGGAGTACCTCCTCGCTTCGCTTCCTTTCGGTGAAGAAGATGCCCCGGAGGAGCCGGCGAAAGCGATGATCCGTAGGACTTTCGCTGCGTACCAGATGTGGTCATAGCGGCGAACTGGCCTAAAAGCGGATTCAAAAACAACCCGAAAGTCCGCTTTCGGGCTACCGCCCAGCAGCGCGTTCAATATTCGAGATTGGTTGAGTGGGATATCCAGAACTTTCAGTGCGACCTACAGGCAGGGCAACTAGCCTTTTCGCTGGTTAGTGCCTTAGGCGTAGTGCCAATGCGATTTCACTTGGCAAACGCACGGATGGTGACGTGTCTGGATCCTGACGTCTCCATCGA
Source organism: Pseudomonas sp. EL_65y_Pfl1_R83 (assembly GCF_963970695.1). Taxonomy (NCBI): domain Bacteria; kingdom Pseudomonadati; phylum Pseudomonadota; class Gammaproteobacteria; order Pseudomonadales; family Pseudomonadaceae; genus Pseudomonas; species Pseudomonas sp. EL_65y_Pfl1_R83. Next base: position 14,062 of record NZ_CAXAQI010000016.1, on the reverse strand, counting down.
GATCGAGTCTGCCCACGATTCCTGGGTTGCAATGGCGGACTGGCTCTACGAGGTGGCAGGACAGTTGGTAAAGTCGGCCTATTACTGCAACGTGCCGACGATTGTTCAGCACATGGAAGATAGGATGCTTCCAAGGCACACATCACCCTCCTACTTTGTTCGCGGCAACAGAGCCGATGTTACTCAGCTGTTGAAAACTACACCGGCCACCAAGCTCACGTTTTCTGTGATCGGCGTTCAGCCTGGCATTCGCCGCTCGGCGATCAATGCTCACCTGAGTGATCTTATGGCGTTCTGTATCAGTTACGCGAGACAGGGAGGGGCAGCGAAAGCTTACTGGCTGGTCAACGAACCAGAGAATTGATTCACGAAGCGGCTGAGTAGTACATCTGGTTGCTTCTTGTATTTGGCCATCGTGGATGACCTGGGTTTACATAGTGCCGCGCATCAGGGGCGGACCTCTAAGATAGATACCTTTACGAACATCACTTCTTACCGTTGGCAGGCACGCATCCGGCAGAACCTTTCGGATGTATCGGTGGGTATGCGGACCATCTTCCCCTCGCTGTAGGAGGATGCAGACCCGGTCACCTGGACGGAATGGGTTTCGCTGATTCTCAGCACAAATACGCTCGTGCTGAAGCCGTCCTTGGTGAACTCATAGCCGTCGGAGGCGGAAGCTGAGGCACCCTTAAAATCAGTAATGATCCAGCAGCTATCCGCAGACGCTTGCCCTGCAGCGAGCATGAGAGCGAGTCCAGCCAATAAATTCCGTTTCATAAATCATCCTTGGCTGACATTCAGTTTCTATTTTTGCCATGATAGCCGTATCTTCGGCATATGGATGAGCGCACGTACCGCCCGTCGAATCATCAGGCGACTCGATTCACGTAGCGCGCAGCCTTCAGGGCATTCAGTTCAGGCACGAATTACACATATATTGACAATGGCAGGTTGCGCATTAGTATGGCGCCACCTATAACTATTATAGGTAAATATGAGCATACCATCTGCACCATGGACGAAAGCGCAGCTAGGAAAGATGGTGAATCAGCTCTCAATGACCTCTGCAAACGTGGCGCTAACTGACCATTTCATGGACAGGCTTTTGCAGAGAGGCATCACACTGGATGAGGCGTTCAGGTGTATGCAGAGGGGTGTCATTGTCAAGGGGCCAACATTTAACCCGACCTACGGCACATTTGAATTCCGAATGGAAGAGAAAAAGCCCAATGACATTGTGTGCGTCGCCTTGGCGATCGCTCCGCTGGCTAATCCCTCCGGCACCATAGCTTTGACAGCTTGGGAGATATGAACATGTATGAATACAAGGGTTGTGGCTTCAGGGGTGTTTTCCTGACTGATGGGTACACCATCGTGGACACTCCCTACGGAAGTGGCGTGACAATCACCGATATCGACAGGCTGCATGCAGCAATCGCAGATGAGCTCGTCGAGCAAGAGCACGAGATGACGGGGCAACAGTTCCGCTTCTTGCGCAAGCAATTGGGGTTGACCCAGGAACATTTGACTCCATTGTTTGGCGTCGACGTCCAGACGATAGCGAACTGGGAGAAGAGGCAGGAGGAGGCTATCCCTAGGACCTCAAGTCTTGCCATGCGTTACGTATATAAGACGGCTAGCAGGCATGGGCTAGATACCCTGTATGTCCAGCATCGAATTATTGAGGATGACGGTATTGTATTCGCTCGTGCGAATGATGACTGGCTTGAGAAAAAAGAAGAAATTGCTTAATCATAAACCCGGCAGAATAGCCGTAATGCTGTTCACTTAAGCGGAGCAGCCTTACGGTCCACTGGGTACCGGGTTTTAGAAATCTTCACCGTCCTTGGCCTTCCCGGCCTTGGGCGGTGATCCAAAAACATTCCACCTACTCCTCCCCTCAGCTCGCTTAGCCTCCTTCCTGTTGCTGATACCGGGTTAGCTGCTGCCATCACTATCAACTGCACCGCTATGTACTGGCAGGCAGGCTTGAACCGTATATCCGAAGGCGCGCGGCCGAACGCTACAGCGGCCTGGCTGGCCTCTCGACGAATAATGTTATAAGCCAGCAAAAGCCCCCAGACCTCCTGATAAATCAGCTCGACTTTCTTGCTGCACAGCGTCACCGCGTTCTGTTGCATTGAGCTTTTGATATCCCTGAAGCCCAGCTCAATTTCCCACCGGTCCAGGTACAGCTCAGCTACAACTGCTGTGTCATAGCTCTCGACAGGCAGAGAGGTAAGCAGCGACCTGACTTTTCCATGGCTTTCATAGCTAACTTCACGCACTTCCCAACTCAAGGGCAGCTCAGGATTTCGTTTGCGTGCCTGAGGAGAAACCTTCATCCGCACAAGACGATCGTGCTCGCCGTAGCGCTCCACTTCCTCCATGACCAAATTCTTGCGAGCAGGCGTCAGCCAGTGTCGGTTCGCGCCGCCGCCAACCACCCTTAGCAGTAGATCCGCGCCCCAGAAGCCTTTGTCGAACAACCGCTTGCACAGCGCTTCGGTACACAGGTCGCCGCGTCACCTAGCAAGCTAACCGCAGCCCTAGGCGTAGCACTTTGAACATCAAGTGGTGGCAGAATATGCTCATTGGAATGCGGGCTAGGGTTCGGTACGGCCTGAGCTACTGGGCGGAGCCTGCTAAGCAGCCGCTACTTCTGAGTCTAGGGGCGTGGCGGCAGTGATGACGGTAAGTGACATGTCGACTTGAGTTGCTGCGCGGGCGGGGGCTTGAGGTCTGGCTCTGCTAGTCCTGGACCAGGGTCGCGATAACTGCTTGGCTGGTGTAGCTGAACCGTCGATCTTGCGGGGCGATGGCCTAGTTTGGCCAGACGTGTGGGCCATGGTGCCCCGGCAAAAAAACTCGAACGGGTCTGCAACGCCGGACCAACCGATCGCTGACTGTTGCTCCTGGCCGATTTCTGCCAGAAATAATGGGCAAAATTCGGCCCAATCGCTTTCCATCAGGATGAATGCTCTAGCGCGTTCACGCGGAGTTATTCAGAATAAGTGTTTCTCTGAAGGGCTCAGCCTCATGAGCGATGTTCTACTCAACTACTAGCGGCACAAAACAATACCTCATTCTCTCGTTCGCTTTTTAATAAGCACTGATGTGGAAGGCATAAAATGGAAGTTTGCTTCGTGGTCGGGCGTAATGGTGCCGGAAAAAGCCAATATTTAATTGATCAAGCCAAAGGTAATAATCAAGACTCACTATACTTATGCAATACTGTTCATGATCGGTCACAGGAGCTCAAGACTTCAAAGAGATTCTCCGTTAAAAATACTGGATCACACCCGAACAATGTCATGAAATCGGTGATCAAGAAGATGATGAGAGAAGGAACGCATCGTCTGCATCAAATCGAAAAAATACTGCTTTATTGCGGTTACGCTTCGCACATAACTGTGACCATGAGAGCCGGTAAGATCGATAGCAGGCTGGACGACTTTTCTGACACCTCCTCCATTAAAAAACTAACCGAAATGATAGATAATTATTTTAATGGAGAGGATGAAATATCCTTCAATGTAAACTTCGGTGAAACCTCTGATATTTCAAGTCTGTCAAAGCTAGAGAATCTGTTGCATCAGGAAAAACCACTACGACATTACGGCATGGTAAAGGCAATTGAAATATCGCTTTACAAGAATAATGGAGAGCCTGTCCCCCTACTAAATGCAAGTTCTGGCGAATTGAGCCTGATGACTTCTCTGATTTTTGTCCTAGGCGAAATTTCGGGAACCAACATGATTCTTATTGATGAGCCAGAGAACAGTTTGCATCCTAGGTGGCAGCGAGAATACACCTCCATGCTATGCAGTCTAATTGAATACCATGAAGTAAAAGTCATTATAGCGACGCACTCCCCATTAATAGTTACAGGCGCACAGTTAGACGAGCGAGTATCGTCATCAATATATCATCCGGCAACCGGAAATCTTGAATTTTCTTCCTCAACAAATATTGAAGAATTGTTATGGGGGCAGTTTGAGATTATTTCGCCAAAAAGTCGCTTTTTAAGCGAAAAACTAGCCGAGAAGCTCGAAGAGCTATCCGCACACAAAGTTTCCCTTAATCAAGCAATTGAATTTATCGATAGCGCAAGCAAGGCCTCTTTCGATGACGGCCAGCAAGACATTTTTATTGCAGCAAGACAACTTGCTGACAGCATCGCGAGAGGGTGAGTTATGCTTAGTGACCCGTTAATGCCCGCGCTCTCCGACTTTGTAATTACAGCGGAGGAGCAACTGGCCATTGATCATGCTCTTAGGCTGCATGATTCATGGAACATTGACCAAAAAGATATGGCTCCGGTTCGCCAGGTGCTGAAGAACCTAAGAGAACGAATAAAAGAATACCATCTATTAAGGCAGGGCTACACGTGCTGCTATTGTAGAACAAACCTCTTCGGGGGTGGAGTTTTTATGGTGGATAGAGAGCATATTATCCCCAAAAGCCACTGCAAAAAATTAACTTATGTTATGGCAAATCTTTCAGTCTCTTGCAAGAGATGCAACATGGAAATTAAAAAAGACAAAACCAGCCTATTTGTTGATCCTGGTTCGATTGAGAGCACATATCTAGATAAAAGCACATATCGCGTAATTCATCCAAATTTTGAGGTGTACGAAGACTTTATAATAAGAAGACAAGAGCAGCATGGGAAGGCAAAGCTGGTAAAATTCATCATTGAGACGCCTGGTGATAAAACCAATTTTATGTTCAAATTTTTCAAGCTGAATGATCTTGAAGTCAATAGTATAAATGATGCCCAGGGAGTTGCACCGCTTTCACCTAGTCAGCAATTGATGCTTGATGCGTTAAAAGCGCAGATACAAAATCAGCCTGCACTAGCACAGGAGATACTAAAACTAGTGCTTGAGGAGCAAGGTAGCAAAGCGTCCCTCCCGATGATCGCGAAAGCTATAGACAGCACGGATCCTTTTAATTTTTCAGTGGGCTCGCTCGCTGATGTTGAGAATAAATGGCTTGACTCAAAATGGGTTCCACTTCCTTCAGGAGGCGGCAGGGCTTTGGCTATCGGGCACGATGTCGTATTGGCATTACCCTCCCCAGATTCTAGCGACAATAATGGTCAACCCTAAGGGGTTGACCTGTCTGTTGGGTAATTGCACAGACTTGCCTATGGCATTCGTCCTGACCAATCTTTCACATCGGATTTCACCATCACGCTTTGTTGCTATGACCGGCAGAGTAGGAGCCAGGCGCCGCTTGTTTATGTCGAACAGTACGAATTCACGATGCATGAACGCCCTGCATGAGTCTTCCTCCATTTCACGCTGCGCTCGAACGTAGCCTGAACATCATCAGTCGCGACGTAACGGAATTGACTGGTGTCGTCAATGGTGGCTTCGCATATTGTTTTTGTGGTGTCGTCAAGCGTTTTGTGTATTTTTCGCAAAAGGCTAGGGACTAATAGCAACCCTAGTCGCCGACAATTTTTGCGTTCAATACCATTGCTACTACCTCAAATACCGTTCTAGAGGAAAGAAATTCTCTGATAGCTTTTGTGACTCAGCAATTTTCTGTCATGTGCTAATTTGATGCCGATGAGCTAGTGGCAATCCAGTAGGTAATTGGATTGCGTAACACTAAGGACATCATGTGGTGACAGGCTTGTGCGCTTGGGCTTGTTCTCTAAGGTTGAGCGGGTTGCGCGCGAGACCTTCTCAAATGGGGAGACAGATTCCGTTGTTCTCGCAACTTCGCTTCGAGCATATTTGCTCATGCTTGCTAGCCGTCTGCTACCTGTCGCCAAGGGCCGCTCTTGGCCGGTTTCAGCCGTTCACGTCGGTCAGAAATCAGCCAGTTGTGATCTTTGTTGGGGCGGGCTTACCCACAAGGAGGCTGCTTTAGCAACGCACATACTCTTCGAGCGGTGTCATCTGCGCTACCACATCCTGCTCGGAATCGCGTTCACTATCCTAATGGTCAGCGCGAGACTTCTGATCAGGCGGGCCGGCCAAATTCACCAACTAAGCTACGCTTTATCGCTATATTGGTTTCGCAAGACAGGGATCGTCAAAACATGAAGCGACTACTTCTCCTAAGTGGCCCGATGGCCAGTGGCAAGACGTCGGTTTCTGCCGCCCTCCAAGAACTCCATGGATTTGTACCGATCAGCAGCGGCTCCTTTCTGCGAGCGCACCTGGCTACCCGGAATGAGCCACTTGATCGTCATAACCTCCAAGAACTCGGCGACTCTCTCGACAAGGCCACCGACTTCTCTTGGCTCATAGACTCTGTAGCAAACCCAGCCATCCAAGCTAGGCCAGACGTCGAAAACTGGCTCCTGGATGCCGTCCGCAAGCCCCGGCAGGTTGAGTTGTTCAGACTCCGTTTCGGCAATGCGGTGAGGCACGTGCACATCATTGCGCCCGAGCCTGTCCTGCAACAGAGGTACGCTGCACGAAGCGCGACCGATCTCGACGAATATAACGCCAGCGTGTTGCATCCCAACGAGCGGAGTGCCCGTTCGCTCTTAGGTTTTGCGGACAAAGTTCTCGATACACACACGTACACCCCGTTTCAAATTGCGGATCAAATATTAGGAATCTGGGAGATGTAGCTCATGGAAACTCGTCAGATCGTAGTGATCAGTGGCAAGACCTGTAGCGGCAAGAGTGGTTTGGCCAGTTTGTTGGAGAAGGAATTTGGCTTCGCCGTGGTTTATGATCGTCGAGCCATTGATGATTCCGAGTGGCGCCTTCGCATGGCGCAACCCGACATACCTGATCGTCGTCACGAAGCGAAAGACGCTGACCAGTGGATGCTTCGGGAAACCCAGTCAGTGTGCGAGGCGGAGAAGGATGGCCGACCGTTAGTTGTGGATCACTTGAATACGCTTGCGCAGGTGCTGCAGTTTCGACAGGTCTTCGGTGCAAACCTGGTGCATGTACACCTCTACGCAAGCGACCCTACGCTGCATGGACGTTATGCAAAGCGAATAGAGGGTCAAGCCAATCCTTTGTCCTACGACGAGGTCAATCAGCTCAAGGATCAGACAGAGATCCAGGCGCTCAAGGATGACGCCGACGTCCGTGTTTACACCGAACGCTCGGACTCAAATGACACGCTCGTGCGGGTTGCCGCCCGTTTGCATCTGTACACACCGCCTGAAATCAGATGCGTGGATGTGCTGATTGGCGGGCAGTATGGCAGCGAGGGGAAGGGCAACATCGTCGCTTACCTCGCGCGCGAGTACGACGTGATGATTCGCGTCGGTGGGCCCAATGCCGGACATACGGTAGCCAGTTCTGCCGGCCCTTACACTTACCACCATCTGCCTTCTGGGTCGCGGGACGTGACGGCACGACTGGTTCTCGGCCCTGGCATGACGATTCATTTGCCAGGGCTTTTGAAAGAAATCGAGGAATGCGGTATTGGCAAAGATCGACTTTTCATTGATCCCCAGGCCACCATCATTGAGGAGGAAGATATCGGGACAGAGAGGGGCGGGCATCTAGTCTCAACCATTGCATCAACAGGGAGCGGTAGTGGAGCAGCCGCTGCTCGGCGTATTTTGAGCAGGGGTAAAGAGATCCGGCTCGCACGAGATGTTGATGAGCTTCGTCCGTACGTCGGCACTCCTGGGAACTATCACGGCTGCACGTCAGACCGTTTGGAAGAGGCCTATCGCAGCGGCCATTCCATTTTGCTGGAGGGAACGCAGGGCAGCGGGCTGAGTATTTTCCACGGAGATTATCCTCACGTGACGTCCAGGGACACGAATGTTGCGGGATGCTTGGCCGAGGCTGGGATATCGCCCAGCAGGATCCGCAAAATCCTGATGGTCATTCGCCCCATGCCTATTCGTGTAGGCGACCCCGATGGTGAGGATGGCCATACCTCCGGGACGCTCAAACATGCGACGACCTTTGATGACATCGCAGCGTTTGCGGGCCTTGAAGCCCAGGCGTTGAACACCGCAGAGAAAACCTCCACCACCAAACGCAGCAGGCGAGTCGGATGGTTCGAATGGGATCAATTCCGAAAAGCATGCGCCCTGAACGCTCCGACGGATATCGTTCTGACGTTTGCCGATTACTTGAAGTCATCCAATAGCAAGGCGCGCAGGTTCGAGCAGCTCGATCCGGACACGATCAAATTCGTCGAGGAGCTCGAGCGCGTTTCTCAGGCGCCTGTCTCGCTTATCAACACCAGATTTTCCAGAGACCCCGACGCGAGCGATTTACGCTCTCTGATCGATCGGCGTAACTGGACTGCACGTTCTGACAGGAGATAATAGATGGATCTGGACAAGCTGATCGAGCTTTATCCCCGCGTTTATCACATGGCCGAACGTGGCGCTTGGGACAGCATTCGCACACGCGGACTGATGAGTGCCACGGCAGTTCTGGATCACCTCGCAGTGGGAGATGGTGAGCGCGTTCGATATGAGAGCGAGCATCGTGGGCAGAAGATGGATGTGAAAGCAGGCGACCCCTCCAATATTGTGCTTCGTGATCAGAAACCCATGCCTGAGGGCCGGTTGATTAGAGCGCTTACGGGAGGAACAACACCACGCCAGTGGTATGAGTTGATCAACGGTAAAGTCTTCTTCTGGGCCGAGGAGAAGCGGCTGCACGGTCTGCTTGGAGCTCGCGATTACCGCAAGCTTGAACATGATGTCCTGACGCTCGACTCGTCGACTTTCATCCCAGCATATGCCGAAGCCATATGGCTGTGCCATATGAACTCGGGTAATACCTGGCCCATGCCACACCGCCGCGGCACGGACATCTTCTGCAAAATTGCGGACTACCCTGTGAAGCGTTCTGGCAACCCTGTGAAGGATGTTGTCGAGCTAATTGTCGATTATGCCGTTCCCAACATCGCTGATTATGTCGTGGAAGTTCGCAGGATGCAGGGCGGCGAGGTATTGGGCGTCATTGGTTAGGGGCTTCCATGGAGCGGAGAAATATGCCGCGAAAGCGTTTAGCCGCTCGTTTATTGGTAATCAGCCCAAGCAATCGACTGCTGCTTTTTAAGATTCAGTATCAGGCTGGTGTTTTGGCGGGTATGAGCTATTGGGCGACGCCCGGCGGAAAGCTCAAGGATGAAGAGTCGTTTGAAGCGGCGGCGGTACGTGAACTCTACGAAGAGACTGGCATTGAGGTGCCCTTCGTAGGTCGCTGTATCGCACACAGGGAGTTTCTGTGGCAGATGCCTGATGGCGAGCATGTGCTTGCGGTCGAAAATTACTTTACGGTACACACAGGTACCGAGCAGTGCTCCTGCGCCCAATGGAGTGCCCGGGAGCGCGAAGCGGTATGTGAGGTTAGGTGGTGGTCGTCAGGAGAGCTTGCGGCTTGCCATGAAGAGGTTTTTCCGCCGGATCTGAACAACCTGTTTGGCAGGGCCTTGGTCATAGCGCCGGGTGAGTCCTAGCAGACAGGTGCCCGATGAGGCTTATCGTGAGGCAGATGTTGTCAATTCGTAAGCGTCCAGTAAAGTTACCTTCTCAATCTTAGACGTAACGACGATGGTATCCACCTGAAAATTGGCGGACACCATCGCCCTTAACGCTGGAGTACGGTAGGTGTGTTCGCCATCCGCTTACCGAAAGTTGCCCATGGACGGTTAAGATACGATCCGCTTTTGACTGTGAAAAACACTGAATCGCCCTTGGTTTCGTAGAGGCCTCTAACGGCTGCGATGGATCGAACGCGGTCAGTTGTAACTGGCTGTTATCGGCCAATAGCAGGCTCTCAAGGGCATCTAGGAAAGAGGGGCGATTCAACATGCCAGAGTTGCTCGCTAAAAACCCATTGTACTCCAGGCACAAATCGTCGAGTGAAGCGCATGCAGCTGTGTTGCGGGAATGCAACGCGGGTTGAGCCGAGCACCGGAGGTGATGTGGGTTTGAAAACGGACTCTTGAGCATACCTTCGGGACGCTCAACCGATGGATGGGAGCGACGTACTCTCTCACCATGGAGCTGAACGGGGTGAGCGCGGAGATGAGCCTGAATGTGCTCGCGTGCAACTTGAAGCGGATGATGAAAGTCATCAGTACCATAGGCTTGTTGAAGGCGATGGTGGCGTAAAAAACCTAATTTTGCTGCTCCAAGGTGAGCCACAGCATGCCATAGACGCTCGGACGCGTCTAAGCGGGATTCGGAGCCCTAATGCCAGCACTGTGCTACTATCCATAGCTCGCAGCTGACGTCAAAGCGTTCGGCATTTTAAGTGACCACGGACGAACCTAGCATGGATGATCGCACATCATTTTCACCTCAATCTCCCCATGAAGCAGAGGCTTCAAAACCTGAGGTGAAGCCGCTAGTTGTTTTGAATGCATGTGCAGCGAAATTTTTCAAGAAAACGCTTGGTGGTCTGACTTTTTACGATAGCAACAAGGGTAACAACTGGGATCTCAGCTCCCCGGTATGCGTTGATTTTGTAAATCGCATCGGTAAAAAGTTCTCCAAGAGCGGGAGAATTTACGGCTATGTTGATCCGAACATGCTTTCGGCTGCTGCTAACTTTTCGAAGTATGCCAGCGATCTTGAATTTGACACGTTTGTTAATGGCGTGATGGGCCGACTGTGTGACGAGGCAAACGACCCGGCTCGCCGCTCACTGAATGAAGGCTACGTGGTATTTTCGCACTACCAAGATCACCGACAGGTGGACCATCTGCTGATTGTCATGCTGGGCAAGCAAGCCGGTTATGACTTCGACAATGACAACAACCTCAACCCGAAAGATACGGAAAGCCTGAACTTACAGGACTTCCGGCAAGCTGCCTGTATGGATTTGACAGAATTCAAAAAAGGCTTCCCTAAAAATACAGGTGACTCTTACCTCTACTTTATTAAAGGGAATTCAAAAAGCGAGTTCTTCACTGTCGCATTGGGCTGCTCAGACTCCATCCCTGGAAAGGTTTGCGTCGACAACCTCAAAAACGCGCTAGGCGCATACCTCCAAGAGGAGGCGAGTACCCTATCTCTGACAGAACGACGCACAATTCACAAGCGCGTCGTCGAATATATTGAAAGTAAAGCGGGGGAACGCGTCCACCTTTCGGAAATCCAGCACGTCATCAACAAATGTTTGAAAGAAGACTCGCCTCATCACGGCGGACTCGTCAAATTTATCTCAGAAAACTCTGAGCGCTTCAAGGTGAGCGAAGAGTTTCAGCCCTCTGGGGTAACTGCCAAAAGCATGGCCTTTACCAATCTCAAACTCCCCTCTGGAGAGTTTGATGGGCGCTTCAAGCTGGATGCCGTGGCCGTTGGCGAGAGTGATGCGGACCTTAGCGTCGATAAGGATTTCGTGTATCTGAAGGTCAAGCTGCCTATAGAGGTATCAAACCAGCTAAGAAGCATCAACGCTGGCGGTCCGGCCTCGGGTTCCGATGATGCTTGAACGCATTTCTCTGGATGATGACCAGCTCATACTCGACGTGCGGTCGGTCGATATGGGGGAGGTTTTTGCGTTTTTGAAAGTGCATGGGTGCCATAGTCCTGAAAGATTGGAGCTGTTTGAAACTGATCTTTTCCTCTCTGTACCTTCGGCCTGGGACGCCTGTTTCGTGCCTTTTTTTGCCAGCATCGAAGCTATGTGGCATGCAGTACGCACGCGTAGCAAAAAGCCTGAGCACATCCACATCATCGGCATAGACGAAGATCAGCAGGTCTCAATTTCGCGACTGATAGACTTGTACTTTCTACTTAGAGAAACGCTAAAAACGCTTTGCCATAGCGAGGGTGATGACAGTCAAACCCACAAATACATTTTCTTCAGTTCGAAAGAATCGCTTCTTACAAAGATGGAAATTTCCTACTTGATGACATGCAATGAACTGCTGGCCATCGACGTGGGGGAGAAGGATTTAAAAGACGCTCAAAAGATGCATACAGCGGTTATGGCCGATGAGGATGTTCATTGCGAAGAACGCCGTCACGTAATGCGCGAAACGCTGACGGACCTTTTGAAGGATGAAAAGGATTGCAACCTCCGATTGATAATGGAGTCTGTCTCGAAGTTCTACAAAAAATATAACGAGCGCTATAAAGTATACGTCAGTAAATTTTCAGTTAACAAAATACTGACAGAAATCGAAAGCGATTGCGTTAGCTTCTTGGGCAAGGTCCAAGAAGCCATCATGGCTCAGCAAACCAAAGCGTTTGCTGTACCAGGTGGTATTGTGGCAGCTGGCGCCATCTTAAAGCCGGCCACGACTTCATGGGATTACCTAGTCATACTTGTGGGCTTGATCATTTCGACCTGGATGATAATTTCCCTGAACAACAACGTTGTTAGCTACATCAATTTGCTCGCGGAAGAGTTCGATCGTTCCACTAAAAAGTATGATGATATCGTTGTTGGTGTAGAAGAAATACAGGAAAAGATTGAGGGTTCTCGTATGAAGCTTTCATCGTCCTCTGAGTCTGCCAAGTCCAAGCTTGGTATTCTAACTCGCGTGTGCTACCTAGTACTTATACTGGTAAGTCTGATTCTGCTCAAACGCTTTTTAGAGACTTCTTAGCGGGCTATTGCAGGTAATATCTCCCTTGAAAAGATAACCCTGAAGCAAGAGCGGCCATTGGGCGCGTGGGGCCTGTAAGTGCCAACTGAATCGGCCCTCGTTTCATCGGCGATTCATGTCTCCATCTTTGCCATCTGCCACTAGGCTGCAGGTCCGCTGCTGGCCGTTAGCTACCGATCACGAACGGTAGCTAACGGCGAATGCAGAGGTCGTTTTAAAGGAAGAGCGATGATTTTTTTGCCTCATGATGCCGATGATGAATAGGAGCACCTCCATGCTTGTCATGGAGCGTCCTCAAACCACTGAGTCATAGTAAGTTATCATATCTTCGTAATACTGAATGCCTTTCGAGTGGCCCAGTTCCTGGCCGATATTAGATTTGAATGCCTTTGAAAAACGGCGAAGAGAAATTTTCGATCGATCCGTCTGGCCAACATATTCATGGAGATATAAGAGGGACTCGAAATCGCCAATGTGATGCTGAACAACATGTCTGTCAAATTCCCGCGTTATCCCTGAGATTTGGCCTAACCATTTTTTGAATTTTTCTTCTGTTAGCGGGGTGATTTCGTCTGTCCCCCTCCGAAGCAATCGCGGCTTTGCATCTAGTTCCCTACCAAACGCATGGCCTACACCATTTCTAAATACTCTAATTTTATCCAGATCGTCCACGTTGTCTCGGATGTCTGGAAGCTCACCAAAGAGCGATTTTAATTTTGAATATCTCGTCCCCCATGATCCCTTGGTGATAGCTGTCAAAATTTCCGAATGGTCGACATCAATGCCAATTTTTAACCATTGGACGCCATCAATGGCTTTAGATTTGCCGTGCAAAAGTGCAGGGTCAGATTTCAATGCGACCAGAACTGCTCTTTGGAAGTAGTTTTCCATTGCGCCGGTAGCTGCCATGATAAAACTTGCTCGCTTCCAGTTCCCCATGTCCTTTACGTTTTTTAGGAATACGCTCCTATCCGCATCAAATCTGGCTGCGTTCGGGCCTGAAGCTTTTAATACGCTCTTGATGCTTTCTTCTGGCGAATTTCTGACGTGATGCATGGCGAACTGTTCAAGCGCTACAGAGGACCAGTACATATTGTTCAATTGAGCTTCGTACTCGCTAAACTGCCAAAGAGCCCAACTGGTCTGCTCTGGCTTTACCCATCGATCAAACGTAAGTGCCACTTTATCTCCTTAGTAGTCTGGTTAGCCATTCCAAGTCTCTATCTCTATGCCAGCTTAAGGCTACGGCTAGGCAGCACATGATGCCATTGCTATTTAGTTATCTACATTGCCTTGATTTGAAAAATTTCCTTCTCCACATCCAGCCGCCTTCACTTGAGCAGTCGACTGCCTGCGTAATCGAGGTAGTCGTCCTTGACCTTCGACGTTTTTGCGCTCTTCAGCCATTGTAGTGGTCTAATGAAACCGGACACCCATTTAGGCGAGAATGCTCGCCAGAACGAGGTGTCAGATGACCAAACAACGCCGTACCTTTTCCCCTGAATTCAAACGCGAGGCTGCCGACCTCGTTATC
>NZ_CAXAQI010000015.1:0-166648 GCF_963970695.1 Pseudomonas sp. EL_65y_Pfl1_R83 | reverse complement strand
CCTTCAGTTCGATCCGATAAGCGTTGTGCACCAGCCGGTCGAGGATCGCGTCGCCCAAGGTCGGATCGCCGATCAGCGCGTGCCATTTGTCCACTGGCATCTGGCTGGTCACTAGCGTCGAGCGGTTGCCGTAGCGGTCGTCCAGCAGTTCAAGCATGTCGCGCCGTTGCGCAGCGGTAAACGGTGCCAAGCCCCAGTCGTCCAGGATCAGCAGGTCAGTCTTGGCGTAGCCGGCCATCAATTTGGCGAAGCGACCGTCGCCGTGGGCCAGGCCCAGTTCCTCCATCAAGCGCGGCAGCCGCAAGTAGCGCACGCTGTAGCCGTCCCGGCAGGCCTTGTGGGCCAGCGCGCAGGCGAGCCAGGTTTTGCCTACCCCCGTTGGGCCGCCGATGATCAGGTTTAGGCCGTCGCGCAGCCATTGGCCGCTGCCCAGTTGCAGGATCAAGGCCTTGTCCAGGCCACGTGGACTTCGGTAATCGATGTCTTCCAGACAGGCGTTGTGGCGCAGTCGTGCCAGTTTCAGGCGGCTGCTCAGACGCGTGTTTTCACGTTCAGTCAGCTCGCGGTCGACGATCAGACCGAGGCGTTCGTCAAAGCTGAGATCGTTGATTTCAGGCGTTGCGTCTTGTTCGCCAAGCGCCTTGATCATGCCGTGCAGGCGCAGGGTTTGCAGCTTGTCGAGTGTCGGGTTGGGCAGCATTTTGGTGCTCCTTTTTCAGGTCAGTGGTAGTAGCTAGGGCCGCGCAGGTTGATGTGTTCGTCGGGCAGTAGCGGCAGGTTTTGCTGGGACAGCGGTAGCTTTTCCAGCCCTTGGCGCAGGATCGATTCGAGGCTTTTGTAACTGCATGCGCCCAGTGCCAGCGCTCGCTGGCAAGCGGCTTCCAGCCGCTCTTCGCCGTGCTGTTTGCTCAGGCGCAGGATGCCCAGGCAGGCGCGGAAGCCTTGCTGCGGATGGATCCGGCGTTCGAGGATGTAGGCGATGACGCCGGCCGTATTCGGGCCTGTCTGCTCTGCCCAGTGGATCAGTCGCTGCGGCGTCCATTCGGCATGTTCGCGGTGACTTTTGGGCATGTGCTCGGTTTGGGTGGTGTGGCGGCCTTTGTGCGGCGAGCGCAGATGGCTGGCCACCCGCTGGTTGGTGTGGAAGCACTCGACGGTCTTAGCGGTTAGCCGCACTTCGAGTTGGTGCTTCACAAGCTGGTACGGCACCGAGTAGTAATGGCCGTCGACCTCGACGTGGTAGTCGATGTGCACCCGCACCTTTTTCCATTCGGCGTAGACATACGGATGTTCTGGTAGCAGTTGCAGTGCGGGTTGGTCGATGGTCTCGAAGGCCGAGCGGCGTGAGCCGGGCAGCTTCTTGAAGGGCTTTTGATTGAGGCGTTCGAGCAGCCCGCCAATTGCCGTGTTCAGTTCACCGAGCGAGAAGAACTGGCGGTTGCGCAGCACTGCCAGGATCCAGCGTTCGACGACTTGCACGCCCACTTCGACCTTGGCTTTGTCCTTGGGCTTACGCGAACGCGCGGGCAGTACGGCTACGCCGTAATGCTCGGCGAGATCGCGGTAACTGGGGTTGATGTCCGGCTCGTAGCGATGCGCCTTGGTGACGCCACTGCGCAGATTATCGGGCACCAGGATCTGCGATGTGCCGCCGAGAAAAGCGAAGCAGCGCACGTGGGAGCCCAGCCAGTCGGGCAGCTTCTGCGACCAGGTGGCCTCGGCAAAGGTGTAGCTGGACGCGCCGAGAACGGCGACGAAGATCTGCGTTTGGCGGATCTCGCCGGTTCGCCGATCAATGACCGGTACGGTCTGGCCGGCGTAATCGACAAACAATTTTTCACCAGCACGATGTTCCTGGCGCATGACCACGTCGACCTTGGCAGCCCAGAGGCGGTAGTGCTCGCAGAACCAGCTGTATTGGAAGCCTTGCGGATGGGCGAGTCGATATTCCTGCCAAAGCAGGGCCAGAGTTACGCCGGGGCGGCGTAACTCCCCATGTACATGAGCCCAGTCTGGCACCGGCCTTTGATCGCTGGGAACGGTGGGCGGCGGCGGAAAAAGATGCCGTTGTAACTCGGCGTCAGTCAGCGCAGAGGGCCAGGTCAGGCCGCTGGCAGCAAAGCGATTGAGGTACTCACCGACGCTGGCTCGGCCTACTTGCAAGCTGCCAGCGACTTGGCGGGCAGATAGGCCGACCTCGAATTTGAGACGTAGCACTTCTCGGATTTTACGCATGGATAAACGCTCCACGACGACCTCTCTGCTTCGATAAAAGAGGTCGATGGTAGTGAATTAATCCTGCGTTGCTGCCTGCCTTAAGGGTGGCCGGATGAGCGTGGAATGGGTGGCCGGATCATCTTGGAATCAGTGGCCGGATGTTTATGGAATAGGTGGCCGGATGGCCGTGGAATCCGCACCCAGCGCCTGCTTTGATTCCTGCTCGGATTCGTCACGTCGATATCGAATGCCGATGGAAGCGATGTCCCGAAAAACCTCGATTGCCTCTTCACGGGGAATTACGGTAATGACCAGACAGGCCCAAAGCATATCCGGTAGGCGAGTGTTCGCCCAAGACGAGAAACTCATCCCTGTGAGCTGCATCATTGGGGGTATGAGCGCTTTTCCTACCCTTTTGTGATCTGCCAGTGTCGACGTAACTTTTTCGGAACGATTTAGCTTCTTCTTCCTGTTAGACATGAGCTACTTCCTGTTTGGCTATGCACTTTTCAAACCGTCCCGAATAGAAGCGTTACGACGAGTCCGTGCCGTTAGATAGCCCGCATCCAATCTAGGCTGGTACGGAAAACAGGAAACTCTTGATCAATCATCTCTGGCTCCCAGCTCCGGATGTTGTCTTCCTGAGCGATTATGGCTGCCTCTCCCTTCTCCTCAATTTTCAAGGCATCCTCAATGCACCCCATTGGCCAGACCCACGTTGCAAAGCCTTTCATTGCTTCATGAGCAGCATTCGCAAGAACTTGGCCGTCAGCATTTCTTGCAAAAGCAGCCCAGCAGTCAGCTGCTGAGCCGGTTTTGGAGTTCTGAGGCATGCCGTTACCACCGATCTGGAATCCTTCGGTTTGGCCGATGACTTGCAGCACAGATCTGACCTTATCCATCTCTTCGCACTCCTTCGCCAGCCAGGGCCCCCTGGCGTGAGTGAATGCAAAATCTAAGTCAGCGATCACGCCGCATTTGATACCCATTGCGGTCAGTACAGAAAAGCCCTTGGGAATGGAAGTACAGCTACCGAGAGCAACAAAGCAGATCTGTTCGAGTTCAGGCCGGACTCCGTATAGCTTTTCGTAGATGAGTGGAAGCAGTCTCTGATCCGTCTTGCCCTCGCAGAGAATTACCTTTTCTGCGAAATAAATTTCAGCAATATTTCCAAGCTCAAAAAGGGTTCGAGATTGGGCTTGCGCCTCTGCCATAGCCTGCGCAACCGCCGCTCCCATCGGAATGCGAACCTCGGAACCATTCTCCCGCGATCTACGCACGATGACCGTTTCGGGCGCGTTATCCCTGCTCACCATCAATGGCGAATGGGTTGTGAAAACAACCTGGTAACCGGATTTTGAAAGCACATGAAGTGCTTCTCTAAGGCCTCTGACACCTTGAGGGTGGAGGAAAATCTCAGGCTCGTCGATCAGCAGAAGACGACGCGCAAGGTCTTGATCGCGGGTTTTACGGATATCGGCCAGAAGCCGTATCAAGGCCATTTGTATCGCACGCTGTGCACCGCTACCTAAGGTGTCGAAACGTCTGGTTTGACCGGATATCTCATCGGTCACGTTTAGATCACCGCTCTTGAAAAACTCCTTAACGTCAATTGATGGCACGTCCAGGTTTAACAACAAACCAGGGAAGAAGCTTGAGAGGGCGTTGGTGGCGCTATTATCGAACTCAGTCAGTAGAGGGGATCGGTTCTCACCGTCGGCTCCCAGTATATTCCTGACTGCTGTGAGGGCATCCTGCACCTCTTGGTGGGCAGTGAGGATGGGCGCCATGATTTCATCCAGCAGCCCACGAATTGTGCTGCCAGCTTTGCCTTTGCCTAAGTCTTCCTGGACATCATCCATGGCACGGATATGCAACGCTTCAGGTAACAGTGCCGAAATGGCTTGAGGCAGGCCCGTGGGATATGAGCGCCATGAAGTAGGGAGACCTTGCTCATCAAGACCAGCATTTTCCCAGACCTCTGTGGTCGGTTTGGTCGAGCCTGAAGCAGAAATCCTTATCCAAAGGTCACCGTTGATGCAGTAGGGGGTAATCGCGGCTTGATGTTTGGCTTCAGGGATTTGCGCAATCAGCTCGTCTGTAATGCCTGACACGCAGGCGCTGATGATGATTGGCTGAGTGGGGTCATTAGCGTCTGTTTTCGCAAATGCCTTTGGTGCTAGCACCAATCTGATCGCGTCGAGGATGGTGGATTTCCCCGCGTTGTTTTGACCGACCAGTGGGGTGAAATCACCCAGAGGCAAGAACACTTGCTTGCACGAGCGAAAGTTCTTGATGTGTATTTTGCTCAAGGAGTGCATGGCCGGAATTCCCTGTCTGCGGTGGGCATGGTGCCTCAGCGTAGCTGGAAAGTGGTGATGCGCACTGTCATCCACGAGCATCATGGTTCTTGCCGACATCCGCAGCTTGTTTTGTAGAGGGTGAATACGTCAGAGGGTGTTTTGAATGGCCAGCGTTGCACCGGCCATCACCTGGTCAGTATCAGAGTTCGTTCTCAATATCGTCGAAGAAGTTCGGGCCCAGTTCGTACTCGAGAGAGCCGAATCGCGCAAGCAGGTCTGCTCTCACCTTACCCTCGGCTACAGGTTCAAGATTGATCCAGTAGCTGTATACGAGCCCTTCATCCGATTCATTAGTCGTGACTTCCGCATCGGACAGAAGCTCTGCGTCTTCGATAGATATGCCCAATTCGCTCGCCAAGGCTTGGGCCATGGTTATGCCGTTGCCGCGTTCAGCTTCTTCAACCTGAGCCCCGTGTTCCCACTCAGACCTACGGTCGCGATCAGCATCAGACTCACCGCTGGAGATGGATAGGCCTTCTGCCGTAAGCAACCACCTACCATCACGTCGCAGTAGCTCGACCGTGGCTGTAAGGAAGAACGCTGTGCCGTGATACATCCGCTCTTGGTCTTGCTGTCCCTGATATGTCAATGAGACGCCTAAGTTCAGCACCCCAGTTGCGGCGCTGTATTCAGCAGCATTCACCTCAAGGGCATCAATTGTGAAGCCGGTAGCGTTGGTATCGGCAATGGCTTCGGAGAGTTGATCCTCCAGCTCTTGATCCAAGTCGACGTAAACATCGTCTTCATGAATCGCGTGACTGAAGTCTTTGACTCCAAATACAGCCAGCATCAAGCGCGAATCCATGGGGTTTCGTTCGGTGATGACAGAAAGCTCATGGTAATTAGCAAAGCCAGCTTCCTGGGCGAGCGTTTCTTGAGCTACAGAAAGCTTCACGCTCTGATCACGAACGAATTGCTTGGCTTGAGATTTGAAAATGTTTAGCGGGGAAAAATCAGACATGGCAAAAGCTCCTAGATTCACGACGCTTAGGTGACCGATTACCTGTTCACCGGGCAGCGTCTGGTTAGGGACTTGCCGATGTAAAACTGGAGGATGTCAAAAATGGGCTATTGCTTCGCGAAACAGGCGCCAGGCGACCATCACCGCCTATGACTGATCTTAGGTCAGGCAAATGCACTGCGCAATAGCACTAAGAAACGCGATCACCCTGAGCTTTAGCTGGAAATGCGCTTGAGAGCTGCTTGGGGCAAACTCTGGCTTGCAAGCGGATCACGCCGGCCCACGATGGGCAAAATGCTTGAGAGTGGTAGTCCCAACGGCCAAAAACCTGGCTTGTCAGAGGTTTGATTCACGACAGCCCTTCTCGGAGGGGGCAAGCTTAAAGCGGAATGGTCGCCGGCTTAACTTAGCGGCACCATGAAGTTACCAACGCTTTGAACGTTCTAGATGCGTCGGTTTCGCTTGCTTGCCAAGGTTGGATCACCTTCCTACTCAACAGTAGGTGTGATTCGTTGCATCGAGACGCCCGCTGCTGAGGCGCCAGCTTCTGGCAAGTCATGAGCGAACGCTCCCACCAGATCCACACCGTACTCTCTGACCGACTGACCGAGCCCCTGCGTTCTCGTGGCGCCGGCAATCACGACAGCGCGCCTTATCCCTGCATGCAGCGCATCATCGATAGTCATAGCTGCTCCAAGCGAGCATTCAGACGCCCTCACTACCGCTGAATCAATTCGCGAGTATCTCCCTTGTGTTTCGATCATCATGCCACTGTCATCTGTCAAAACTAACCTGGCAAAAGTCACTCGTTTTGGACGAACCTGTTTGAGCAGCAGCCGATCCCCCTTGGAGTAGGTGTCCCACTGCGTTTCCAAAGCCACCGGTCTTCCACGCTGGCGTACTAACTTGTTGATCACCTCACAGAGCTGATAGTTGTCACAGATGGCGACAAGGTTCATATCACTGACGAGCTCAGCGACAGCTTGCTCTAGAGACGAATGATCTGAACGCTGGCTCGCGATAGCACCACGATATGGCTCAATGTGGTGATTGGGGAAATAGCCTTGGAGTTGACCGACGATCTGGCTATTTAAGCTGTCGTCGACCGAAGTTGCCTGGTTGACCAAAAATACGACTCGGTCACGAGGGGTGAAGTGTTCTAGAAGCAGGGAAACTTCGACGGCGCTGTACCATTGGAAATCCCAAACGACGAAGGTTCGATACTCGCTTCGTCCGTCAGGTACTGATTCCCAATGAACCATCTGAGCCTCTGAGGCGTACCGCCCCGTCAACCCCTGATGAACAACACTCGGTTCAGATCCCCCTAAAATCTGCAGAATCGATGAAAATTCGTCACAGAACGACGCAGCCGATTCGTTACCTGAGTAAGTAAATATGGAAAACCGCGAATTAATCGCATCGCCAACAAGCTGGCCGTGGTCAGAGTCATTGAGGGCTCCGTATAAACTGGAATACCGGACGTAGGCATACTCGATCTCGCGGTCGGAGTACGTGGGAAAAAAGGCATGAGTTAGCTTCTGAAGTTGGGAGCGTATTGAACTCTGGATCAGGTGATGGCCCATGAGTTGAAAACTATCATGGTGTCCAACAACCAGATGCTTGTCCAGGCACTCAGGTAGCGCCGACCTCAGAGACGCCGGGAGATCTAAGGCATTCAAAACCGTTGCCCCCCGCTTGGCGTCAGTGAGCATCTTGGCGATTAGCTGATAGCTGGGAGTGCTCGCGAGCTGGCTGGCGGTCGAGGAATTGTCCTGCAAATGTCTAATACCCAGGAATGGAAACGCTTTGGCGGGCGTCTCAAATAGTGCACGAGTGCCTTCGGGGCCATGGAGGTGGCATATATTAAGCGCCTGATAGTGACAAAAGCCGGATTCAAGCATTAAGGTGGCTGCATCGAAGAGGCAAGATTGACGATTGGAATGATAGGCCAGCTGACTTGCATACGGCTCAGAGATGTAAATGCACAGAGCTCTGTAATCCTGCTGTTCCAACGCCAAGAGGGCGGCTGAGATACCCTGGGTACTCAAAGCCAGTAGCCTAACTTGCTCGCGCCTTGGTAAGTACAGTTCTGGCAAGTAGAAGTGGTGCTTGACCAGCAGGTGCCAATGAGCGGCTGAGGTCGACGTGGGCGTAAAATCCATCCTTCCTTGAGAACGGCGCACGCTGTATGTTTTGCCTGGTAGGAGTGCAGTCGTTGGTGCGCGTTCAAGCCTGAGAACCACGCGCCGTTTATTCCAAGGTAATACACCTTTGACGACTACAGTACCGTCAAGGCGGTGTATCACTTTAACTACCAAATACGTCGACATTAGTTAGTCCACTATCAATCGCTGGTTATAAAGATCCTTCCAACGAGCTTGGCTTTTTAGTAGTTCCCTCTTGAGTTTTTCATTATCTGATAAAACCTTGTGGAGCGAAACGTTGAGTTTTCCAAGTTTTGGCGGTGTGGAAGATGACATGCAGTTTGCCAACACTGAAGCATGAGTGTTTAGAAGACTAACAATCGCTCGCATATCATCATGTCCTCGACCTGGATAAAAACATTGGCGCGTGCAACCCACCAGCACAGCTAGGGATGAAAGATTGACTTCGCCATGATGCAGCGTCAGGCTCTGGCCGCTGCGTAAAATATCAACTACGGCCTTCTGGAGCTTTACAGCCTTTGTGTTGCCAACTGGCATTTTCAATATGGTTTCGATAAGCGTTTTAACGTCCATTTTTCCACTCCAGGTAGACTTTGCAATTATTGTAGGGTGTAACTAGCTCATCCTCCTCCGAGAATGTTTCTAAGTTATATAGAGCGCCGTCTTTGAATTGTAGGTTTCTCTGGCATTTCAAGATGTCATCAATAAGCATGCAAAGGCTATCTAGGTCGAATAACCGTGGATCGGACTTTACGATTTTGGGTGCCACCAATGCTAGTTTGTTGTGCGGGCTTTTTAGCTCTTTTTCTAGAATGGATACCTTTCGTGTGAGCTCAATATTCCGAATTTTAAGCGCATCGACTGAAGGCTCGTCGGTTTCCTTTGTGGTTCTTGAAACTAAATCCTTAATATATTTGTTTAGTAGCTTTCGATGTTCGCTTGTAGGCTTTCGAAAGATAGACGGATCAATGTCCAACTGCCTGCCAACCTCTAGCGTGAGCCGGTTAATCGAAGGGAACGGCTTCCCCTTTTTAAGAAGTATTAAACAGCTCTCGATACTACGGAGGGTGTTGGCAAGCTGGGTTGCCTGGTAGGCAGCGCAGTTTGGTTTCCGCTTCATTGGAGCTGGCTACCGATTGAGAGAGAGTTAGAGTCGATGCGTTCAGCAATGTCAGCCACGGACAGGTTCATAGTTCTCATGATCGAAAGGACTTGCCCAACATAGTTGTCCCGGGCAGGGCCTTGAGCAATGGCCATCTTAAGTAAGTCGGGATTCTTTGCGATTTTTTCAATCATGTATGGGTAGTTATGTGAGGCGAATTGAGGGTAGTCCTGACTGTCAAGCAGCTGAGCTATCACTCGTTGTGCAGGACTATTCATATCAATCTCATGAGACTGAAAGTCTTTAAGGTCTCGCATTCTGGTAATCAATCGTGGTTCAGAAGCGTCCTTGTCGAGGCGATCTTTTAAAGTCTGCTTCACCAAATGGTAGCTAGCCAATTCAAGCTTCGCCACGGTCAGTTCGTGATGGATAGCCTCGATTTCATGTCTGTTGGCTTTGCTTGCCTTAAGGGTTTTTAATTTGCCCACAAGACTTTCCGATTCGCCGATCAGTTTTCTTATCAAACAGTTTATCGCCGGCAAGTGATCGATACCGAACACGGCAATTGGGCACAATCCACATACTCTTGATCGGCCAGTGAAGGCGATGAGGCCTTTAGGACAATTACCGTTTTTAAGGCAAATACAGTTCGTGTAAAAGCCTACATCCGGATCTTTGTCGGTAGCGATAATCTGCATACCGGTCTTTTCATGCTCGATAACTGCTGAGTTTACGCTTATGAAGTTTTGGTCTTGGGATAGTTTGGTTCGGTCTGTACTCCAGCCGACACTAATAGCATTGGGGGTCATATAGGAGTTGCTTGCGGCAGGAGTCATCTGCGCCCAAGCGCTACGCATTATCAGTTTATTGGATTCTGATATCGCCTTAATCGACTCGGAGATGTTCGGGACAGTGTAGTAATCTGTGGTGTGAGCGTTTTTATGGGCGACCTGCTGCTGAGCAACTCGAATGTCAAGGTGGCCATAGATCCGGGCGTGTGTGATCCAGGTAGCTCTAAGTGAGTGTGGAGTATGGACAGACTTAATTTGCCCATGTTTGTTATACGTTACGAATTGGTGGTGGCGCTCTGAGGGAACTAGAGTGTTATAAGCGTCCTGTACGCCATAAAGTAATAGCGCCCACTTTTCGGAGTAATTGGAGTCAGAAAAGGGAAGCCCATGACTATTCCAAGGGCTGCGGAATAGGGAGTAGATTTCTCCGTACTCTTTAGGGTCTGTAGGGTCATTTTCATAGTATGTCGGAGGGAGGGGGCGTTGGAACACCTCGCGCTGGAAATGTCGTTCGGCGATTAAGGCGTTCATGACGTCATCAGGGATTACGACTGGACGATCTTGGCCATCTTTGTCGGTATTTACATAAAGAATGCAGGAGTTGAGTATTCGATGCTCAGGCTTGCTAAGTAAGTTGTCAAATGTATTGATATCGAGCCACTGGCAGTTTTGAAGGCGCAATCCACCATGTAGGGCAACGGAGAGCATCCTTGTAGCGCTGATCCAGGGCATATAAACTTCGGTAGTAGCGGCTCCATACAGGCCCGGATACCAGGAGTAGACGTTAATGATACGCGTGAGTGAGATAACTAGCGCGTCATCTTCGTCGTCAGGATTGCTAATCTGGATGTCGTGGCTCAAACCAAGTTCAAGTAGGTTGATCCACTCTGCTCGTCGGACTTCATCCAGTTGATTGCCTCTGAGTCTGCCCGTGAGGATCTGCTGTTGAAGAGATAGACCGATTTTATCAACGGCTTGGACGTATGCTTTAGCGATTACGGTTGAGTCAAGAGGAAGAACCACCTTGTCGGTACTTCCGCGTGCGCCGCTTCCAGAGCGATCAACCTTCAAGCTAACTGGATTATCAAATCCTGCCTCAACGGCAAACTCTACTCCGGCCTTTATGACTGCCTTGTCAACAATAATTACTTCGAAAAACTCGTGGATATTGGCTACGAATGCTGCCTTTGTTTTGGCGGAATATGTGGCATCATAATACTGGCTCAGTGTACAAGGGAGGGTGATCCCGTCGAGCGTTTTTCCTACCCCAAAAAGATTGGCTTCGAGATCCTCTTTGGATATCGTGTTATTCCAGAAAATCACTCTTTCAAATTCGGATGGTCGTTCGGGGAAACGAACAATCGAACGAGGATTCTCTTCAAACCACAATGGGAGATAACAAAATACATAATCTAAAAGAAAATTGATCGCCTGTATTTTTTTGGAGCGGTAGCGGGTCGAGTGACTTTGTCGCTCAAGATATGCAAGGTAATAGTTTGCCGCTGCTAGCCAAAACCTCGAGAGGTTTTCGATGTTTATGTGCTCGCTACCAGGATAAAAATTGTTCTTTAACCAAGAAAAATTTTTTGTGTCGCGTTCAGGTTTGGGGGCGAGTATTGAGCGCTGTTCAATGCTTAGCTCTGACTTATTGGCGAGCTGTTTGGCAATCTCGTTATCCCTCACCCGTTTTTTAAGCGCAGTATTTTCTCTCGCCCAATTAGACTGGTAGTGTCGTCTGGCGCGCTCGCGCTGCTTTGGAGTCATCTCCAAGGCGTCCTCGAACGGAACTGCGAAATAGTCCTTGAACTCTTCAATTGTCATCTTAAAGTCGTGGGCTGTAGACGACGAAGTGGATTTTGCCTGTAGATACTGGTGGTACTTCTCTAAATGATAGGCGTCTCCAGGAGATATGATATTAGGGTGCCTGGCGGCAAAAGTTTGGATCCATGGCAGATAGCGGAAAACATTTGGGTCGTGCACCCTATTGTCGCAAACACTTGGTGCTGCTTCCCAAAGCTCTTCAAAGCTTACGTCCTCAGCCTTTAGCCAGCTAGTTCTGTATTGGAAAACTCTTGAAGCTCTGGTTGTCTCTGGAAAGCCCTCTGAGTGCTCATAGATAAAACCTTTGCTTAATGATTCAAGCAGAGGGAATTTCGACCAGACACCTTGGAGCTGGAATGTGTGAGGCAAGGTCGCTAGGCCTTTCGACCACAAGATGAAAAACATTGCCCGAAACGATGCCCGTAATCCCATAGCGTCTTCTAAGAAGACTGGTAGGCATCCGGTTATCTTCTCATAAAGCGAACTCGCGATGGCATTGTCTTCTGTTTTGAGTAGTGCCAAGTCATACATTAGATCAAGGTGAGTTCTGTTGATTTTTTTGAAGCCAGTTAAGCTTCTAAGAATGAAAAGCGAAAACCTACTCCGATCCTGGCGACTAGAGCTGTCCAAGGCTTGGTCAACTTTATGGCCAAACTCCATTCGCATTTGTTTGCAAAGTGTTTTGAAGGCCTCTCGCACCTCTTTCTGGATGTTTACATTCGGTGCTAAGTTTACTTTTTCGGAGGTGTTAATCATGCGGCAATTCGCTCCGAAAGGTCATAGGCAAGCTCTGCGTATACAGCGGATCTGATCTGGTCAATGTTAGGATTTCTACCCCACAAAGCTTTCATGCGTTCTGCTGACTCGATTTCGGCGATCACAGTCTCTTCGCTAAGTCGAGCGTACTTTTCCGTTGACCTGATGTCCTTGTGGCCCATCAAAAGCTTTATCTCGGATAAAGTAAGACCCATCTGATTACGACCGGGGATGTAAACAAAGTTTCTTGCCCATACCCCGTAAAAATGTCTCAGGCTGTGAGAGGTATAGGGCGCACCAGTCGCAGGAGACATAGTGCCGAGATCCACCTGCGCCTTCCTCAAGGCTCTATTCAGACTTCTGTTGAGCGAATTCATATTCCTCAAGAAAAGCAAGGGCTCACCGTAAGTATGCTTTTCGCTCGAAACGAATAGATAGTCACTGTCTGTTGTTGGGCGGATATCAAGATAGTCGGCCAGGGCTTCAAAAAACATATTTTTGAAAGGCTCGAACATGACAATGGACGCAAGTGTCCTGCCTTTGAATGGCAGCTTTCTCGCTGCTTTCTCCGCCGCAGGGTTACGATGGTAGTTGGGATCTTCAATTTTGATTGTCCTCGCATCAATATCGATGTCTGACCTTCGGATCCCCCAAACTTCGGAGTGGCGCAATCCTCCTCCGGCAATCATGACAGCGGCGCATCGGCTTTCAGGATCTTCAATGTCATTGAGTAGTGTCAGAACATGTTCGGTGGGGAAGCTCCGACTTACCTGAGAGCCTTTGACCTTACC
The DNA here is from genome assembly GCF_963970695.1 of Pseudomonas sp. EL_65y_Pfl1_R83. Lineage (NCBI taxonomy): Bacteria > Pseudomonadati > Pseudomonadota > Gammaproteobacteria > Pseudomonadales > Pseudomonadaceae > Pseudomonas > Pseudomonas sp. EL_65y_Pfl1_R83. Next base: position 153,681 of record NZ_CAXAQI010000015.1, on the reverse strand, counting down.
GCCAGGAATGCCACCTGGGGCGTAAGCGTGGGCATCCTTGGGGGTATTTCCAAACGTCAACGTATTGTTGTGAATGTTGTCCATTTCGGCTTTGGTACGCCGTCTGTCCTGCGTTTGAGGCAGGGACATAACATTGGAGAATGCGTCACTCTTGGTCAGGATCCGCATGAGGGATGCCAAGTCATTGAGCTTCATTTGGCTCGTGCGAAGGAAGTCATTGACCCCGGCCAAATATGTCTGGGCACTCCCAGATTTTACTGGCGTCTTTCCCAGGGCTTTAGCAGCTCGGCGTACGATGAAGTCAGTGCTGTTAATCCCTTTGGTCAAAAACTCCCAGTACAGGTTGATGGTCTTTTGGGCAACCTCGGGCGGCATGGGTGTGCCTCCCATCACACCTGTTTCGTAGCAGTAGTCGAAGAAATGCGCCACCGAGCCGCAATACTGGTAGGGCACTGACTCACCAAACGCATGGCCCACTTCTTTCGTCTTGTATCCCGCATACCTGTTGAAGGGGTCAATCGGACGCCCTGTGGCGGTCTCGAAGAGGCGAGGTGTATCCATCTGTATGAGGTAAACATGCTTCACAGGCTTTTCCTTTTGGCCTGGTAGCTCCAAGTTGGCAGTCGAGCATCTGTCTTTTGGGCTAGAGAAGACTGACAATTCTTGGTTAAAACATTAATCATGTATTGACACTCTTTTCTAAATGGTGTAAAAAATCGTGCCGGATTTTACACCTTTAGATTTTTAGTTGTGTAATTCCATTTAGAGATTAAAAGTCATCCATTGATGTTTTTCAGGAATATGGTGGGTGATTTGCCCTTGTCCGCAGCGTTCCGGGCGGATACCTATTGACCTCTCAGGTTGCTCGGCGAGAAGTCCGCACCATTCTTTGAGTCTCTTGTCCGATTCCTTCGCGCGACCAGCCAGGCACCCATCGCCCATACTGCAGTGCGAAAGTTGAGGCCGGCTTAGGGGTTCCCGGTGCGTCAGCAGAGGCTGTTTGGGTTTGTCGTAGCGGACGTTCTATGTGAGTCGCGACCGAATGCCTTCCTGCTTGCCTAAGACCTTCAGACCGCGTCTGACAGTTGATGACCGTTTGACTTTGATGCCCGGTTTTCTTTATTCACAAAATGATGTGAGCGCAGGTGGTCGCTGATTTACGCGGAGAAAGAGCTGCTTGATTGGAAGGCGGGTCTAGATAAGCGAGAGCGCTGATCAGAGAGGGTGGGGGCGGAGAGCACGTATTTACTGGGGGGTGGAGCAATTTTATGGAGCGGGTAGAGGGAATCGAACCCTCAACTAAAGCTTGGGAAGCTTTCGTTTTACCACTAAACTATACCCGCGTTTTGCACGTTCCTATGCTCACAAAACGACCTGTCCTATAAGAACCCTCGTCGGAAGCTTGGGAAGCTACTGTTCTACCATTAAACTATACCCGCTCAGAGCGGCTGACTTTGTACCAGATGTTCGCCAGGATTTGAAGTTTTTCTTCAAAAATGTGTGAGTTACAAGCGCAGCTGCTGACTTGCCCGCGATACCGGCACCTGTGTGTGTCAGTCACACTTCGGTGATGCTATCGCAGGCAAGCCGGCCCCCATACAAGCTCGCGCCTACAGTGGGTCTGATTTCAGATCGCGAAGGCATGCTGCGTCTGGCCTTGGTGATACCGCAACCGGCTGACCTGCCGCTCAGGTTTCAGAAAGTCCACCACCGCATCCCGACTGTCGCGGCACGCCGCCTTGTGCTCCATATCCAGAAAATGCCCGGTCGCCTGAATGGTGCTGAAGCTGCTGTTAGCCACGTACTGACCAAATAGCTTGGCATCCTGGGCGCTGGTGTATTCGTCCCATTCGCCGTTCACAAACAACACGGGAACGGCGATTTGCCTGGCCGCTTTGACGTAACACAGCCGGTCACTGTTCAGCACGTGGCTGATGTGAAAGTGCATCTGCCCGTATTCATGCTCGGCCAGGTTGCTGACGTGTTTGTAGTTGAAGCGTTTGAACAGCGACGGCAGGTGTTTGCCGATGGTGCTGTTGACCAGATGGCCGACGCGGTCGCGGTCGAGGTTGCCGAGGTAGTCGACGCCGCGTTCAAGGTAGTCGCGCATGGGGGCGTTGATCACCGGCGAGAACGAACTGATCACGGCCTTTTCAACCCGACGAGGGCGATGGGCGAGGGCAACCAGCGCGGCGGCGCCGCCCCAGGAAAATGACAATACGTGTTCGGCGGCGAAGTGGTCGATAAGCTCCAGCAGGATCTGGCCTTCGACTTCCTTTGTCAGCATCTGCTCATGGCGATTATGGATTTTGGAGCGGCCAGCGTAGGGCTGGTCGTACAAAACCACATTGAATTGCGGGTACAGGCTTTTCACGGTTTGAGCGAAGGATGCCGTGGTGGCCATGGAGCCGTTGACCAGGATGATGGTCTTTTCAGCAGCGTCCGCGCGATAGAACTCCGTGTAAACCCGATACTGACCCTGTATATCCAACACAGCGATTTCTGGCCTCATGTCGTAAGACTCCTGGCAAGCGGGTAGGGCGCGCAGGTAACTCTGCACGAGCTTTGTGACAGGTAGGCATACGCCTTGAAGTGGGAGGCCCATGTCGATCCGATGACGGCTGGCGGACGGGTGTTGTTATGGCGGGCTGTTTGCCGGGAAGGCCCGTAGATCAAGCGCGGGCGGGGCAATGTGTTTCTTGGAGGTTATAGGCGACTCGCCAGTCATATTTAAACTGGTGATCCTGATTCAAGCAGCAGAGGTGCCACCCCGCAAGGCGATGAGCCGATTTTTTGTCACCACCGGCCGAACGGTCGTCAGACTTGTCGGATTTCGTCGTCAGTCAGCGCCCGATACTCGCCTGGCGCAAGGGCAGCATCCAGCACCAAAGGGCCCATTTGCTCGCGATGCAGGCCGATCACCCTGTTATCAAAGTGCCCGAACATGCGCTTCACCTGGTGGTAGCGCCCTTCGATTATGCTGAGACGAGCGGTTCTCGGCCCAAGCAGTTCCAGCTCTGCGGGTTGCGTGGTCAGGTCTTCGAAAGCGAAATACAGGCCTTTGGCAAAGGTAATCGCGTACGCAGGGCTGATGTCTTGCTCGGTCTCTACCCGGTAGACCTTGGGCAACTTGGTTTGCGGTTGCGTCAGTCGGCGCGACCATTGGCCGTCGTTGGTGATCAGCATCAGCCCCGTAGTGTTGAAATCCAGGCGGCCGGCGATGTGCAAGTCGGCTTTGTCGGGCTCATTCAATAAATCCAGGACGGTCGGGTGTTGCGGGTCTGCCGTGGCGCTCACACAACCCTGGGGCTTATGCAGCATGAAGTAGCGCGCGGGTTTACCCGCCTGCAGCACTTCATCGTCGACGCAGACGCGGCTGAATTCGCGCACCTCATGATGAGGATCGTTGACTGCCACGCCATCGACCGACACCCGTCGTTCCACCAAGAGCAAACGCACTTGCTGGCGATTGAAGCGCGGCAGGTTACTGAGGAAACGATCAACCCGCATTACGTCGGCTCTGCCCCGCGTAATTGCTCATCCACCCTGGCACAGCGCGGGCACAAGCAGGCCTTGTTGCGCAATTCATCGGGCAGGGCCTGGAGCACGGCCGGGTCGATGGTGACGCTGTAGCACCAGCAGGCCCGGTCGACCGTACGTGGGTCAGCCAGGGTACAGTCGTTGCGGGCGCCGCAGGCAGGGCAGAGGGTTGGCGTGGTCATCGGCAGGTTCGGGCTTGGATCAGGCAAGGTTCCGGAGAATTCCGGTGTGCCTTGCACGATACAGGGCCGACTCCGCACAGGCTACTTAGAGCTGGAACTTGCTGACCAATGCATTGAAGGACGTGGCCAGGCGCGACAGGTCCTGGCTGTCGGCATTGGTCTGGTTGGCACCGGCGGCCGTCTGGGTGTACAGGTCCTGGATATTCAGCAGGTTGCGGTCTACTTCGCGGGCCACCTGGGCTTGCTCCTCCGATGCGGAGGCGATCACCAGGTTGCGTTCATTGATCATCGCCACACTGGCGGTGATGCGTTGCAGTGCTTCACCGGCGTTTTGCGCAAGGGCCTGGGTATTGTTGGCCCAGGTCAGGCTCTTGTTCATTGCCGCGACCGCACCATCAGCGCCGACTTGCACTTCGCCAATCATTTTTTCGATGTCGACCGTGGAGATCTGAGTGCGATGCGCCAGTGCACGCACCTCATCGGCGACCACTGCAAAACCGCGACCTTGCTCGCCCGCGCGGGCCGCTTCAATGGCGGCGTTGAGGGCCAGCAGGTTGGTCTGGTCGGCGATGCCACGGATCACATCGATCACCTTGCCGATTTCCCGCACTTGCCCGGCGAGATCTGCGACCGATTGCGTGGAATCGTCGATTTCACTCACCATCGAACTCATGCCGGACACGGCCTGTTCGACTTGCTGGCGACCGTCCTCGGCCTCGCTGGTGGCCTGGCGCGAAGCCTCTGAGGTCGATACGGCGTTGCTCGCCACTTCGTCCACCGCAGCGGTCATCTGGTTCACGGCCGTAGCGGCCTGTTGGATCTCATCATTCTGACGGGTCAGGCCACGGCTGCTTTCATCGGTGACCGCACTCAATTCTTCGGCGGCTGAAGCGAGCTGGTCGGAAGCTTTGGCGATTTCCATCAGGGTGCTTTTCAAGCCGCCCTGCATATCCGCCAGTGCCATCAGCAATTGCCCGGCTTCGTCGGTGCGTTCGGAGAGGATGGCCTGGGTCAGGTCGCCCTTGGCAATGCGTTGTGCGCTTTCCACAGCCTGGGCGATAGGGCGGGTGATCAGGCGGGTGATCAACACCCCAATGGTGATGGCAATGATGAAGGCCAGGACAATGCCACTGATCATCCACGCCAACGTACTGCCGCGCAGCTCATCGGCGGCGACGACGCCTTCCTTGATCTGGCGGTTATTGGATTCGATCATCACGCGGATCAACTCGCGCGCCTCACGGAAGAGTTCGTTGTTGGCGGTGTTGAGCTGGGTGCGGGCCTGTTCGACCTGGCCGCTGTCGAGCAGCGCCATGATGCGTTCGGAGCTGCTGATATAAGCGGGCCAAATCTGGTCGAGTTTATCTCCCGCTGCCCGTTCGTCATCTTCCAGCGGTGTTGCGCGGTAGGTAGCGTAAACCGCCTGGCTGCGCTTGAGTTCGTTGGCGATGTCCTGGCGCACGCGATCGCGGTCCTGGGTGGAGACGTCGCCCTTGCTTGCATCCATCAATCGGTACAGGCCCCGGTTATGCGCGACCAAGCCATTGAGGGTGGCCGCCGTATTGCTGACGGACACCAGATTGTTGGAGAACGTCTGCTCCAATGCTGTGGCGAGGCGCCCCCCCCTTTGATGCCCAGCAGGCCGACCCCGAGGGTGACCAGCGCACATAGAAGGAATGAAAGCAGCAGTTTGGTTGATATTTTCATGGGGCGAGTCCGGTCATAGTCGCGAAAGGCGCACGGTAGAGCCTCCCTGGCTTCGCGCGATGTCATAGTGATGTCATCGCAATTGGCAAAGTTTCGAGCTAGCTAAATTTACTGAAACGTTAAAGTGCGCGCAGATGTATCAAGCTGTTGCGAAAGCGCACCAGATTCGGTTTTTGATGTCAGATATTTCGTCATTCAGTGAAAGCTGAATGCCGCCCTTCAGCGTCGCTGGAGGTGCTCTTCCGCGGTCCAGGAGGCCGCCATGTATCGACGACTGCTGCTCAGTGCTTTACTCGGTCTGACCCTTTCTGCCTGTGTGCCCTATTACGATGGAGGCCAGAGCTATTACCGTTCTGAGGTCTACACCTCACCGGCGCCGGTGTACTACTACGGCGGTGGCGCGGCGTATCCTTACCGCCGTGACTATTACCCTTCGCCGCGCTATTACGCCCCCCAACCGCGTTATTACTCGGCACCGCGTTATTACCAGCCTGCGCCGCGCTATTACGGGCCGCGCGCCGGTTACCGGCCTTATCCGAATCAAGGCTGGGGTAGCGACCGTTGGGGTAATGGCGGGCATGGTCGCGGTTCCGACCACGGAGGTGGTCGCGGCGGTCACCGTTGACAGACCCGCATGGCAAGCGGCGCATGAAGCGCCGCTTTTTTATGGGCGCCAATAATCAGTAATCAGACAAGTCAGCCAGCGGATGGCGGCCTTCCCACGCCTTATTGAAATGCGCCTGCACCACCGTTTCTGGGACGGTATTGATATCGGGCCAATGCCAATGGGGCGTCTGGTCCTTGTCGATCAGTCGCGCACGCACGCCTTCGCTGAACTCCGGGTGGCGGCAGCAATTGAGACTAAGGGTGTATTCCATCTGGAACACTTGGGCCAGGGACAAATGCCGGGCGCGCTGGATCTGCTCCCATACCAGATGGGCGGTCAGTGGGCAGCCCTCGGTCAGCGTTTCGCCGGCACGGCTGAACAACGGATCGGCGTGCTCACGCAGTCGGCTCAAGGCGCGCCAGGCACAACGCACATCGCCCACGTCCAACCATTCGTCGATCTGTGCGCGCCGCGGCAGCCATTGCGCTTCGGGTTTCTGATCGACGGCTTCCTGAGCAAGCGCTTTGAGCAGGCTATTGAGTTGCACCGAGGTCTGTTCCTGCCAGTTCAGTTGCAGCAGGCCATCCAGCAGTTCGTCTTGTTGATCGTCGCGCAGGAAGCGGTCGGCCAGGCCAAGGTCCAAGGCGTCGCGACCGTTGATGTGCGCGCCGGTCAGGCCAAGGAACAAGCCGAGTTTGCCCGGCAGGCGCGACAGGAACCAGCTAGCGCCCACGTCCGGATACAAGCCGATACTGATCTCCGGCATTGCCAACCGGCTGCTCGGGGTGACGATACGCACCGACGCGCTTTGCAGCAGGCCCATGCCGCCGCCCAGTACATAACCGTGGCCCCAGCAGATCAGCGGTTTGGGGTAGGTGTGCAGGCGGTAGTCGAGGCGGTATTCCGCGGCGAAAAACTGCGCAGCCAATGGCGGCACCTCGCCGGGATGTTCACGGCAGGCCTGGGCCAGGCTGCGTACTTCGCCGCCAGCGCAAAACGCCTTGGGGCCGTTGCCACGCAACAGCACACACACGATGTTCGGGTCCTTGGCCCAGGTGTCCAGGCGGTCGCCGAGGGCGAGGATCATTGGCAAGGAGAGGGCATTGAGGGACTGTTCAGCATCGAGGCTGGCGATGCCGATGCGGGCACCGTCGCTGCCGGTTAGCTCTTCGAAGTGCAGGTTCATCGTGACCTCAATCGAGAAGGTGAAGGATCAGTATGATCGCTTCGTAAGAAAGTGCCGGCGGGGTGTCAGATCAATTGACAAGCGGAGTCGGCTTTCCTAGGGTTCGCCTCATTCTTTTTTACAAGACAATTCAACTATGACCGATGGCGACCGTATCAAACTCGAACCCAGCTGGAAACACGCCCTGCGCGATGAGTTCGACAAGCCCTACATGGTCCAGTTGCGCGAGTTTCTGCGCCAGGAACATGCCGCCGGAAAAGAAATCTACCCGCCGGGCCCGCTGATTTTCAATGCGCTCAATTCCACGCCGTTGGACAAGGTCAAAGTGGTGATCCTCGGCCAGGACCCGTACCACGGTCCCGGCCAGGCTCATGGGCTGTGCTTTTCGGTGCAACCGGGCGTGCCGACGCCGCCGTCGCTGGTGAATATCTATAAAGAGCTCAAGCGCGACCTGAACATCGACATCCCCAATCATGGTTACCTGCAAAGCTGGGCTGACCAAGGGGTTTTGATGCTCAACACCACCATGACCGTGGAGCGTGCCAACGCCAACGCCCATGCGGGCAAGGGCTGGCAGTTTTTTACCGATCGGGTTATCGAAGTGGTCAGCGAACATCAGCCGCATTTGGTGTTTTTGCTGTGGGGCGCACATGCGCAGGGCAAGCAGAAGTTGGTCGATGCGACCAAGCACCTCGTGTTGACCTCGGTGCACCCGTCGCCGTTGTCGGCGTATCGCGGGTTCTTGGGTTGTGGGCATTTCAGCCGCACCAACAAGTTTCTTGAGCAGAATGGCGAGGCACCGATTGAGTGGCGGTTGCCGCCCGTCTGATCCGCGCGGTACTAAAGCCTGACCATCGAAACCGAGCCATTCTCGATATCAGCGACATATAGATTTCGGCCATCCGGGGCGACAACCATACCCCGCGGTTTGTCGAAGCCTTCAATAGTGCCGGTGATGCGGTTCAGACGCGTGTCAATAATGCTGATCCGACGCCCGTCTGTTTCAGAGATATACGCCATTTCGCTGAGCCGATTGAAGGCAATGGCCCAAGGCCCCTCAAGGTTGCTGATTTCTTTGCTGACGTCGGGGATCAAGGCATTGCCAACGGTCACCTTTCCACTTTCGCGGTGTGTGATGTAGAGGTTTGGATAGCGCGGGCTGTAAGCGATGGCCGTGGGGGGGCCGGCGGCGATGCCGATATACGCGGTGACATTATTGCTCGCGAGGTCGACGATGGCCCAGCCGTGACTATCCGTGGCGACGTGAGCACGCGTGTTGTCCGGTGCGATCACCACGTCTTTAGGGCCATGCACCGGTGTCTCACTCACTCGTTGATAGGTGCTGGTATCAAAGGCAACCAGTTTCGAGTCGCCGTGATCAGCCACATATAATCTTGTACCCGTTGAGTTCCGCGCCATGCCATTCACCGTGATGAGCCCTGTGATGGTTTTGACTACGGTGTTATTCAGGGTTTCGATGACGTTGATGGGGGTTCCAGTCGCGACACTGTTGTCACTCACATAAACCCGGGAGTCATCCGGGCTGATTACTATCCTTATGGGAGAACCCAGGCCTGTTAGGGTCTGTATTACCCGCAGAGGTTGGGTGCCGAGGACGGTGATGGATCCCGTTGTAGCGCTTGTCACATACAGACGTGTGCCTGCACGGTTCATCACCAGGCTATTGGGGTCGCCTGGTACTGCGATGGTTTCCACAATCGCTGCAGGTTTTGGGGCGTCGTCAGAGGTCGGTGGGCGTGGCTCATTGTGTTTGGTCATGATGAGCAATTCGAGTAGGCGGAAAGGGTGCAGTCATCACCTGTACTCACGCGATCTGCACCACAGATTGAGCGCTCAGTGAGTGAGGTTGACTACCTGTGAAAAATGACAGTTCAGATGAGCGGTCATGGTTCCTGGGAGACCTTTGCACAGCGGCTCTGCTCAGGGTAGGCGGTTCCAGTGTCTGAACAGCGGCTCCGCCAAAAACAACACGAATAGTAAGCGCATCACCTGCATCGCCGTCACCAGCGGCACCGACAGTTGCAGGGTCTCGGCGGTGAGGCTCATCTCGGCAATGCCGCCGGGCATCATGCCCAGGGTCAGCGAGCGCAGGTCCAGATGGGTCAGGGCGCTCAAACCCAACGCCGCCAATGTCGCCAGCGCCATGGTCAAGGCCGTGCCGATCAGGGTGCGGCCCATGAACGATGGCGCACGTCGAAAGAACTGACGATTGAAGTGGCAGCCCAAACCGCTGCCGATCAGCCATTGGCCAATCTGGCTGCCGCCGTCGGGTAGGCCGATATGCAGGTCCCAGACCACACTGGCAGTGGCGCTCACCAGCAAGGGGCCGAACAACCACGGGTTCGGCTGACGCAAACGCTGCCAGCACCAGGCCACCAGCGCACCCATCGGAAACAGGACTAACAACCAAGGCCAACTCACCGGCGCCGGATGAAACTGCGGGGTGCCGCCTTCCAGCAGATACTTGAAGATCGCCGGCACACACAGCACCACCACCAGCACCCGCAAACTTTGCCCCGCCGCGACCCGGCTGAGCACTGCGCCATTGCGTGCGCCGAGGTTGACCATCTCACCGGAGCCACCCGGCATGCTGGAGAAAAATGCGGTGGCGCGGTCTTCACCGCTGCGCCTCATCAACCACACGCCGACCACGCTCGACAGGCTGGTGACCAGCGCACCAAAAAAAATCAGCCCGAAGTGGCTCATTACCTGCTCGATCATCACCGGGGTGAAGTGCAGGCCAATGCCTATGCCCACCACCCATTGGCCGCATTTGCGCCCGCCGGGTATCTCGGCCAACTGCCAAGGCGTGAGGCAACGCACCAGAATGATCGCCAGCAACGAGCCGACCATGTACGGCAAAGGCCAGCCGACGAGGCTGGCCAGGTAACCGCCGGCCAGGCCGACCAGCGGTGTTCCCCACCAGTGTTTAAAGGTGGTCTCAGGCATCGGCCACGGCACGACGCTGCAAGGCACGTTTGCGGTAGATGCGCACCAGCGGGAGGGCCAGCATCAGCGCAGTCAGTACCCATACACCAAAGGTGATCGGGCTCGACCAGAGGATTTGCAGGTCACCGTTGGAGATCGACAACGCACGGCGTAGGTTCTGCTCCATCAAGCCGCCCAGGATAAAGCCCAGCAGCACCGGCGACAGCGGGAAGTCGAGCTTGCGCAGGATGTAACCGAAGATGCCGATACCCACCATCAGGAACAGGTCGAAGGTGGTCGCGTGAACGGCGTAGACACCAATCGCCGTGATGATCGCGATCACTGGCACCAGCGCCCAGTTTGGCACGGCCAGGATGCGCGTGAAGATACGGATCATCGGGATGTTGAGGACCACCAGCATGATGTTGGCGATAAACAGCGAGGCGATCAGGCCCCAGACGATATCCGGTTGCTGTTGAAACAGCAGCGGGCCAGGGGTGATGTTGTACAGCGACAGTGCGCCGATCATCACCGCCGTGGTGCCCGAGCCGGGTACGCCAAGCGTCAGCATCGGCACCAGCGCACCGCAGGCGGACGCTCCGATCGCGGTTTCCGGAGCGGCGAGGCCGCGCATGTCGCCCTGGCCGAATGTACCGCTGGCACCGGCCAGGCGTTTTTCGGTCATGTAGGCAACCGCCGAGGCCAAGGTCGCACCGGCACCGGGCAACACGCCCATGATGAAACCGAGCAGTCCGCAACGGATGTTTACTACAAAGACAGAAGATGCTTCCTTCAGGTTGAACATCATCCGTCCGGTCGCTTTCACAGCTTCCTGACCACGGTGGGTTTTTTCCAGCAGCAACAGGATCTCGCTGATGGAGAACAAGCCCAGCACCAACACCACAAACTGGATGCCGTCGGTGAGGTGAATGTTATCGCCGGTAAAACGGTACACACCGCTGTTGGCGTCGATGCCCACCGCCGAGAGGAACAGGCCGATCAGCGCCGCCACAAACGTCTTCAGGGGTTTATCACCCGCCATCCCGCCGAGACAGACAATCGCGAATACCATCAGTACGAAGTATTCCGCCGGGCCGAAGGCAATCGCCCATTTGGCCAGCAGCGGCGCAAACAGCACCATGCCGCAGGTAGCGATAAACGCACCGATGAATGAGCTCCAGGCCGACAACGACAGCGCTACACCCGCCAGGCCTTTGCGGGCCATCGGGTAGCCGTCGAGGGTGGTCATCACGGTGGACGCTTCGCCCGGAATGTTGAGCAGGATCGAGCTGATCCGGCCACCGTACTCGCAGCCCAGGTACACGGCTGCCAGCAGGATCAGCGCCGATTCCGGCGGCAGGCCGAGGGCGAAGGCGATCGGAATCAACAGCGCCACGCCGTTGATCGGGCCAAGGCCCGGCAACAGGCCGACCACGGTGCCGATCAGGGTGCCGCACAGCGCGGTTATCAGGTTGTAGGGGGACAGTGCAACGCCAAAGCCTTGGCCCAAGTAGCCGAAAGTATCCATATCAGTTCTCCAGAACGTCGAGCAGGCCAAGGGGCAGCGGCACATCCATGACTTTATCGAACAGCAGATAAAGCCCGACGGCCATTAGGCTGACGATCATCACACTGGGCAGCCAGCGGCCGCCGTACAGGCGTGCCATCGGGATGCCGATCAGCATACTGCTGAGGATGAAGCCCAGAGGTTCGAAGGTGCCTGCGAACACGATCAACAGCCCGACGCACACGCCGATCTTGATCAAGGTGGCACGGTCCAGCGCGGGTTCTTCTTCGGTATGGCGAGTTGGCTGCGGGCGAATCAGCATGTAGATCAGCGCCAGGCTCATCAGCCCGAGCATCAGCAGCGGGAAGGCGCGTGGCCCGACTGGTTCGTATGAAAATGCGGCGTGATAGCGCCACGCCATCGCTGCGAGGCCGGCGCAGGCCAGCAGCAACACGGCGGCAAAAATGCGTTGTAAGAGCATGTTGAACTCCTGGGCCACGCCGCGTGTTTAAACGGGCGTGGCCGCGCGACAGAAGGGCGATTACTGGATCAGGCCGAACTCTTTGGCCAGCACTTTGTAGTCAGCCACCTGTTTCTTCACGTAGGTGTCCAGCTCTGGGCCGGTCATGGCAAACGGGAACAGCTCGCGCTGGTCACGCAGCTTGGCGAACTCTTCAGAGGCCAGCAGTTTGTCGAACGCGTCCTTCCACCAGGCGTAGTCGGCATCGCTGACTTTTGGCCCCAGGTAGAAACCGCGAACCACCGGCCAGACGATGTCGTAGCCTTGCTCTTTGGCGGTCGGAATATTCTTCATTTCCGGCTCATCCAGGCGCTGTTCGGAGAACACCGCCAGCAGACGCATATCGCCGCTCAAGATGTGCGGCATGGAGTCGGAGATGTCGGTACTGCCCACTTGGATGTGGCCGCCGAGCAGAGCGGTGGCGATTTCACCGCCGCCTTCCAAGGCCACATAACGCAGCTCGCGCGGGTTGATTCCGGCGGCTCTGGCGATCAGCGCGGTTTGCATCCAGTCCTGGCTGCCCACAGTGCCGCCGGAACCGATCACTACGCTGCCTGGATCTTTCTTCAAGGCTTTGACGAGATCGTCGAGGTTCTTGTAGGGCGAATCGGCTTTCACCGCGATGGCGCCGTAGCTGGTGCCGACCGCTGCCAACCAACGCACGGCGCTTTCATCGAAGCGACCGAACTTGCCTTGGGCCAGGTTCAACAGCGAACCGCTGGACCACGCAACCAAGGTGCCGCCGTCCGCAGGGCGTTGGGCAACCACCGCGTTGTAGGCCACGGCACCGACGCCGCCAGGCATGTAGGTGACGCGCATCGGCTTGCTCAGCAGCTTCTGGTTGACCAGCGCGCTTTGCGCCAGTTTGCAAGTAAGGTCAAAGCCGCCGCCAGGCGATGCTGGGGCGATACATTCCGGGCGCTTGGGTTCATCAGCGGCTAACAGTTGGCCGGCAAACAGCATGCAGCCGGCGGCGAGCGCGAATTTACGAAGGGAAGGGGTCATGCCTGTCTCCATTATTGTTCTTATTGGGACGAAAACGCTTCGAGGCGTTTTTCGGTTGCTATCACTCAAATAGCTTGGCAGGCGTAACCTGCCGTAGCTGGATGCTAAAGCGCGAAGCTTTCACTAACCTTTCAGTCACCTTTCAATGTCTTCGGGCTTCACAGGGCAGGCGGCGCCTGTAAACTGCCCGGCAATGCGCGGTGCCGACCACGCCTGAATGAGGTAGAAATCCATGCGTGTCTTGCTGGTTGAAGACCATCTGCAACTCGCCGAAAGTGTTGCGCAAGCGCTCAAGAGCACGGGTTTGACCGTTGACGTGCTGCACGATGGGGTGGCGGCGGACCTGGCCCTGAGCAGCGAGGAATACGCGGCGGCGATACTCGATGTGGGGCTGCCACGCATGGATGGTTTCGAGGTGCTCGCGCGTTTGCGCGCCCGTGGAAAAAACTTGCCGGTGCTGATGTTGACGGCACGCAGTGATGTGAAGGACCGCGTACACGGCCTGAACCTGGGGGCTGACGACTACCTCGCCAAACCTTTCGAATTGACGGAGCTGGAGGCGCGGGTCAAGGCGTTGCTGCGGCGCAGCGTGTTGGGTGGCGAGCGTCAGCAGGCCTGCGGCGTGCTGGTCTACGACCTCGACACCCGGCGTTTCACCGTGGGTGGTGAGCTGATGACGCTTACTTCCCGTGAGCAAGCAGTGCTCGAAGCGCTGATCGCTCGCCCGGGTCGGGTGATGAGCAAGGAGCAGTTAGCCTCCCAGGTGTTCGGCCTGGATGAGGAGGCTAGTCCGGATGCCATCGAAATCTACGTGCACCGCCTGCGCAAGAAACTCGACGGCCAGCCCATCGCTATCGTGACCTTTCGTGGCCTTGGGTACTTGCTGGAAGCTCGCGATGCATAAGCCCAGCAGCCTGCGCTGGCGCCTGCTGTGGAACCTGGCGCTGCTGCTGGTGTTGTTGATGTTCGCCAGCGGCATGAGCGCCTACTGGAATGGCCGCGAGGCCGCAGATACCGCCTACGACCGCACACTGCTGGCCTCGGCGCGCACTATCGCCGCTGGCTTGACCCAAGTAGATGGCACCTTGAGCGCCAATGTGCCCTACGTCGCCCTGGACACTTTTGCCTACGACAGTGCCGGCCGGATTTATTACCAGGTCAATGACATCCACCAGCAGTTGATCTCCGGCTACGAAAACCTTCCCGGCCCACCGCCGGGCACGCCGCGCACCGATGACTATCCGGCACTGGCACGTTTCTATGACGCCGTGTATCAGGGCCAGGAAGTGCGTGTGGTGAGCCTGCTAAAGGCTGTCTCTGAACCCAACATGAATGGCATGGCGGAAATCCGCGTCGCCGAAACCGATGAAGCGCGCGTAAGCATGGCTCGCAGCCTGATGGCCGACACCTTGCTGCGCCTGGGCATGCTCGGTATCGGCGCGTTGTTGCTGGTGTGGTTTGCCGTGAGTGCGGCGTTGCGGCCGTTGGAGCGTTTGCGCACGGCGGTGGAGGAGCGCCAGCCCGACGACTTGCGTCCTTTGCCGTTGGTGGAAGTGCAGCACGAGTTCGGCCCGTTAGTGCGGTCCCTCAACCACTTCACCGAGCGCCTGCGCGGCCAGTTCGAGCGCCAGGCGCAGTTTATTGCCGATGCGGCCCATGAGTTGCGTACGCCGCTGGCAGCGCTGAAGGCCCGGTTGGAACTGGGCTTGCGCGCCGAAGATCCCGCCATCTGGCGCAGTACTTTGGAATCCGCGGCCCAGGGCACTGACCGTCTGACTCATCTGGCCAATCAACTGTTGTCTCTGGCACGCATCGAAAACGGTGCCCGAGCGATTGCCGAAGGCGGCGCGCAGCTACTTGACCTCAGCCAATTGGCTCGCGAGCTGGGCATGGCCATGGCGCCGTTGGCCCACGCACGCGGCGTGGCGTTGGCGTTGGAAGCCGACGAGCCAGTGTGGTTGCGCGGTGAGCCAACGCTGTTGAATGAGCTGTTGAGCAATCTAGTGGACAATGCCTTGGCTCATACGACGCCGGGTGGCAACGTGATCCTGCGTGTAACGGCACCGGCGGTGCTGGAAGTGGAGGATGACGGCCCCGGTATTCCGCAGGATGAGCGGGATCGGGTGTTCGAACGCTTCTACCGCCGTAGCCAACAAGGCATGGGGTCAGGCCTGGGGTTGGCGATTGTCGGTGAAATCTGCCGGGCGCATCTGGCGCAGATCAGCCTGCACGATGGCGAGCAGGCCGGGTTGAAGGTGCGGGTGAGTTTTATCGCGGGCTGATCAGTAGAACATCGAGCGTGCTTCATCCAACTCGGCGCGCAAGGATTCGCTGTAGGGGTCGATGCGCAGTTTCTTGATCGCCGGCAGGGTAGAGGCCGATACGCTTGCCAGGGGGTGATCGGTGCCGCGATGGCAATACAGCACGGCGACTTGCACTACATCGATGTAGTCGAGTCTGGCCGAATCGCGTTCCAGGTCCAGGTACTGGCCGGGCAGTTTCGCCAGCATTTCCGGAAAGTCCCAGCCGCTTAGCAGTTTGTCGCCCAGTAACGGGTGGATGCTCTCGATTACATGGTTGAGGCTGACCGAGTCCGACAGCAGCTCATAGTGGTCTTCTGCGTACGTCAGGATCGGCAGCACGCCGATCTGGTGCACCAGGCCGCCGAGGGCCGCCTGGTCGGGCTTGAGCTGGCTGTGACTGCGGCATAAGGCATAGCTGACGCCCGCTACTTCGAGGCTGCGACGCCACACATCACGCATTTTCTGATCAATCACATCGGAGCGGGCTTGAAAAATCTGCTCCATGACCAGGCCGATTGCGAGGTTGCTGCTGTAGTTGGTGCCCAGCCGGGTGATGGCGGTGTGCAGGTCGGTGACTTCCTGGGTCGCACGCAACAGCGGGCTGTTGACCACTTTTATCAGGCGAGCCGACAGCGCGGTATCGCGACCGATCACTTTGCTCAAGTGGCTGATGCTGATTTCCGGGTCTTCAGCGGCCTGACGAATATTCAGGGCTACTTCCGGCAATGTCGGCAGAACCAGGTCATCGTTGTCGATGGCCGTCACTAAAGCCTGTTGGACTTTTTCCGCCAGCTCGTTCATTCATGCTCTCTAGCGTGTTGCAAAAAGGTATGGCGACTAACGCTGGATCTCTCGATCACGGTCGAGTGTGTAAGGCAGGTCAAGCAGCTGTAAGGCGGGACCTTCTAGCGTGCCTAAATGCACATCGCCACTATCGGCAGCTTCGGCTTGCAATACGGCCAGAAGTTCAACGTTTTGGTCAGCTTTTGCGGCAATGACCACTTCGCCGATCGAGCTGTTATGGCTGGGAGAGAACAACGGCGTGCCCGGCTCGGGCATTTCAGCGGTATTGAGGCTCAAGCGGTACAGCCGACGTTTGAGTTTTCCCAGGTACTGCATGCGCGCTACGATTTCCTGGCCGGTGTAGCAGCCCTTCTTGAAGCTGACGGCGCCCACGGCTTGCAGGTTGAGCATCTGCGGGATGAACAGCTCGCGCGTCTGCGGCATGACCTGGCCAATACCTGCGCGGATTTGACCCAGGAGCCAATCATTCAAATCTGTTTCTTTTAATTGCTTGGCCAGTTGCTCGTGCACGGCCTCAGCGTGTTCGGTGGGTACCCAGAGTTCGGCGCGCTCAGGGGACACGCGGGTGGCAATCAATGCGTTGCTGCGGGCGACGCTATCGGTCTCGGCCGGCAGTTCCAGGCCTAGGCTGGCCAACGCCTGATTCGCGCTCACGAGGCCGAAACGCACCCAGGCGGCGGTTTCGTCGGTGAGCTTGGATTTGGAGAACACGGCGTACTTCTTCAGGTCTGCCAACTGCGGTTCCAGCAGCTCAGTGGCCATTGCCAGTAACACGCCGTCACCTTGCAGCAGGATGCGAAAGCTCGACTGCATACGTCCTTTTTGTGTGCAGCGCGCGCCGAGGCTGGCCTGGGTCTCGCTCAGGTAATTGAGGTTGCAGGTCAGTTGGCCCTGAAGGAATTTGGCAGCGTCGGCGCCTCGGACGGCGAGAACGCCTTCGTGGGATAGGGGGCAGAAGAAAGCAGAGTCAGCCATGGGTCATCGCAGGTCAAAAAGTCATGGGTGCATCATAGAGGGGCGCCCGGCAAATGGATAGTTTCCGTATGGGGCGACCAAAGCCGACTGTTCCGGTGCCGTCGGGCCTGTATACTTGCGCTCTATTTGAGGAGCGCTCCATGGTCGAAGATGTAGAAATCAATCGTCTCTACTGGCACAGCCGTCGTGGCATGCTGGAATTGGACGTGTTGCTGGTGCCTTTCACCAAGGATGTGTATGCGACGCTCAATAAGGTGGATCGCGACCTCTATGTCAGGCTGCTGGAATGCGAAGACCAGGACATGTTCGGCTGGTTTATGGAACGTGCCGAATCGGAAGACCCGGAACTGCAGCGTATGGTCCGGATGATTCTGGACCGTGTTCAGCCCAAGTAATACGTTTGAATGCCGCTGGCAGGCCTCACGGCTGATGCTGGCGGCGTATCTCCTCGCCCAGCTGTTCGCGTTGGCTGCGCTTTTGTTTCTTGATCTGTCTTGTTCAAGCCTGGGCATGTTGCTGTGCCTGGCGCATGCCGCCTGGGTTTTACCGCGTCATATCCTGCTCACACACCGTTCGTCGATTCGTGGCCTGCGCCGCGACGCCGATGGCTGGCAGTTGCTCAGTGCTGAGCGAGGTTGGCACAGCGTGCAGTTGCGTCCCGACAGCTTGGCGCTGCCGCTAATCGTGGTGCTGCGCTATCGGGTGCCTGGGGCGTGGTGGGTGCGTTCTATCTGTGTGCCGTCGGATGCGCAGGTCGCCGATGTGCATCGGCGCCTGCGGGTGCGCTTGAAGTTCAGCCGCCGTAGGTGGTTGGCACCAGAATAGTGTCCCGGGCTTCGGGCAGCATCTGCGGGTAGTCCAGGGTGTAATGCAGGCCGCGGCTTTCTTTGCGCTCCATGGCCGAGCGGATCATCAACTCTGCTACCTGGGCCAGGTTGCGCAGCTCGATCAGGTCGCGGCTGACTTTGTAGTTACTGTAGAACTCCTCAATCTCATCCAGCAGCAGACGCACCCGGTGCTGCGCGCGTTGCAGGCGTTTGTTGGTGCGCACGATTCCCACGTAGTCCCACATGAAGCGGCGCAGCTCATCCCAGTTGTGCGCGATGATTACGTCTTCGTCCGAGTCGGTGACCTGGCTGGCGTCCCAGCGGGGCAGGGCGGCAGGCACCGGGATGCGTTGCAGCTGCTCGAGGATGTCCGCCGCCGCGGAGCGCGCATAGACGAAACATTCGAGCAACGAATTGCTGGCCATACGGTTGGCGCCATGCAGGCCGGTGAAGCTGGTTTCGCCAATCGCATACAGGCCGGGTACGTCAGTGCGGCCATGCCTGTCGACCATCACGCCGCCGCAGGTGTAGTGAGCGGCCGGCACCACAGGGATCGGGCCTTTGGTGATGTCGATGTTGAACGCCAGGCAGCGCTCATAAACCGTGGGGAAGTGGGTCTTGATGAAGGCTTCGGGCTTGTGGCTGATATCCAGGTAGACGCAGTCGATGCCCAGGCGCTTCATTTCATGGTCGATGGCACGGGCGACGATATCGCGCGGGGCCAGCTCGGCGCGCGGGTCGAAGCGCTGCATGAAGCGTTCGCCGTTAGGCAGTTTCAAGTGTGCGCCTTCCCCGCGCAGGGCTTCGGTAATCAGGAAACTCTTGGCCTGTGGGTGATACAGGCAGGTGGGGTGGAACTGGTTGAATTCCAGGTTGGCCACCCGGCAGCCGGAGCGCCAGGCCATGGCAATACCGTCGCCGCAGGCTCCGTCCGGGTTGCTGGTATAGAGGTAGACCTTCGCTGCGCCGCCTGAGGCCAGGATGGTGAAGCGCGCGCCGTAAGTGTCGACTTCACCACTGACACGGTTGAGCACGTAGGCGCCGAGGCAGCGTTCGCCGTCCAGGCCCAAGCGTTTCTCTGTGATCAGGTCGACGGCGACGCGTTGCTCAAGCAGCTCGATATTGGGGCGCTGGCGTGCCTGGTTGAGCAGCGTCCTGAAAATGGCTGCGCCTGTGGCGTCGGCAGCGTGGATGATTCGGCGATGGCTGTGGCCACCTTCGCGGGTCAAGTGGAATTCAAAGCCGCCGTCGTCGCTGCCAGCGTGTTCGTCACGGGTGAACGGCACGCCTTGGTCGATCAGCCATTGGATCGCCTCACGGCTGTGCTCGACAGTGAAGCGCACCGCCTCTTCATTGCACAGGCCGCCGCCGGCATTGAGGGTGTCTTCGACGTGGGATTGCACCGTGTCGGTGTCGTCCAGCACGGCGGCGACACCGCCCTGGGCCCAGAACGTCGAGCCGTTTGCCAGGTCGCCTTTGCTCAGTACCGCAATACGCAGGTGGCTGGGGAGGGTCAGCGCAAGGCTCAAGCCGGCCGCGCCGCTACCGATTACCAGGACATCGTGTTGAAACTGTTGGCTCATTTAAAGGATTCCGCAAAAAGCGATCCGGGGTGGCGCAAACAGGACGCCTGGATCGGCGAATCAAAGGGTCGCACGGGCTACTAGTATATAGAGGGGTGGAGCGGCACAATAGTCGGGCATTCGTGGCAATATGAGATTACGGTGCACGGCTTCGGTAAAATCGGCGGGTTATTGAGACGGGAACTTTTTGCATAAGCCTCGACTCAATAGCAGGTTGCCCGGAAGCTGGGAAACGTTGAGTTTATTGGCCCGTCGGGAGCATTGGACGCGTCAGAAAACCGGCGACAAGATTATTCGCGCAGCCGGCGTTGCCCGTGCTGCGTTTTTCGTGTGTGCCAAATCAGTGCATGCCGGAAACTTGCTTTGAGGGGGAGAACTTTTGCGAAAAGTCCGAGTCTATGTTTGCAAGCCTGATCGTTTAGTTATGCAAGCCTCCTTCAAGTACAACGAGGAGTGTTCATGCTAACCCAGGAAGAGGATCAGCAGCTGGTCGAGCGCGTTCAGCGCGGTGACAAGCGGGCCTTTGATCTGCTAGTGCTGAAATACCAGCACAAAATTCTCGGGTTGATCGTGCGGTTTGTGCACGACACCCATGAAGCGCAGGACGTTGCACAGGAGGCCTTTATCAAGGCTTACCGTGCACTTGGTAATTTTCGCGGTGATAGTGCGTTTTACACGTGGCTATACCGAATCGCCATTAACACGGCGAAGAACTATCTGGTGTCTCGCGGACGCCGCCCGCCGGATAGCGATGTAAGTTCAGAAGATGCAGAATTTTACGATGGTGATCACGGCCTCAAAGATCTCGAGTCGCCGGAGCGTGCGTTGCTGCGCGACGAGATCGAAGGCACCGTTCATCGCACAATTCAGCAACTGCCAGAAGATTTGCGTACGGCGTTAACTTTACGTGAATTCGATGGTCTGAGTTACGAAGACATTGCGAGTGTCATGCAGTGTCCGGTGGGGACTGTAAGGTCGCGGATTTTCCGGGCCAGGGAAGCCATCGATAAAGCCTTGCAACCGCTGTTGCA
The DNA here is from genome assembly GCF_963970695.1 of Pseudomonas sp. EL_65y_Pfl1_R83. Lineage (NCBI taxonomy): Bacteria > Pseudomonadati > Pseudomonadota > Gammaproteobacteria > Pseudomonadales > Pseudomonadaceae > Pseudomonas > Pseudomonas sp. EL_65y_Pfl1_R83. The sequence continues at coordinate 132,955 of NZ_CAXAQI010000015.1, read as the reverse complement.
AGAGAACTAAAGACAGCGGCTACAGCCAAGAGAGGAACCGCCATGAGTCGTGATGCCCTGCAGGAATCGCTGTCCGCAGTGATGGATAACGAAGCGGATGAACTGGAACTTCGTCGAGTGCTCAATGCATTTGATGATGCCGAAACCCGTGATACCTGGTCTCGTTACCAAGTCGCTCGGGCGGTGATGCACAAGGATCTTCTAATCCCTCGTCTGGATATTGCTGCGGCGGTTTCTGCTGCGCTTGCTGATGAAGCCGTTCCGGCAAAATCTGCTCGTGGTCCATGGCGTAGCCTGGGTCGCCTCGCAGTGGCTGCCTCGGTGACTGTCGCAGTGTTGGCCGGTGTTCGCCTGTATAATCAGGACGAAATCGCCGGTGCCGAGCTGGCCCAGCAGACTCAGCAACCGGTCATGGCCGGTCCGCAAGTCAAAGGCCCAGCGGTACTGGCCGGCTACAAGGAAAGCTCTGACTCCACCGGTCCTATGGCCAACGGTGTGTTGCAAGGGCAATCCGGCTGGCAGGATCAGCGTCTTCCAGGCTACCTGCGCCAACATGCACAGGAATCTGCCTTGAAAGGCACTGAGAGCGCTCTGCCATACGCTCGCGCAGCAAGCCTGGAAAACCGCTAATCCGTAAGGAGCTCTATGCGAGCCATACCGCTCCTTACGCTTTTGCTCAGTGGTTGTTTTGCACTCCCCGGCCATGCCGATGAAGCCCAAGACTGGTTGACTCGACTTGGGCGTGCAGAACAGCAGCAAAGCTTTCAAGGTACGTTTGTCTACGAACGTAACGGCAGTTTTTCTACTCATGACATCTGGCATCGCGTCCAGAATGGTCAGGTCCGTGAGCGGCTCTTGCAGCTTGATGGTTCTGCCCAGGAAGTCGTGCGGTTGGATGGTCGAACGCAATGCGTCAGCGGCACTCTTGTCGCAGGCCTTGGCAATTCGCGCGATGCACCATCACGTGCACTTGATCCACAAAAACTCAATCAATTCTACGAAATGGCCGTTATTGGCAAATCCCGCGTGGCCGGTCGCAATGCGGTGATCGTGTCAATCACTCCCCGTGACCAATACCGCTATGGTTTTGAGCTGCACTTGGACCGTGAAACCGCGCTGCCGCTCAAATCACTGTTACTCAATGATCAGGGGCAGTTGCTCGAGCGTTTCCAGTTCACGCGGTTGAATACGTCGCTCGTCCCTGAAGACCGCGATCTGCAGCCCAGCAGCGAATGCACATCCATCACGGTCGCCAATGATAAAGCCCCAGAGGTGCAGTCTACCGAGACCTGGCATCTGGAATGGTTGCCGGCCGGGTTTCAGCTGACCAACAGCGGTGCTCGAAAAGACACCCAGACCAAAGCGACCGTCGACAGCCTGATGTATGAAGACGGGCTGGCGCGTTTCTCGGTGTTCCTCGAGCCAATCAGCGATGTGAGCGTCACTGAAACCCGCACTCAACTGGGGCCCACCGTTGCAGTATCGCGCCGCCTGAATACGGTGGACGGCGAAATGATGGTGACAGTAGTGGGCGAGATTCCAATCGGCACCGCAGAACGTATCGCATTGTCGGTACGCGGTGAAAAAAAGCCAGTCGCCCAGCCGTGAGTCGTTAATTCTATGTTCATCCTGACGTTTCACTGTAGTTGCATGCCAGGTTGGCTGCCGAGAGACATGAAATGTCTGGATCAGCATTTTCACTTGCAAAAATCCCTCATGTTTTTTATAGGTCAGTGCTTGTCGGCTCTGGCCTTGTCTTGTTCGCGGAACAAAGATGTCGGTCGCAGTTTTCGGCGTTTCTTGAACCCTGTCGCTCAACCCTGCTCGTTGTAACGGGAGCTGTATGTCGATACCACGTTTGAAATCGTACCTATCCATAGTCGCCACGGTATTGGTGCTGGGTCAGGCCTTACCTGCGCAAGCGGTCGAGTTGCCTGACTTCACCCAATTGGTTGAGCAGGCATCGCCTGCCGTGGTGAACATCAGTACCACGCAAAAACTGCCGGATCGCAAAGTCTCCAACCAGCAGATGCCGGACCTGGAAGGCCTGCCGCCGATGCTGCGCGAGTTCTTCGAGCGCGGCATGCCGCAACAGCGCGCCCCCCGTGGCGGCGGTGGCGGCCAGCGTGAGGCTCAGTCCCTGGGCTCGGGCTTTATCATCTCGCCGGATGGCTACATCCTCACTAACAACCACGTGATTGCCGATGCCGACGAGATTCTCGTGCGCCTGGCTGATCGTAGTGAGCTGAAAGCCAAGTTGGTAGGCACCGATCCAAGATCCGATGTGGCCTTGCTGAAGATTGAAGGCAAAGACCTGCCAGTGTTGAAACTGGGTAAATCCCAGGACCTGAAAGCCGGGCAGTGGGTAGTCGCTATCGGTTCGCCGTTTGGCTTTGACCATACCGTGACTCAAGGCATTGTCAGCGCCATTGGCCGCAGCCTGCCGAACGAAAACTACGTGCCATTCATCCAGACCGACGTGCCGATCAACCCGGGCAACTCCGGTGGCCCGCTGTTCAACCTGGCCGGCGAAGTGGTGGGGATCAACTCGCAGATCTACACCCGTTCCGGTGGCTTCATGGGGGTGTCGTTCGCCATTCCGATCGATGTAGCCATGGACGTTTCCAACCAACTGAAAAGCGGTGGCAAGGTCAGCCGTGGCTGGTTGGGCGTGGTGATTCAGGAAGTGAACAAAGACCTGGCTGAATCCTTCGGCCTCGACAAGCCGGCCGGTGCACTGGTCGCGCAGATCCAGGACGATGGCCCGGCTGCCAAGGGTGGCCTGCAAGTCGGCGACGTGATCCTTAGCATGAACGGCCAGCCAATTGTCATGTCGGCCGACCTGCCGCACCTGGTAGGCGCGCTCAAGGCAGGCAGCAAGGCCAAGCTTGAAGTGATCCGCGAGGGCAAGCGCCAGAACGTTGAGCTGACTGTTGGCGCAATCCCTGAAGAAGGGGCAGCACTGGATGCCTTGGGTAACGCTAAGCCGGGTGCCGAACGCAGCAGCAATCGCCTGGGCATTGCTGTCGCCGAACTGACCGCTGAACAAAAGAAGACATACGACCTCAAGAGCGGCGTCGTGATCAAGGAAGTCCAGGATGGCCCTGCGTCCCTGATTGGCCTGCAGCCAGGTGACGTGATCACCCACCTGAATAATCAGGCAATCGACAATACCAAGCAGTTCACTGACATCGCCAAGGCGCTGCCGAAGAACCGCTCGGTATCGATGCGAGTGCTGCGTCAGGGGCGTGCCAGCTTCATAACCTTCAAGTTGGCCGAGTAACCCGGTAAAAAGAAAAAGCCCCGCCTTCGTTTAACGAGGGCGGGGCTTTTTTTGGCCGCTGGATTTAGCTCATCATTCCTTTGACCAGGCGCTCCTGTTCGATCAGTTCACGCTGACGCGCGTCGATACGCGACGACAGCGGGAAATTGCTTCCAGCGCGACGCTTTGCAAAATCCAACTGCTGGATGGCCTGCTGGAAGTCACCTACCAATGCGAAGTATTCGGCGCGGGCCTGATGCAGGCCAATGATATTGCCGGACAAGCCTCGGGTTTCCGCAACCTGATACCAAACGTCGGGATCGTCGGGGCGGGATTTGAGCAAACCGTCCAAGGCCTTCTCTGCATCGGCAGTGCGGTTCTGTTTGAGCAACACGTCTACTCGGATCTGATTCAGCGGATAGTTGCCCGGATATTGGGCTAGCATCCGATCGGTACGTTGCTGGGCATCGGGCAGATGATTGTTGTCGATCTCCAACTGAATCAGTGCCAGGTTGTAGGTAATGTCGTTCGGTGCCTTGGCCAGCAACGCTGTCAGGTTTTCCCGCGCTTGCTTGAATTGGGAGCCTTTGATCTGGGCGATAGCCAAACCATAACGCGCTACATCGTTTTTCGGGTTCTCGTCCAACTGCGCCTGGAAGCGCTTGGCGGCGAGACCCGGGGTGTCTTCGTACTGCAATTGCACCCGTGCGCGGATCAGTTGATAGCGCAAGCTGTCTTCTTTGCCGCCAGGCTTGGACTGCTCGGCGCGGTTGCGTGTGTCGGCGATTCGCGATTCGGTGACCGGGTGTGTCAGCAGGAATTCCGGTGGCTTGGCATCGAAGCGGTACTGGCGCATCAGACGCTCGAACATGGTTGGCATGGAGCGCGGGTCGTAACCGGCTTTTTCCAGGTTGAGGATGCCTATACGGTCCGCCTCTTGTTCGTTTTGCCGCGAGAACCGACGCTGCTCTTGGATTGCAGCAGCCTGGGTGCCGGCAATCGCAGCAATACCCGCGTCACCTGCACCAGCGGCTGCGGCAATGATGCCGCCAAGCAACGCTGCCATCATCGGAAGCTGCATGCGTTGTTGCGCTTCCACGCCACGGGCGAAGTGGCGTTGGGACAAGTGCGCCAGCTCATGCGCCAGCACCGAAGCGTATTCCCCTTCGGTCTGAGCGTTGAGGAACAGGCCGCCGTTGACCCCCACAATACCGCCGGGTGCGGCAAAGGCGTTCAGTTGCGGGCTGTTGATCAGGATGAACTCCAGCCTACGGTCGTTGACTTGGCTGGTCTCCACCAGTTTGTAAACGCTGGTTTCGACGTAATCCTTGAGCTGCGGATCGTTGAGTTGCGAGACCTGGCCCCGCAGATAGGCCAGCCAGGCGCGGCCCAACTGGTATTCCTGTTGTGGCGAGACAATGGCAGAACTGGCGTCGCCAAGTGACGGCAGGTCGTCAGCGAAGCCTGGGGAGGCCAGCAGGCAAGCCAGCGTCAGCAGGGTAGGGCGCAAAAAAGTCATGCACAGAGCCTTTCGACAAAGAGCTTACTGTAGCCGGACACTGAGCTTCGGACCAGATATTCTAAGCAGCCCAACGCGTGCCCGGAGTAAAACCATGACCGACGCTGTAGCTTTTGATGCCGAACTTGATGCCAGCGGCCTCAATTGCCCGTTGCCCTTGCTCAAGGCCAAGCTGGAACTCAATCGTCTGGCCAGTGGCGCCGTACTTAAGGTAATCGCCACGGACGCAGGCTCTCAGCGTGATTTTCGTACGTTTGCCAAGCTGGCCGGCCACACCCTGTTGCACGAAGAAGACGCCGCCGGTGTGTACCGTTACTGGTTGCGCAAGGCCTGAACTGTTTGCCCCCACCACCTGAGGTTGATTGATGTTCAAAGTGTTACGAGACTGGATCCAGCGCTACTTCTCCGATGAGGAGGCCGTGGTGCTGGCGGTTCTGTTGTTTCTGGCGTTTACGGCTGTGCTCACCTTGGGTGGCATGTTGGCACCGGTGTTGGCGGGGATGGTGCTGGCCTACCTGATGCAAGGCCTGGTCACGGCGCTGGAACGGTTGCGCCTGCCGGGCGGGGTGTCGGTGGGGCTGGTGTTCGCCTTGTTCATGGGCGTGTTGGTGCTGTTTATCGTGGTAGTGCTGCCGTTGCTATGGCATCAACTGATCACTCTGTTCAATGAGTTGCCGGGCATGCTCGCCAAGTGGCAATCACTGTTGCTGCTGTTGCCGGAACGCTACCCGCACCTGGTGTCGGATGAGCAGGTGTTGCAGGCTATAGAAGTGGCCCGCGGCGAGATCGGAAAGTTCGGCCAATGGGCGCTGACCTTTTCCCTGTCCAGCTTGCCGCTGCTGGTGAATATCATGATTTACCTGGTGCTGGTGCCGATTCTGGTGTTCTTCTTCCTCAAGGACCGCGCCATGATCGGCCGTTGGGTAAGTGGCTACCTGCCGCGCGAGCGAGCGCTGATTACCCGTGTTGCCGAGGAAATGAACCGGCAGATCGCCAACTACATACGCGGCAAGGTGATCGAGATCATTATCTGCGGGGGCGTGACCTACATTGCCTTTATTGCCCTGGACCTGAACTACGCGGCCTTGCTGGCATTGCTGGTCGGGATTTCAGTGGTGGTGCCTTACGTAGGCGCGGTGGTGGTGACGGTGCCGGTTACATTGATTGCCTTGTTCCAGTGGGGCTGGAGCGACCAATTCATCTACTTGATGGCGGTGTACGGGATTATCCAAACCCTGGACGGCAACGTGCTGGTGCCGCTGCTGTTCTCGGAGGCCGTCAACCTGCATCCGGTAGCGATCATCTGCGCAGTGTTGTTGTTTGGTGGGTTGTGGGGCTTCTGGGGCGTGTTCTTTGCGATCCCCCTGGCGACGCTGTTCAAGGCGGTGCTGGATGCATGGCCGCGTCAAGAGCCGGTCGTTGCGCCGTTGTTGTAACGGTATGACACAACTTGTATGAGCGGGCTCGCTCCGCGCGGGGGTGCGAAGCAGCCCTTAAACCTGCAGCCGCGTTTTATCTGAAAAAAACGCGGCGGCTATGTTGGGGGCACTTCGCACCCCAGCGCGGGACAAGCCCGCTTACTACAGACTCAAGGCTTGTTCAGCGCCTGCGCCGCGGCCAAAACCGCATCCACATGCCCCGGCACCTTCACGCCACGCCATTCCTGACGCAGCACGCCATTCTTGTCGATGAGGAACGTGCTGCGATCCACGCCGAGGTATTCCTTGCCATACAGCTTCTTCAGCTTGATCACGTCAAACAGTTGGCAAACCGCTTCGTCCTTGTCGCTGATCAGCTCGAAGGGGAACTCCTGCTTGCCTTTGAAGTTTTCGTGAGACTTCACGCTGTCGCGCGACACGCCAAACACTTCAGTGTTGGCCGCCTTGAACGCTGCGTACTGGTCACGAAAACCCTGGCCTTCAGTGGTGCAGCCCGGCGTACTGTCCTTCGGGTAGAAGTAGAGCACCACTTGCTTGCCCTTGAGGGCTGCGAGGCTGAAGGTCTGGCCGCTGGTGGCCTGGGCTTCGAAATCGGCTATGGGTTGGTCGATGACTACGGCCATGAAAACTTCCTTACATTGGGTTCTGTGGGCGCCACGGTTCGATCAGTGCGTCGAGGTTCAGGGCATCGGCGAAATCCAGGAACTGATCGCGCAGCCAACTGATCTGCACGCCCGCCGGCAGGGTCACGGTAAACGTGGCGTTCAACATGGTGCCGCCGGTTTGCGGGGCCTGGTAGGTGTCGCAGGTCAGGTTCTCCAGCTCGACATTGTGGTCGATGAAGAACTGGCACAGCTCGTTGACGATGTCCGAGCGATAGGCCGAACTGACATACGCCACATAAGGCAGAGCCTGCGGACGATTTTCCAGGGCGGCGCTGCGTACCACATTGACGGTGAAGTCATGCTTCTTTGCCAGGCCCGGCAGGCCGGTTTCGAGGCGAGCCAGGGCATCCCAAGTGCCGGAGATCTGCAGGACCAGCGCACTGCACTCGCCATGACGGGTCAGGCGGGAGGTTACGACGGCGCAGCGGTTTTCATGGCTGGCGCGGCACAGGACGTTAGTCAGCTCCATGGGGTTGGCGCCGAGGGCACTGATAACAAGGAATTGTTCGCGAACTGTGGGGGTGGACATGCAGCCTTCCTAAAACGATGAGCGGTCGATACTGTAAGGGCGGTATCGATCAAAGGATGAAGGGTAGCGAAAAGCGTCGCCAAGGGATAGGAGGTGGCGTTTTCATTGCGTGATCGGTCCTATTTCATCGTGCTTCAGGGTGTGCTTTGGCCCGATGATGGCATTGTCCGTCGTTTAGTTACGTCAGAACGCATCCTCAGGCGGTACTTTGCTTGTGCAAGCATCTTGGCGCCAGTACCATTACGGCTCTCTTTTTCCGGCAGGAGCGGTTGCATGATTGCGGGCAGTATGGTGGCACTGGTCACACCCATGGATGCACAAGGTCGTCTCGACTGGGACAGCCTGGGCAAACTGGTGGACTTCCACCTGCAAGAAGGCACCAACGCCATCGTGGCGGTCGGCACCACCGGTGAATCGGCCACTCTCGATGTGGAAGAACACATCCAAGTGATCGAGTTCGTGGTCAAGCGTGTTGCGGGCCGTATTGCCGTGATCGCCGGCACGGGCGCCAACTCGACACGCGAAGCAATCGAGCTGACCAAGAACGCCAAGAAGGCGGGCGCCGATGCGTGCCTGCTGGTGACCCCGTACTACAACAAGCCGACCCAGGAAGGCTTGTACCAGCACTTCCGCGCCATTGCCGAAGCGGTCGATATCCCGCAGATCCTCTATAACGTACCGGGTCGTACCGCGTGCGATATGAAGGCCGAGACCGTGATCCGCCTGTCCACCGTGCCGAACATCATCGGCATCAAGGAAGCCACGGGCGACCTGCAGCGCGCCAAGGACATCCTGGCCGGCGTGAGCGGCGATTTCCTGGTGTATTCCGGTGACGACGCCACGGCGGTCGAGCTGATCCTGCTCGGCGGCAAAGGCAACATCTCTGTGACCGCCAACGTGGCCCCGCGTGCCATGAGCGAGATGTGCGCTGCCGCCATCGCCGGCGACGCCCCGACCGCCCGCGCGATCCACGAGAAGCTGATGCCGCTCAACAAGACACTGTTTATCGAATCCAACCCTATTCCCGTGAAATGGGCGCTGACTGAAATGGGCATGATGCCGGACGGTATCCGTCTGCCGCTCACTCGTCTTAGTGAAGCCTGTCACGAACCGCTGCGACAGGCCCTGCGCCAGTCCGGCGTCCTGGTTTAATTGAGGAAGCATTACGCATGAAGCGATTGGCCGGACTTTCCGCACTTGCCTTGATTATCTCCAGCACCAGTGGCTGCGGTTGGATCTGGGGCCCGGATGGCTACTTCCGTGACCGCGGTAGCGATTACCTGGAAGCCCAACCCACCAAGCCGATGGAGTTGCCGCCTGGCGTCAATGTCGCCAAGCGCCTTGACCCCTTGCTGCCGATCCCGCGCAACGTTGCCGACGACACCACCAAGGGTGAGTACGTAGTGCCGCGTCCACAGCCGATCTCGGCCGTGGCGGATGCCAGTGACTACAGCCTGCAGAAAAGCGGTGACTCCCGCTGGATCGTGGCTCAGCGCCCGCCCGCCGAAGTCTGGCCGGTGGCGGTGCAGTTCTTCCAGGACAACGGTTTTCGCATTGATCAGCAACGCCCGCAGACCGGTGAATTCACCACTGCATGGCAGCAGGGCAGCGAGCTCTCCGCGACCATGGCCAAGCGCCTGCAGGCCGGTGGTGTAGCCGCCGACAGCGAAGCCCGAGTGCGTGTGCGCATCGAGCCAGGTGTACAACGCAATACCAGTGAAGTCTACGTGGTCAGCGCCGAGCGTCCTGCCGGCAGCACCGCCAACGTTGATTTCACCAATCGTTCGGTTAACCCCGGTGTCGACTCGGCACTGGTCGACGAGATGTTGGCCAGCATGAGCCGTATCTCCGAGAAGGGCGGTTCCGTTTCGCTGCTCGCCGCACGTGATTACGACACCCCGAGCCGCGTCAGCCTCACTGAAGACGGTAGCGGCAACGTTGTGCTGAGCCTGGGTGAAGACCTCAATCGTGCCTGGGCCAGTGTTGGCCGCGCGTTGGAACAGGGCCCTTGGCGTGTTGAAGATATCAACCGCAGCCTGGGCCTGTACTACATCAACGTGGCTGAAAAGGCCGAGCGCAAAGATGATGAACCAGGTTTCTTCAGCAAATTGTTCGGCAGCAAGCCGACCAAGGAAGAAGTCGAAACCCGCGCCGAGCGTTATCAGGTTCGTTTGAGCAAAGTGGGCGAAAGCGTGCAAGTCACCGTCGAGAAAAACATCAATACCGTTGCGCCCGCTGAAACAGCGCGCAAAGTATTGGGCGTGATTCAGGACAACCTGGGCTGATCCGATGCGTTTTGCCGTTCTCGGCAGCGGTAGCCAAGGGAACGGCACGCTGGTCGCCCATGACGACACGTATGTGCTGGTGGATTGTGGTTTCTCGTTAAAAGAAACCGAGCGGCGCCTGCTGCGCCTGGGGGTTCACCCCGCGCAGCTGAGTGCGATTCTGGTGACCCACGAACATGCCGACCACGTGCATGGCGTGGGTTTGCTGTCTCGGCGCTACAATCTTCCGGTGTACCTCAGTCGCGGCACCTTGCGCGGGATGCGCAAACCCATTGAGCCCGCGGGTTTCCTGGCCGGTGGCGAGCAACTGCAAATCGGTGCCCTGAGCATCGATGTGATTGCCGTGGCGCACGACGCTCAGGAACCGACGCAGTATGTTTTCAGTGACGGAGAGCGACGCTTCGGCGTGCTCACTGACCTGGGTTCCTACTGCGCCAAGGTGCTGGACGGTTACCGGAACCTCGATGCGTTGATGATCGAGTCCAACCACTGCCGAGACCTGCTGGCTCGCGGTCATTACCCCTACTTTCTCAAGCAGCGGGTGGGCGGCGAACTGGGACATTTGAACAACCACCAGGCCGCGTACCTGGTGTATGAGTTGGGCTGGCAAGACCTGCAACACTTGGTCCTGGCCCACTTGAGCAGCAAGAACAACCTGCCGACGCTTGCCCGGCAATGTTTTGTCGACACCCTTGGGTGCGACCCGGACTGGCTGCAACTGGCCGATCAAGATTCAGGGCTCGACTGGCGCCACATCGCCTAGCCCACCTCACTCAAAGCGGAGCCCATCATGGAAAAACGTGAAGAACTCTACCGCGGCAAAGCCAAGTCGGTGTACAAGACCGACGACGCCAACCGCCTGATCCTGCTGTTTCGCAACGACACCTCGGCGTTCGACGGCAAGCGCATCGAACAACTTGATCGCAAAGGCATGGTGAACAACAAATTCAACGCCTTCATTATGCAGAAACTCGAAGAGGCCGGCATTCCGACCCAATTCGACAAACTGCTGGGCGACAACGAGTGCCTGGTCAAGAAGCTCGACATGATCCCGGTGGAATGCGTCGTGCGTAACTACGCCGCCGGCAGCCTGGTCAAGCGCCTGGGCGTGGAAGAGGGCCTCAAGCTCAATCCATACACCTTCGAACTGTTCCTGAAGGACGACGCCAAGGGCGACCCGTTCATCAATGAATCCCACGTCGTGGCGTTCGGCTGGGGCACCGCTGAGCAGCTGGCGCGCATGAAGGAATTGTCCCTCAAGGTCAACGATGTGCTGAGTAAGCTGTTCGACGACGCCGGTCTGCTGCTGGTCGACTTCAAGCTCGAATTCGGTGTGTTCCACGATGGCTCCATCGTCCTGGGCGACGAATTCAGCCCGGACGGCTGCCGCCTGTGGGACAAGGACACCAAGAAGAAGATGGACAAAGACCGCTTCCGCCAAGGCCTCGGTGATGTGATCGAAGCCTACGAAGAAGTTGCCAATCGTCTCGGCGTACCGCTTTAATCGACGCAAGCATCTGATAGCACGGAAAAAAATCGCTTCGGCGCTTTGCTTTCCTGATTCACGCTGTTATGATGCGCGCCGTTGGAGAGATGCCAGAGTGGCCGAATGGGACGGATTCGAAATCCGTTGTACCTTCACCGGTACCTAGGGTTCGAATCCCTATCTCTCCGCCATTATTGAATAACGAAAACCCCTGATAACTTAATTGTTGTTGGGGGTTTTTTGTTTTGGGGCAGAAATTTCAAGATGAATCCTGCTACGGTCATTTATCAGATGGCATCATGGGCCGTAACACCGTCATGCAGTACCCAGTCATAACAACAGGGCGACGGCTCCGGAACAAGGACAGTCAGGCGGGTATTTTCGAGAGCTATACCCTCAGTGAAAAAACCGCGCTGGACGCTGCACGAGCGGGGCTGCTGTCAGATATTCAGAAGGGCGGAAAAGTGCATGGCCGATGATGTGCTAATCAACAACGCCTCGGGCATTGAGCGCGGTGTCGCTCGCGCCCGCGAGGAGTACGCAAAGGGCCCTGCCAGTTTCGCTACTGACTTCATCCGTCAGGACGCAGCGATTCTTAATATTCAACGTGCGTGCGAAGCCGCGCTGGATATGGGGCAGCATCCTGTTGACCAACCTGAAGAGCATGGTCGGTTTTCGCAATATCGCCGTGCACGAGTATCAACCCCTCCAATTGCCGATTACCGTTGCGATCATCACTCAGCATTTGGGTGATTTTTTGGCGTTCAGTTCATTTATCCTGATTAAGGATGCGAGTCAGTCAAGCGCTACCCCAGACACTCGACTCAGATGAAGAGAAAGCCTGCAGAACTCAATGTTCAGCAGGCGTTTTAGTAGTTGCTCCTCCCTTCTGAATGTTCCCGTGATCTACTCCCCAGGGCCCTTAAGCGCCTTCGGCCTGCCATTGCGTGGGCACTGTTTTTTCAACGTTAAACCGTCAGGTTCGCTGTCGTTTTTTACACATCAGCCAAGCCTTCGAACGAACCGAGCGCCTTCGCACGGCGTCGTCCCCTCCGTTAATTCGCGCTTCCTCTCATCAGCGCATCAGCCCAACTTTTCCGCACTCACAAAAAATAGGTTGAGTAGTCACAGAAAATGTTATTTAAATAACAAAAATAATAACGCTGTGGTGCCTGCCACAGCGTGCACAAGGTAAAGATATCCATGAATAAGATCGCGGTCATCGGCAGCAACATGGTGGATTTGGTTACCTATATCGACCGAATGCCCCGTCAGGGCGAGACACTTGAGGCTCCGAGCTTTGCCATGGGCTGCGGCGGCAAGGGGGCGAACCAGGCAGTGGCGGCGGCCAAGCTTGGCAGCGAAGTGTTGATGCTGACCAAATTGGGTGATGACATGTTTGCCGATAACACCCTGGCCAATTTTCAACGCCATGCCATCGACTCGCGCTACGTCACGCGGGTGCCGGGGGTGTCCAGCGGCGTGGCGCCAATCTTTGTGCAGAGCGATTCCCACAACAGCATCCTCATCGTCAAAGGCGCCAACGCGCATTTGAAGCCGGCTGATATCGACGCCGCGGACGCGGCTTTACGCGAATGCAGCCTCATCGTCCTGCAGTTGGAAATCGACTTGGCAACCGTCTACTACGCCATCGAGTTTGCCAAACGGCACGGCATTCCGGTGTTGCTCAACCCGGCCCCTGCGGTCGCGGGTTTGAGCCGCGAGCATCTGGCGCAGCTGGATTTTTTCATTCCCAATGAAAGCGAACTGTCACTGATCACCGGCAAGTCGGTCGAGGGGCCTGAGAGTGCGTTACTCGCCGCGCGGGTGTTGGTCGCCCAGGGTATCCGCCACGTTATCGTCACCCTCGGCGAGCATGGCGCGCTGTATGTGGGCGAGGAGGGTGAGTTCCATGTGCCTGGGCGCGAGGTCGAGGCCCGGGACACCACCGGCGCTGGTGATGCCTTTATCGGTTGCTTCGCCCACTACTGGACCCAGCAGGGCGATATGCGTGCGGCCATGACCCGGGCGGTGGCGTATTCCGCCTGTTCGGTCACCGGCCTCGGCACCCAGAGTTCCTACCCCGACGTTGCCCGGTTCGCCGAGTTTTTTGACCCGTCCTGAGTCGTCTATCACCGATGTCGGCCATCCCTGTATGGCTGACGCGCCGTATACCCCACGGAGAATAACAATGACAAAAGTCCCGCTCCAACAAACTGCCGATGGTTTTTATCTCAATCGCACGCCCTGGTTCGCGTTTTTGCTGCTGTGCAGTATTTTCGCGCTGTGGGCGGCGGCGGCCAGCATGAATGACGTGCTGATCGCGCATTTCAAGAAAGCCTTTTTGCTCAGCGATTTCCAGACCGCGTTTGTGCAGTCGGCGTTTTACCTGGGCTACTTTTTCGTCGCGATTCCGGCGGCCTTGGTGGTCCGTCGCTTCGGTTATAAAAGCACGATTCTGGTGGGTTTGATGCTCTACATGGCGGGCTGCGCGCTGTTCTTTCCTGCGGCATCCAGCGCCACCTACGGCATGTTCCTGATGGCGCTGTTTGTGATCGCGTGCGGGCTTTCGTTTCTCGAAACCGCCTGCAACACCTACTCGACCTTGATGGGCCCGCGGGAGACCGGCACCCGCCGCCTGAACATCTCGCAGACCTTCCACCCGTTCGGCGCCATGGCCGGGGTGTATGTCGGCAGCTTCGTGATGTTCAAGGACACCGATGCGACCCACGAACAACTGACCCAGATGAGCGCCTCTGAGGCGGCTATCCAACAGTTGGAAATGATCCAGTCGACCCTGCTGCCGTACAAGTGGATGATCGCGGTGCTGGTGCTGATGTTTATCCTCATCGCCATCACCCGCTTCCCCGCGTGTCGGGGCAACGTCAAGGCTGATGTTAAAAAGCCCAGCCTCGGCCAGAGCCTGGCGCGCCTGTCGCGTAATCCGCGCTTTACCTTCGGCGTGCTGGCGCAGTTTCTGTATGTGGGTGCCCAGGTGGGTGTTTGGAGCTTCACCATTCGCCTGGCGATGCAGATGGGCGGGATGAACGAGCGCAGCGCGTCATGGTTCCTGCTGACGACCTTTGCCGCTTATTTCGTCGGCAAGATGATCGCCAATCTGTTGATGCGCAAGCTGCACCCTGCCAAGGTCCTCGCCATCTACGGCGTGCTGACAATTGCCTTGCTCGCCTACACCATCCTGGTACCGAATATCAGCGCGGTGTATGCAGCGGTCGTGGTGAGCATTTTCCTCGGGCCGTGCTGGCCGACCATTTATGGCCTGACGATTGAAGGGCTGGGCGAAGACACCAGTGTCGGCGGTTCTCTGCTGGTGATGAGCATCGTCGGCGGCGGGGTGATTCCGGTCTTCCAAGGCCTGTTGTCAGATGCCACTCACGGCAATATGCAGCTGGCGTACAGCGTGCCCCTGCTGTGTTTTGTGGTGATTGTGGCCTACGCCTATTCCTGCATGCGTCACAGTCGCGCCGCGCAGCCTCGGGCTGGCGCTGTGGTGGCCTCATGAAAACCTTTACGCTGGCCTTGTCTCCCGAGCAGTTCAGCGGCGTCGAAAAGACCCTGCTGCAATCGGCCGATTTTCGCGTGCTGGCCTGGACCTACCCCAGTGGGGTCAAGGCGCTGGCGTTGGAAAATGCCCGCGGCCGCGTGGTGGCCTTGCCTTACCAGGGGCAGATGATCTGGTCCGCGACCTTCGACGGTTGCGAGCTGACCATGCGCAATATGGTTCGCCAGCCCAAGCCCAGTTCGACGGTGATCGGCACCTACGGCTGTTTTATGTTCCACGCCGGGCTGCTGCGCAATGGTTGCCCGGCCCCGGCCGATGACCACCCGCTGCACGGCGAAATGCCCTGCGCGCCGATGGACGCCGCCTGGCTGGAAGTGGGGGAAGACGCGGCTGGCCTGTACCTGCGCCTAGGTGGGGACTACGAGTATGTGCAGGGGTTTGGCGACCACTATCGGGCCACACCCACGCTGACCCTGCGTGTCGGCTCGGGGGTATTTGATATCGGCATGGCGGTCACCAATCTTGCGGGCAAGGCCATGGAACTGATGTATATGGCCCACATGAACTACGCCTACATTCCCGGCGCCAGCCTGGTCGAGCCCTTGGCCGGCGCCCGTGTCCGGGTTCGCAGCAGCGTGCCGGCCCACGTCAAGCCAACTCCCGAGTGGTCGGCCTATATGGCTGAGTTGAGCCAGGACCCCTTGCGCTTGAGCACCCTGAACAGCCCCGCGCTGCATGATCCGGAAATTGTCTGTTTCTTCGAAGAGGTGCCCGGCGATGCTGCAGGTCGTGCGCATTTTCTACTGGACCATCCCGAAGGTTCGGCGTTTTACACCCGCTATCGGCCCGATCAGTTCTCCCATGCCACCCGCTGGATCCTGCATAACGCCGACCAAGGTGTCGCCGCATTCGTCTTGCCCTCTACCTGCGAACCCGAGGGCTACCTGGCGGAAAAAAACAAAGGCAATGTGCGCTCATTGGCCGGCGGGCAACGTGCGCTGTTCAGCGTGAGCACCGGCTATTTGTCGGCTGAGGAGCGTTGTCGCCTACGGGATGAATTGGGCGGCTGATGAGGCGTGGCGAGGGAGGTTCACACCACCCATTGCGCGCCGTATTGCGTGATCAGCTCACGGTATGGTTTGGGCAACTTCTTATCGGAGACCACCACGTTGAATTGTTCCAGGGTGGCGAAATGCGCGGTGCGCACGACGTCGAACTTGCTGTGGTCGGCCAGCAGCATGCGGTGCTGGGCCTGGCGCAAGACCTTCTGTTTGACCGCCACTTCATTGAAGTTGAAGCAGGTCACGCCGAAGGTTTCGCTGACGCCTGCGGCCGAGATGAATGCCCAGGTCAAGCGCACGTTGTCGAGGATGCTGCTCTCGTTGGCATGGTCGAACACTTGGTTCTTGCGATGGAAGGTGCCGCCACAGAGGACGATCGTGCAGTTGGGTTTTTGCTGCAGCTTGAGCAACACGTTGAGCGAGTTGCAAACCGCGGTGAACTCAAGTTCATCGGGGATGAAATCAATCACAAAGGGCACCGTGGTACCGCAGTCGAAGAATACCGTGTCGCCGCGCTTGATAACCGCGGCCGCGAGCTTGCCGATGCGGCGTTTCTCTTCCACATGCCGAGTGCCTTGCTCCGTGACTTTGTAGTCGGGCGCGCCTTCCGGGTCGAATGCGAGCGTGATATGCCCGCCGAGTAAATGGAACTTGTCCGGGTAGCGGTTGAGATCCCGGCGCAGGGTCATTTCCGAGACTTCCAGCAACGCGGCCATCTCCCGCAGATGGATCGCCTTTTGGTCCTGCAGGGCTTGTTGGATCAGTTTGATGCGTTCTGATTGTTTGCTTTCCACAGGTATTCCGATCGGCCAGTTATGTTGTAATTACATCATTTATTGGTATTATATTAACATTTGCTGGGCGCGTCTTCTAACACATTCGCCCATCGTGCTCCTTCATCAGGAACGGATTTCATGACCTCAATCACACCCGCAGCACTTGCACCGTTTATCGATCACACCTTACTGGCGCCCGACGCGACGCGGGAGCAAATTGCAGCGTTATGCAAAGAAGCGCAGGAATATGGGTTCTATTCCGTGTGCGTGAACTCGGGCCAGGTGCCTTTTGCCGCTCAATTGCTTGCAGGGCAGAAGGTTAAAGTCTGCGCAGTGATCGGGTTCCCATTGGGTGCGGGGCTGAGCGAGAGTAAAGCCTTCGAAGCCCAACAGGCAATTGCCGTGGGCGCGGGAGAGATCGATATGGTGCTCAATATCGGCGCACTGCGCGAAGGGCGCCTGGATACAGTGCGCGACGATATCGCCGCCGTGCATCAAGCTTGTGGTGCGGTGCCGCTGAAAGTGATTCTCGAAACCTGCCTGTTGGACGAGGAGCAAAAGATCCGGGCCTGCGAAATCTGCCGTGAATTGGGCGTGGCTTTCGTCAAGACGTCGACGGGCTTCAGCCGCGGTGGCGCCACCGCTGAAGACATCGCCCTGATGCGCCGCGTCGTCGGCCCGCAGATGGGGGTCAAGGCGTCGGGTGGGGTGCGCGACTATGCGACTGCAGTCGGCATGATCGAAGCCGGCGCCACCCGCCTGGGCACAAGCTCGGGGGTGAGCATTGTCAGTGGCAAGCTCGAGGATGCGGCGGGTTACTGAATTCGTTTTGTACCCGGCCATTGAAAAAGCCTGCTGAACTCAATGCTCAGCAGGCTTTTTAATGGGGACTGGTCTGTCAGGCAGGTTGGGCCGCCAGGCTGTTACTCACATTACGCCCCAGCACCAACACTGTGACAAACCCACATCCCACCAACGCCGTAGCCAGGCTTAACAACACTGAACTGCCCATCTGATCGACGATCCGCCCGCCAAAGAACGAGCCCAAGGCAATGATCACCTGGAACAAGGCGACGAACAGCGGCATGCCGCGTTCCACATCCTTGGGCGCGACCACAAACATCCAGATACTGGCGCAGGCCGGGAAGGCGCCAAAGGCGAAACCCCAGAGCGCAATGAGCATCGCTGCGCCTGTCAAACCGGTGGCGAAGTGGGGGAACAGCGCGGTGCTGGTGCCGATCATCAGCGCGACCAGCAGCAGGGTGTAGCGCACGCTGCGGTTGGCGGCGAAGCCGGCGAAAATGTTACCCGCGACCCCTGCCACACCAAACATCAGCAGCAGCGAGCCAATCGTCGGGCCATCGAAGCCGGAGCTGTTTTTGAAGAAAGGTGCGACATAGGTATACGCGGCAAAGTGCGCCAGGCCGATCAGCAATACGGCGATCAGTCCGACCCGAGCCCGTGGGTTGATAAACAACGCCGGCAGGTCACTGACTTGAATGGCCTTTTCCGGGTTGAGCCGGGGTAGCAGGAAGACCTGCGCCAGGACCACCGGTATGCCCAACAGCGCGGTGACCAGGAAGGTCATGCGCCAGCCCATCAGGCCGCTGAGCCAGGTCCCTACGGGCACGCCCAGTACGGTGGCCAGTGTCACCCCCATCATGATGATCGATGTGGCTTTCGCTACGCCTACACCCTTGGGGGCCAGGCGGCCGCTGAGGGCAATGGCCGTCGCCCAGAAACCGCCGATGCTGATACCCAGCAAGACGCGGCCGAACAGCAGCAGGCTGAAGTCACTGGCGAAGGCCACGACTGAGTTGGCGATAATCATGACCAACGTCAGGCCGATCAGCAGATAGCGACGGTCCATGGTGCCAATGATCACCGACAGCAGGGGGGCGGCGAGGGCGGCCATGATGCCAGGCAGGGTGACCATCAGGCCTGCGTGGCCGGCAGTGATGCCGAGGTCGCTGGCGACGTCGTTGAGCACGCCCACGGGCAGAAACTCACTGGTGACCAAGGCGAACGCGCCCACGGCAACCGAGAGAATTGCCAACCACTGCTGTTTGACACTTTGTTGATTATGTTCGGGAAGGCCGCGAGGGGCCTGGCTGGCACTTGGCATGGTTGGGTTCCAGGATGAGCGTCGCCTGAAGCCAGGCGAGGGGGAGGTAATTTGGACGCGATTATAGGAATCAGTGTTGAAAATCGGGCAGGCGCTCGTTTCGATAGTAATCATCAGTGCAATCGATACGACGCTCTAGCACGCACTACACGTTCAATGCACCTTTCGTACAGGCTTTCAAAATGCTGCCTACGAGCAGCGCATTGCGGTACTCCCGGCAACTTATTACTTTGTGGTAGCGCTCGAGATCGGGCGCCTCCAACCGCAAAGGAACTGCATCGTGAACAAAAATACGAAAGAAACCACCGGCAAGATCGCGACGTTGGAGGCGGAAGTGCTCAACAGCCAAAGCGCCTCAACCATTGCCAAAAGCCTCGCCGCTTCAGCTTTAGCCCAAAAAGGCACCGACAAGCAGACGAGTGCAGAGATGGAGCAGAAAGCTGGAAAGGTGCTGGGCAGCGATAAATACAGCGAAGATACCAAAGCGCTTGCCGCCTCGGTTCTGTCTCAAGCGAACAAGGAGCGCGCAAGCTAAGTCACTCCCGCTAGATAGGAAAGGCCCTGTAGTCGAATCGGCTACCGGGCCTCAGTCATCGCCCAAGCCGTTCTGACAGGCTCTCGATAAACACCGTTTCCGCCCGACTCATCTTCTGTTCCCGATTCCACAGCAAATGAATATCCACGTCCGCGATCCCCTCATCTGGCGGCAGCCGCCACAGCAGCCCGTTCTTCACATCCTCTGCCACCACATGAATCGGCAAACAGCCTAAGCCAAACCCGGCAATCACCAACCGACGCACTTCTTCCAGGCTTGAAGAGGACGCCACGATCCGTCCGCTAAACCCTTGTTGATCACGAAAAATCGTCAACGGCGACAGCATTCCGCCAAGCAGGGTTTACGTTGATCCTTTTCGAAAAGTGACTGAAATATTCATTAGTACTTTCCTGGGCATCTCTAAAGTCCTGCCATCGCGAGCCGAAACTCTCTCATACGACATCGTATTTCTAAATAAGAGAGCTTCCCGAAAATGTCCCTTCGCAGCCTGTCCATCGCCCGCCGTGCGGGTCTGGGTTTTGTCTTGATTGCCTTGCTCGTGGCCCTGCTGGGTTTTTTTGCGCTGTCGAACATGGCGAGCATCCGTGCCAGTGCGGTGCAGGTTGAGAGCGGGCTGGTGCCCAAGATACGGTTGGTGGCGGACATTCGCGAAATCATGCTGCGCATTCGTACGATCTCTTTGCGCATGGCGTTGGATCCGAATCCCGCAAGCCTTCCACAATACCGCAGCCAGATGGACACCCGCAGCCAGGACCTGATCAAAAGGCTGGCTGACCTCGAGGCGGTGATCGACACCCCTGAGGTACGCTCGCTCTATGACCAGTTCCAGGTTTCGCTGCGCCTGTACCAGCAAGGCCTGGCCCAATCTTTCGTCCTTGCCGACAAGCAGCAGGGCGCCGAACTCAACAAGCTGCTGCTGGTGGACATGAAAACGGTGATTGATGGCTCCGGTGCGCAGCTCAATGCCCTGGCCGACTACTACAACGCGCAGATCAACCAGCAGGGACAGATGGCCGAGGCGCAGTACAGTCGTTCGCGCACCATGGTGTTCGGCTTCGTGCTCCTGGCGGCGTTGAGCACAGTGGCGCTGGCGTGGTTGCTGACGCGCAGTATTGTCGGCCCGCTGAGCCATGCGGTGCGGGCTGCAGAAAACGTGGCCCATGGCGACCTGACCCAAACGGTGGCTGTTACCGGTGACGACGAAGTGACCCGCCTGCTTGTAGCACTCAAGACCATGCAAGCCAACCTGCGCGGGACCTTACAACTGATCCGTCAGTCGGCGGGGCAGATGGCATCGTCCGCCACCGACCTGAATGGCATCACTGATCAAAGCAGCCGCAGCCTGCAAAAGCAGACCGCTGAAATAGAGCAAGCCGCCACCGCCGTCAACGAGATGACCTCGGCGGCGGATGAAGTAGCGCGCAATGCGGTTTCCACCTCAGAGTCCACTCGCCTCTCCAATGAAACGGCGCGCGAAGGCCAGCACCGTGTCGGCGAAACCGTCAGCGCCATTCAGGCCCTGAGCACAAATATTGGTGAAACCTCGACGCTGGTGCAGACCCTCGCTGAACAATCGCGTGATATCGGCAAAGTGCTCGACGTGATTCGCTCCATTGCTGAACAGACCAACCTATTGGCCCTCAATGCCGCCATCGAGGCTGCGCGGGCCGGTGAGTCCGGACGTGGCTTTGCGGTCGTGGCTGACGAAGTGCGCGCACTGGCACACCGTACGCAGCAGTCGACGCTGGAGATCGATCAGATGGTGACCGCGATGCGCACGGGGTCTGACCACGCGTTGACATCAATGCAGTCCAGTACCCAGCGCGCTGCCGCTACCTTGACCATGGCTGAAGGTGCGGGAGGCGCGTTGAGTCAGATCACCGACTCCATCGACCAGATTCACCAACGTAACCTAGTCATTGCCAGCGCCGCAGAAGAGCAGGCTCAGGTTGCCAAGGAAGTCGACCGCAACATCGTCAACATTCGCGACTTGTCTGCGCAGTCCTCATCCGGCGCCGGGCAGATCAATGGGGCGAGTCGCGAGCTGGCGCAGTTGGCAGTTTCGTTGAGCGAGGCGGTGGCGCGTTTTCAGCTATAGCGCGATTTATGGTGAAGGCGTGTGAGTATCGGGCACCCATTCCAACACCCGGTTCCTCCCGCCTTCGGCCAGCAGATAACTCCCTCGACCGGTCGGCACAATGATCACCCTTGTTGTCGGGGCTAACCCCAATCGCTTTGCAACATTGCCGTGTAGTCTTTGCCACCGTAAAACACACCCGGTATCGACACCGTTTCGGAATCGGGCCCTACCATGAACGCGATGACGGTGGTGCGTCGACAGTGAGTGATGCGCAACTCGGGTAGCAGGTCGTCACGGCAAGTGCCACGCAAGGGAAACAGGGAAAGGCTTTCGCAGTAGCCGATGAGATTGTCGATAAAGCGCGCAGCAGTAGAGGGGGACGCGGCATCGCTGACACAGTCTTCAAGGGCGTCGAGTTGCGCCAAGGCTTGAGGCGAAAAGACGACCGTGTAGCTCACGTTTTCCCCGTGTCTTTTCGCTGACGCTTGGTCGCCATATGTTCGCGAACCTGCTCAGCAGACAACGCTCGGTCGGGCTCGGCCTTGAGGGCGGCAGCCGCAGGAATCACCTCGTCCCGCAGCCAGTCTTCCATGGCACGGTCACGTGCCAGCATGGCCCGCAGGCCGTCGCGAATCACTTCGCTCTCGGTGGCATATTCACCCGCCGCGACTTTGGCCTTGACCAAGGCGGCCATTTCGATTGGCAACGTAATGCTCATTTGCTGGGTCGAGCGCATTTGGAAGTCCGCCGAGGTTGGGTAGGATTCAATCCTACTGGACCATTGACGTGATGCATGAAGCAACTGATCGATGCCGATATCCGGCGACTCGTCGTCTATCCAGAAGTGATGGGTTTCCATGAGTGTGTGCGTCTCCCGTTGTGTAGGTCAGGTCTCAAGTATTGACCCATTTCAACGATTGCGTGGCCGCAGAAACCCAATAACCCACTGATATGTATGACTTCATATTTGTAGCAAGGTGATAACGGCAAAGTCATCGGTTCCCCTGCAACGTAGCGCCCACGCGCCCACGATGATCGGGCAGGTATTGCCGCAGGTGCTGCGTAATGTGGGCTTGATAAAACGCCGCGGGCGGACCTTGCCGCCAGCGGCGCTGGAGTTGGAGCGGTGGGTGCGGGAGATGCCGTTTCGGTCAGCGTGACACCGGGTCCAGTCCGGTGGATTGCACCACGGGTTGCGCCTGAGGCGATGACAAATATTGAAGCAACGCTTTGGCCTGGGCCGTCAGCGCCATCGCGCTGAGAGCCACCGCCGCCAAGGTGTTGAGCAGTGGCTTCATTGTGCAGCCTCTTGCATCACCTGCCCACGGGCGTTGGCGTGGCGATACAGCGCCAGGGTCGAGCACAGCGCACACGCCGCAGCAAACATCATCCAGTAGGCGGGCGACGCTTTATCGCCAGTGATGTGAATGAACCACGTGGAGATCGCTGGGGTGAACCCACCAAAAATCGCCGTCGCCAGGCTATAGGCCAGGGAGAAACCCGCCACGCGCACTTCCACCGGCATGATTTCAGTGAGGGCCGGGATCATGGCCCCGTTGTACATGCCGTAGAGGAAGGAGAACCACAGCAGGGTTTCCAGCATGTGCGCGAAGCTGGGTGCGTTCACGACGTAGGACAATGCTGTATATGCCGTCAGAACGGTCAATACAGTCATGGCGATCAGCACCGGCTTGCGGCCGAAACGGTCGCTCAAGGTGCCGCCGATCGGCAGCCAGATAAAGTTCGACACCGCCACCAACAAGGTCACCAGCAGGGCGTCGGAGGTGCTCAGGTGCAGCACGGTCTTGCCGAACGTCGGCGCGTACACGGTGATCAGGTAGAACGCCGTCGTGGTCATGGCCACCATCAGCATGCCACCGATCACCACGGTCCAGTTCTTCACCAGGGTCGCCAGCACTTCGCGCAGGGTTGGACGGTGCTTGCGATTGGCGAACTCTTCAGTTTCCTGCAGGTTGCGACGCAGGATGAAGATGAACGGGATGATCACGCAGCCGATGGCGAACGGAATGCGCCAGCCCCAATCGGCGACCACAGCGGGCTCCATCCAAACGTTCAAGCCATAACCCAATGCGGCGGCGATCACGATGGAGATCTGTTGGCTGCCCGACTGCCAGCTGGTGTAGAAACCCTTGCGTCCTGGCGTTGCCATTTCGGACAGGTACACCGACACGCCGCCCAGTTCCGCGCCGGCCGAGAAGCCTTGCAGCAAACGGCCCAGCAAGACCAACAAAGGTGCCCACAGGCCAATGGTGTGATAACCGGGCACCAACACGATCAGCAGCGTGCCGCTGGCCATGATCGACAGGGTCACGATCAGCCCTTTGCGGCGCCCGACGTCATCGATGTAGGCGCCCAGGATGATTGCGCCCAACGGACGCATCAGGAAGCCTGCGCCGAATACGGCGAAGGTCATCATTAATGACGCAAACTCATTAGCGGCAGGGAAGAACGCGGCAGCAATGTAAGTGGCGTAGAAACCGAACAGAAAGAAGTCGAACTGTTCGAGGAAGTTACCCGAAGTAACGCGAAAAACCGCGCCAACTTTAGATTGGGCAGATTCGGGCCGGTGAGGGCTAGTCATGGTTTTGTGTCTCCAGCGGTCTTTTTAAAGTGCTTGATTCGCCTATGACCGAGGATAGTGGCTGACACATTTAGAAATGAAAAGTAACAAATTTGGATGGACTGATGTTTGTTAGCTATCAATCCGCAGCGCAGTCCAAATGTCGTAGCGCACCTATGAAGTCGGGAAGCTATTTGACATATTTGATTTGTGATCACATATTGGGCCCATAAGAACGACAACACAGGTTTTGCCTCATGACAGACAGTCCGCTCCTCCTGCCCACCCTGCGCCAGGTGTCCCGCGATACTTTGCAAGACCAGGTCTATCGCCAGATCCGCGAAGCGCTGATGAGTGGCCGTTTTCAGCCAGGCCAGAAACTCACCATCCGCGGCCTCGCCGAAGCCCTCGGTTCCAGCCCGATGCCGGTGCGTGAAGCCCTGCAACGCCTCAGCGCCGAAAACGCCTTTGAAGTCACCGAAACCTCCCGTCTGCGCGTACGCCTGATGACGGTAGAACGTCTGCGTGAAATTCGTGATACACGGGTCGCCCTTGAAGGTTTACTGGCCGAAAAGGCCGTGCTGCTCCTGCAAAAAGCCGACCTCGACGAAATCACCGACCTCTGCCAACAGATGCAGCACGCCGCCGACGAAGTCGATGTGTCCCGCTACCTGTGGACCAACTTTGCGTTTCACCGGCGTATCTATGCCGTGGCCCAGGCCGAGTTGACCATGGCCGCCGTGGAAAACTTCTGGCTGCACATGGGCCCGTGCTTTGCGCTGGTCGCCCCGGATAAAGCTCACCTGCAACGCTCGATGGAGGCGCACACGCGCATCGTCGAAGCGCTGGCTGCCCGTGATGGCGCCGGCGCCCGCGCGGCGGTGACCGATGACATCATGCAGGCCGCCGATTCCCTGGCGCGCCTGCTCGTCAAGAACGACCGTTCGCGGTCGTCTGTTTCAGGAGGTAAACGTGCATGAGTGTCCTACAACGGCTGCAGCCCTATCCTGGGTTACGTGTGTTGATTTCCGGTGGGGCTGCCGGCATTGGTGAAGTGCTGGCGGCGGCCTATCTCGAAGCCGGTGCCCAGGTGCATGTGTGTGATGTGAGCGAGCCCGCCCTGGCAGCGTTTCGCGACAAATACCCTGGCACGGTCGCCACCCGTGCCGACGTCAGCGATGCCGCGCAGATCGAGGCGGTGTTCAAGGTGCAGCACGAGCATTTCGGCGGCCTCGATGTGCTGGTCAACAACGCCGGAATCGCCGGGCCTACTGGCGGGATCGATGCGATCAGCGACGCCGAGTGGCAAGCCACTATCAACATCAATCTCACCGCGCAATACCGCTTTGCCCACCACGCGGTACCGATGCTCAAGGCGTCGCCCCACGGCCATCTGCTGCATATCGCCTCGGTGGCGGGGCGTTTGGGCTACGCGTGGCGTACCCCGTATGCGGCGACCAAATGGGCGATTGTCGGTTTGATGAAATCCCTGGCCTCGGAGTTGGGCGAGAGCGACATCCGCGTCAACGCCTTGCTGCCTGGCATCGTCGAAGGCCCGCGCATGGACGGCGTGATCCGCGCCCGTGCCGAGCAGGTCGGTGTGCCCGAAGCCGAGATGCGTCAGGAATACCTCAACAAGATTTCCCTCAAGCGCATGGTCACCGCCGAAGACGTGGCCGCCATGGCGTTGTTTCTCTGTTCACCCGCCGCGCGCAACGTGACCGGCCAGGCGATCAGCGTCGACGGTAACGTCGAGTACCTGTAAGTCACGGAAGAACACCTCGCGCTGTACCCAGGATTTTTTTCATAAGAATAAAAGTCGGAGAATCGTCATGTCCAAAAAACGTCCTGTCATCATTACCTGCGCTGTCACCGGCGCGATTCATACGCCGTCGATGTCACCGCATTTGCCGATTACTGCGCAGGAAATTGCCGATGCCGCCATCGTTGCCGCTGAAGCCGGCGCTGCGATTGTTCACCTGCATGCCCGTGACCCGAACGACGGCCGTCCGAGCCAGGACCCCGCACTGTTCGCCGAATTCCTGCCGCAAATCAAAGCCGCCAGCGACGTAGTGATCAACATCACCACGGGTGGCGCACCGACCATGGGCGTGGAAGAACGCCTGCAACCGGTGATGCAGTTCAAGCCGGAATTGGCCTCGCTGAACATGGGCTCGATGAACTTCGGGCTGTACGAAATGCTCAACCGCTTTACTGACTTCAAGCACGATTGGGAAAGGCCATACCTGGAAGAAAGTGACGACCGGATCTTCCGCAATACCTTCCGCGACATCACTCACATCCTCAACGCCTGCGCCGAGAACCGCACCCGATTTGAGATCGAGTGCTACGACATCGGTCACCTCTACACCGCTGCCCATTTCCTGGAGCGCGGCTTGCTCAAGCCACCCTTGTTTATCCAGTCGGTGTTCGGCCTGCGCGGTGGCATCGGCGGGCACCCGGAAGATCTGGCGCACATGCGACGTACCGCCGACCGCCTGTTTGGCGATGACTACGTGTGGTCGATCCTCGGCGCCGGACGTGGGCAGATTCCGTTGGCGACCATGGGCTTGTCCATGGGCAGCAATGCGCGGGTTGGCCTGGAAGATTCACTGTGGGACGGTCCGGGAAAACTGGCGGCGTCGAATGCCGACCAGGTACGGCGCATTCGTACGGTGATCGAAGCCCTGGGGCATCGCGTCGCCACGCCGGACGAAGCGCGGGAAATCCTTGGGCTCAAGGGGCGCGACCAAGTCAACTTCTAAACACACACAGGGCCGCGGCAAAGCGCGGCCTGTATCCCGCACAACAACAATAAGGGGATCACACCATGCGTATCGAAGTGCTTGTCGACGTCAAGACCACCCTGGGCGAAGGCCCGGTGTGGGACGTCGAGCAACAACGTTTGTATTGGATCGACAGCGCCGACGGTCGCATCCTGCGCTGCACCGACGACGGCCGTGAATTGCGTGCCTGGGAGGTGGGCCAGAAAATCGGCTCCATGGCCCTGCGCCACAACGGTGAGAGTGCCATCGTCGCCCTGCAAAACGGCGTGCACACCCTCGACCTCAACAGCGGCGAGCTCAACCAGATCATCGACCCGGAACCGCAGTTGCCAAACAACCGCCTCAACGACGGTAAGGTCGACCGCCAGGGCCGCTTCATCTTCGGTTCGATGGACACGCTGGAGGACAGCGCCAGTGCCAAGCTCTACCGGCTCGATGCCGATCTGAGCCTGCACACCCTGGACGAAGGCATCATCGTGTCCAACGGCCCGTGCTGGAGCCCGTCGGGTGAAACCTTCTACTTCTGCGACACCTGGTCCGGCGATATCTGGGCTTACGACTACGACCTCGCCACCGGCAACGTGAGCAACCGCCGCACCTTTGCCAACGTCGACACCCGCACGGGTGGCGCCGCCGATGGCTGCACCGTGGATGCCGAAGGCTGTCTGTGGCAAGCGCTGGTCTACGCCGGAAAACTGGTGCGCTACACCCCCGATGGCCAGGTCGACCGCATCATCCAGATGCCAGTGAAAAAGGTCACCAGCCTGACCTTCGGCGGGCCGAATCTCGACACCCTGTTTGTGACCTCCATGGCCAAGCCGCCGCTGCCGCGTTTCCCGGCAGACGGCCAGCAGCGCGGTGCGCTGTTCGCCATTACCGGGTTGGGCGTGCAAGGAATAGCTGAGCGAAGGTTCGCCAGCTAGCGCGTTTTTTCAATAAGGCATATTCCTTCGCAACCTTGTGTCAGTGCGCGCCTTCGCGCGCCTGGAGAGGCCCATGGCAACTATAAAAAAAGCGTCGCTGCGCAGCATTCACCGGCATTCCTGGGTGTCGCTGCTGGTCTGTTGGATGATCTGGATCCTCAACGCCTACGACCGTGAGATCGTGTTGCGCCTGGGGCCGACCATCTCCAAGCATTTCGATTTGTCCGCCGACCAATGGGGCACCGTGGCCACGGTGGTCATGCTCGCGCTGGCGCTGTTGGATATCCCCGGCTCCATGTGGAGCGACCGTTATGGCGGCGGCTGGAAACGTGCGCGCTTCCAAGTGCCGTTGGTGCTGGGCTACACCGCGATTTCGTTTCTGTCCGGCTTCAAAGCCTTGAGCGGTAACCTCGCGACCTTTATTGCCCTGCGCGTCGGCGTCAACCTCGGTGCCGGTTGGGGCGAGCCGGTCGGGGTGAGCAACACCGCCGAATGGTGGCCGGTGGAGCGTCGCGGGTTTGCCCTGGGCGCGCACCATACGGGCTACCCGATTGGCGCCATGCTCAGTGGCATTATCGCGAGTTTTGTCATCACCGTGTTTGGTGAGGACAACTGGCGTTACGTGTTCTTCTTCGCCTTCGTGGTGGCGCTGCCGCTGATGATTTTCTGGGCGCGTTATTCGACGGCCGAGCGCATCACGGCGCTGTACGTCGACATCGCCGCCAAAGGCATGACCCCGCCCGACAGCGCACCGGCCAGCCAAGTCAAAGGCGAGGCCTGGCGTACGTTTATCGCCACCTTGCGCAACCGCAATATCGCCCTTACCGCCGGTAATACGATGCTCACGCAAGTGGTGTACATGGGCGTGAACATTGTACTGCCGGCCTACCTTTACAACATCGCCGGGCTGTCGCTGGCGGAGTCGGCGGGGATGAGCGTGGTGTTCACCCTCACCGGCATTCTCGGGCAACTGGTGTGGCCGTCCCTGTCGGACATCATTGGCCGGCGCACCACCCTGATCATCTGCGGGCTGTGGATGGCGGCGAGTGTCGGCGCGTTCTACTTCGCCAATACGCTGACCTTGATCATCGTGGTGCAACTGCTGTTCGGCCTGGTGGCGAATGCGGTGTGGCCGATCTACTACGCCGTGGCCTGCGACTCTGCCGAGCCGTCGGCGACCTCCACCGCCAATGGCATCATCACCACTGCGATGTTTATCGGTGGCGGCCTGGCGCCGTTGCTGATGGGCAGCCTGATTGCCATGGGCGGCGGCTGGACCACGCTGCATGGCTACACCGTGTGCTTTTTCGTGATGGCCGGCTGCGCCCTCGGCGGCGCGCTGCTGCAGCTGTTTTCACATCGCCCGCCGGCGTTGGCTGTGCAACTCGACTCCTAGAACAACACTGATGCGCCCCCCAGCCCGGCTGGCGGGGCGCCAAGAGGAATTGCCGATGACTATCGCCACCCCCGCCCGCGAGCCGCAGGCGTTAAACAAACTGATGTTCGTCAAGCTGATGCCCTTGCTGATCATCGCCTATATTTTGAGCTTTCTGGACCGCACCAACATCGCCCTGGCCAAGCATCACCTGGATGTCGACCTGGGCATTTGCGCCGCTGCATACGGATTGGGCGCGGGGCTGTTTTTCCTGACCTATGCGCTGTCGGAAATCCCCAGCAACCTGATCATGCACAAGGTCGGCGCGCGGTTTTGGATCGCCCGGATCATGGTGACCTGGGGCCTGATCTCGGCGGCGATGGCCTTTGTGCAGGGCGAGACCTCGTTTTACGTGCTGCGCCTGTTGCTGGGCATTGCCGAAGCCGGTCTGTTTCCCGGTGTCATGCTCTACCTCACCTACTGGTTCAATCGTGAACAACGGGCGCGTGCCACCGGTTACTTCCTGCTCGGCGTGTGCTTCGCCAACATCATCGGCGGCCCGGTAGGCGCGGCGTTGATGCGCATGGACGGTCTGCTCGGCTGGCACGGCTGGCAGTGGATGTTCCTGCTGGAAGGTTTGCCGGCGGTGGCTTTTGCCTGGGTGGTCTGGCGCAAACTGCCGGACCGTCCAAGCAAGGCGCCGTGGCTGTCGGCCGAGGAAGCGCGTGGGATCGAACAGCGCATCGCCCTGGAAACCGAAGAGGGCGCGGGCGAGGGCGGGCACTCGTTGAAAAACTGGCTGACCCCGCAAATTCTGCTGGCGATCTTTGTGTACTTTTGCCATCAGATCACCATCTACACGGTGATTTTTTTCCTGCCAAGCATCATCAGCAAGTACGGCGAACTGAGCACCATGAGCGTCGGCTTGCTGACCTCATTGCCCTGGATCGCGGCGGCACTCGGCGCGGTATTGATTCCGCGTTTTGCCACCACGCCCGGGCGTTGCCGTCGCTTGTTGGTCACAGGGCTGCTGACCATGGCGTTGGGCCTGGGCATTGCCTCGATGTCGGGGCCAGTGTTCAGTTTGCTGGGCTTTTGCCTCTCGGCGGTGATGTTCTTTGTGGTGCAGTCGATCATCTTTTTGTACCCGGCCTCGCGCCTCAAAGGCGTTGCGCTGGCGGGCGGGCTGGGTTTCGTCAACGCCTGCGGGCTGTTGGGCGGGTTTGTCGGGCCGTCGGTGATGGGGGCGATCGAGATGAGCACCGGCAACGCGATGAACGGCTTGAAAGTGATTGCGGTGGTGTTGGTGATCGCGGCATTGGCAGCCTTGCGTTTACGTCAGGGCCAGGAGCACGCGCCCGCGCCACAGGCAATTATGAAACCAGCAACGAAATAGGAAAGCCCGACGCCAGCACCCCATACGCCACCATCGCCGCCAGGCACAGGCCGACAAACACCCGCAGCAGTGTGCGGGCGGTAGGGTTGGCAATCAGCTGGATGACCCAGATACAAAAACCGGCCAATACAATGGCCGAGGCGAGAGTGACCAGCACGGGCGTGTTCCTGCGACCTTGGCGTGCTGTTTTATAGCTGCAAAGCGGCTGGATGAACAGTGTGCACATAGACGCAGGCCCCCGCGCTTTCTAAACTGCGGCTTGTCTTGGGGAAAGGGGCAGGCGCCGATGAATCGCAATGAATTACGCAAGGCCGACATCAACCTGATGGTGGTGTTCGAAGCGCTGATGCTCGAGCGCAATGTCACGCGGGTGGCGGAGAAGCTGTTTCTCGGCCAACCGACCATCAGTTCGGCCCTCAATCGCTTGCGCACCTTGTTCAACGACCCCTTGTTCATTCGTGTCGGCCATCGCATGGAGCCCACCGCGCGCGCCGAGGAAATCATCCAGCACCTGTCGCCGGCCCTGGATTCATTGTCATCGGCCCTGAGCTTGACCCACGATTTCGACCCGTCCATCAGCACCATGACCTTTCGCATCGGCCTATCCGACGATGTCGAGTTCGGCCTGCTGCCACCGTTGCTACGCGCGTTGCGCCAGGAAGCGCCGCAAGTGGTGTTTGTGGTGCAGCATGTGGACTACTGGCGCATTCCCGACCTGCTGGCCTCCGGCGATATCACCGTCGGCATCACCCAGACCCGTGGCCTGCCGGCGAATGCCAAGCGCAAGCTGCTGCGCCATATCCGTCCGCGCTTGCTGCGCGCCGATGCTTCCGACACACCGCTGACCCTCGATGAATATTGCTCACGCCCCCATGTGCTGGTGTCCCACACCGCAAACGTGTCGGGGTTTGCCGATGAGTGGCTGGCGGAAATCGGCCGCAAACGCCACGTGGTGTTGTCGGTGCCGCAATACAGCGCGCTGCCGGCGTTGCTCGCCGGCACTGACCTGATCGCCAGCCTGCCGGACTACACCGCCGAGGCCATGGCGGTGTCGGGCCACCTGTTCTGTGAGCCGTTCCCGTTCGAGACGCCGACCCTGGATTTGTCCATGGTCTGGCTCAGTCATGTGGACACTGACCCGGCTGAGCGTTGGGTGCGGTCGCGGTTGGAGGCCTTCATGAGTGATCGAGGGTTGGCGACCCAGGCCTGACTCGCATGGTATACCTGCGAAACTTCCTACAATAAATTTGGAGCCCTTCATGCCACACCTGCACCTGGAATACACCGCCAACCTGACAGGCCTTGCCGTCGAGAAAGTCCTGTTGCGGCTCAACAACGTGCTGATGGTCTCCGGCCAGTTCGGTTCCGAGTTCGATATCAAAAGCCGTGCGGTCAAGGTCGAGAGTTTCCAGGTAGGCACTTCCCTCGATCCGCGTGGGTTTGTCGCGTTGAAGCTTTCGCTGCTCAGCGGGCGGTCACCACAGGTCAAGAAGCAGTTGTCGGAAAGCTTGCTGGCGGCGTTGCAGGACGCGAGCGACTGGCCGGCGGATATACAGGTTCAACTGAGTGTCCTGTTGGTGGACATGGACCGCGATGCCTACAGCAAAGCCGTCATCGGCTGACACCGCAACGATGCCACCGGCGTAGGGTCCTTTCACAGCAAGCCCTGGTCCGCGCAGACTTTTACAACCTGCTCACGAAACCAGGTATTGGCACTGTCCTGTTCACTGGTTTCATTCCACTGCATTTCCAGCGTGAACCCCGGCAAACCGTTGGGCGCCTCGCAATGGCCGAACACCGCCGCAGGCGCCAACAGCTTTTGCACGCGGCGCGGCAGGGTGACGATAAAGTCGGTGCCGGTGATCATCTTCAGCGCCGCACTGTAGCTGTTGGCGCGGGCGATCACTTGGCGCTTGTGGGCCTGGCGCGCCAGCCAGCCGTCGATCATGTTGGTGTCGGAGGTCCACGGCGTGGGGAACACATGCCGTCGCTCGACAAAGGTTTGCAGGCTGAAGGCCGGTTCGCGCGGCGCTGAGCGTTTATCGAACACGCACACCAGGTCGTCTTCGAGCAGCATCTGTGTGCGGAAGTCTTTATGGGCGCGGTGGAAGTTGGGGCCGAAACAGATCACCAGATCGAGACGGCCATCGCGCAGGTCGTCGGCGGGGATGTCGGTTTCCAGCTTCTGTACATTGACGATCACCGGCAGGTCGGCGCGGTCGAAGTGCTTCAACAGGCGCGGCAGGATCAACTGTTCGAAATATTCCGGCGCGCACACGTTGAACGTCACGGCCTTTTGCGTCGGGTCGAAGGCCTGGCCACCGGCGTGGCACAGGTTGATGCTCTCGAGAATTTTCTGCACATGGCCGTACATGGTGGTGGCCTTGTACGTCGGGCGCATGCCCGCTCGTGTGTTGATAAACAACTCGTCTTCGAAACTGGTGCGCAGCTTCTTCAGGCTGTAGCTCACGGTGGACTGGCTGACAAACAGCGTTTCGGACACCTCGGTAACGCTGCTCTGGTCATAGACGGCGATAAATACCATCAAGTCCTGCATGTCGAGCTTTCTGAGCAAGTTACTGTTTAACATCGGTTTCGTCCGTAAACCCGTTGTACCGAACTCAGTACAAGACAGCGCAAAAGCTTAACGGAACGAGCGTGCCATTAGAAAGCTCTGTAGGGCGTTTCTATGTTTGGCGTGAGACAAATACTGTTTGCAACACGACTTCAGTGGATATGGTGTGCGTAGTGTTTTGGGTTAAAGCGCGTGACGATCAGCAGCATCACTACGATCACCGCCGTCAGCGACCACCAGGCCCATTCGAAGCTGCCCAGTTGATCGCGGATCATCCCCGCGATCAGCGGCGACAGCCCGGCTATCAAGTAGCCGATACCTTGCACAAACGCGGTGAGGCCGCCGGCGCGGCGCGGGTTGTCCAAGTGGTCGAGGGACAGGATCAAGCTCATCGGGAACAGCCCGCCAATGCCCAGGCCGAGCAGGCAGGGCCACAGCAGGCTCAGGTATTGCGGGCTGAGAATCAAACCGCAGAAACCGACGATGATCAGCACCAGCAGCACCGCAACCACACCGCGTTTATCCCGGTGACGGTTGGCGATGGCGGGGGTGATCAAGCCGGACACCACTTCCATTGCCGTCAAAAAGCCCAGCAGCAAACCGGCGTTCTGTTCGCTCCAGCCTTGCTCCACGTAGTACGGCGCCAGCCAGGCGAGTACGCAGGTGTAGGACGCAGTACCAAGGCCGAAAAAGACGGCCAGCAACCAGGCCCGGCCGTTACCGAAAAACGATGCCTGTGGGCCGGCATTGGCTTGCGGCAACGGCGGCAGCACCGAGCGCTGCGCAAGCCAGAACGCCAGCGCCAGTACCGCGAGCACTGCCCAGATTGCCAGGCCAATGCGCCAACTGCCGGTCTGCACTTGCACGAAGGGCGCGAACGACGCCGCCAGCGCAGCGCCCCCCATGATCGCGGTGACGTACAGGCCCATGAACAGCGAGACGTTATCGCTGAATCGCGACTTGATCAGCGCCGGCATCAATGCCTGGATCATCGCAATGCCCACCCCGGCCGCGATGGCGCTGACGATCAGCTCCAGCGCCGAATCGAGGAACAACCGCGACAGCGTAGCGATGCCAATCACCAGCAGCGACAGCACAATGCTGCGGTGTTCGCCAAAACGCTTTGCCAGGCCCATGCCAAAGAACATCGCCAAGCCCATGGCCGTCACCGGCAACATGGTCAACAACGCCGCGCTGCTGAAGCTCAACGGCATGTCGCCGCGAATCGATGACAACAGTGGGCCCACGGCGGCCATTGATGGGCGCAGGTTGAGGGCGACCAGCACGACACTGATCATCAGCCAGAGGGCGGTGGTGGGTTTGGTGTGAACGGTTTCCATGAGCGGGCCTTGAGTGAGCAAGGGCGAATCAGGCCATGGAGGGGAGGCGTGGGGCAAATGAGAAAGTCGCAGTGCCTATTGAAAAATTGCAGGTGACTGATTCTCCGTTGATCAACATGTGGGAGCAGGCAAGCCAGCGCCCACAGTTTTTAACCGCGTTGGGTCAGTAGCCCACGGTGAAACGCTGGCGGGAGTGCTTTGGTGATTCCACTTCGTCGATAAGGGCAATCGCGTAATCAGCAAAACTGATCCAACTACGCCCTTCACGGCTCACCAACAAATCGTCCTTGCCTACACGGAATTTACCGGTGCGTTCGGTCTCAACAAACTCCGCCGAGGGCGACAGGAAGGTCCAATCCAGCTCCTTCTCCTGACGCAGCGCATCGAGAAACGCAGCCCCCGCACTGGCCTCGGCTTTGTACTCTGCCGGGAAGCCTTCGCTGTCGATCACCCGACCGCCACCCGGCAGCAACAGCGAACCGGCACCGCCCACCACCAGCAGGCGTTTCACCCCGGCTTTTTTCACCGGCCCGATCACGGCGCTGGCGGGCAGGGTGGCGAAGTGTGCGGCGCTGATCACCACATCGCTGCCGCTGACGGCGTGTTGCAGGGCATCTGCGTCCAGTGCGTCAACCTGTTTGACGGTGACGCCAGGGCGAACGGCCAGCTTGTCGGTATTACGTGCGATGGCTACAACGCTATGCCCACGGCGCAGCGCTTCTTCCAGCAGTTGGCTACCGGCACGGCCAGTGGCCCCAATGATTGCAATCTTGCTCATGACGTTCTCCAGGACGGTTAAGGTTTGAAACGCTTCACCACTTCATTTCGCCCTTGGCGACTTTGGCGCTCAGCTCCAGCGAGCTCTCGTCAGCGAGGGTGGGGTAACGCTTTTTCATGGCCGCGATCAGGGCAGCGGAATCCTTGGCTTTGGCGGTCTCGACGTCAAAGGCCTTGATGTAGTCGGCGGTAAAGGCCACCGATTTCAACGACGGTGTGCCCAGGTAATGGCCTGGAACCACGGTGCGAGGTTTGAGCTGTTCGATGCGTTGCAGGGTGGCGAGCCAATCTTTGTGGGATTGCGCGCTCTGGGTGTCGGCCATCCACAGGTGGATGTTTTCAGCGACGAGCACACCACCGACCACGGCTTTGATCGACGGGATCCATACAAAGCTGCGATCCGGCTGCGGGCCATCCAGACCGATGACATCCAGTTGTTGGCCTTCGAGGGTCAAGCTGTGGCCTTCAAGCACCTGCGGGACGATGGTTTTGGCCGGCTTGTCGGCGCCCATTTTCGGGCCCCAGAACTCAAGTTTTCCGGCAACGGTCGCCTTGATGTGGTCGACCACCGGTTGCGGTGCAAGCACCTTGGCGTCGGGGAACGCGGCGGTGAGGGTGTCGAGGCCGAAGTAGTAGTCCGGATCGCCATGGCTGATGTAGATGGTGGTGAGGTGTTTGCCGCTGGCGCGGATCTTTTGCACCAACTGCTCGGCCTGGCCCTTGCCGAATTGCGCGTCCACCAGGATGGCGTCCTTGGCACCGCTGACCAGCACCGAGCTGACCGGGAAGATCGCGGCTTCGCCTGGGTTGTACACGTCCAGCGTCAGGTCGGCCGCAGCCGCATGGGCGGCGAAGGCCAAGGCAGCGGTGGCCAGGGTCAGGCGCTTGAAGGTTGAGAACATCGGACAGCTCCAGCATGGGTAAGGGATGCACAAAGCTTAGTTGCACAAAACCAGACTAAAAATGCGATGCTGGGACATAGTTTGTTTCTAAAATCGGGCAAATCATGGATCGTCTTCAAGCAATGCGCGTGTTTGTCACGGTGGTGGACCTGGGTAGCCAGTCCGCCGCCGCCGACCATTTGGACCTGTCGCGGCCGGTGGTGTCGCGCTACCTGGCCGAGCTGGAAGACTGGGTCGGCGCACGTTTGCTGCACCGCACCACGCGCAAGCTCAGCCTCACGGCGGCCGGCAGTGAAACCCTGCCACGTTGTCGGCAAATGCTGGAACTGAGCGGCGATATGCAGGCCGCTGTCAGCGAGCCCGACGACGCGCCCCGCGGCCTGCTGCGCCTGAGTGTCAGTACGTCTTTCGGCCAGGCGCAATTGGCGCAGGCCATCGCCGAGTACGTCAAGCGCTACCCGCGGGTGACGGTTGACCTGCAGATGCTCGACCGCACGGTGAACCTGGTGGATGAGCGTATCGACTTGGCCATCCGCACCAGCAATGACCTGGACCCCAACCTTATCGCCCGCCGGCTGACGGTGTGTCGCTCAGTGGTCTGCGCCACGCCGGCTTATCTGCTGGAGCATCCGGCCCCGCAGAAAGTCGAAGACCTGGCCGGGCACAACTGCCTCACCCACTCTTATTTCGGTAAAAGCCTGTGGCATTTCGAAGAGCGTGGCGAGCACGTTTCGGTGCCCATCAACGGCAATATCACTTCCAACGAGGCCAGCACCTTGTTGCGCGTGACGCTGGCCGGGGCAGGGGTGTCGATGCTGCCCAGTTACCAGGCCGGCGACTACATCCGCCGCGGTGAACTGGTACGCCTGCTGCCCGATGCAGAGCCGCGCCGGATGAACATTTACGCGGTATACGCCTCGCGCAAGCACATGCCATCGGCGCTGCGCAGCCTGTTGGATTTCCTGGTGGTGCGGTTCCCGGAAGAGCCCGCATGGGATGTGGGTCTCTAGGTCGACATAACCGTGTTGAATGTCGCCTGATAATGGCAACTCGCGCGCGTTGACCTATGCTTTGGATAGCACCCTGTAGATCCGCTCAGAGGTCTGTGCCATGAGTATTAAAACCAGAAAATACCTGATGATTTTCAGCCTGTGCGCACTCGCCAGCGCGCTGTACGGGGCTGCCGCCTACCGTGTGGAGCAAACGCGTCTGCAGCCGACCTTTGCGATCAGCTGCCATCAGGACCAATGTGTTCCGCGTACCGGCAGTTTCAGTGCCTTGCGCTAAAACCGCCCGCTCCCACAAAAGCCCGCGCTTACATTCAGCTTTGCGGCGCGTCGGCCTTCAGCTGTTCGCGAAACGCCTTGGGCGAAAACCCGACCCGTCGGCGAAACAGCCGTGAGAAGTTGGTCGGGTCGGAAAAGCCCAACACCTCCGACATTTCATTAATGGTCATGCTGGTGTAAGTCAGCAGACGCTTGGCTTCCAGCAACTGGCGGTCATGCATGATCTGCAGCGCAGGCTGCCCACCCAACTCCCGACATGTTCCGTTCAGGTGTGAGACCGAGATCCCCAGCTTGTGGGCCAGGTCCTCGATCTTCGGGTGTTCGCGGTAATGCTGCTCGACCAGTTGGGTAAAGCGCCGGAAGTATTCACGCCCCCTGGGCGCCCGAGGGTGGCGATGCTGGATGGCCTGGCGGCTGATCCACACCAGCAGCACGCTGACCAGCGCATGCATCATCATGTCCCGCGCTGGCTGGTCGTCGGCGTATTCATCCTGCAGACGGGCAAACTGACTGTTCAGGTAATCACGGTCTTTGCCTGCCGGGTAACTGCCCAATGCCTGCAAGCCGTCTACCGTTGCGCCCAGCTGTGCTTGCAGATGGCTGACCAGCGGCGCTGCGAGCGTCACGACATAGCCTTCAACATCCTCGGGAAAGCGAAACCCGTGCACACACAACGGCGGCAATACCTGCAGGGTCGCTTCATTCAAGGTGGTGCGCTGGCCTTCGATTTCCAGCTGTGCCTGGCCTTTGTGCACGTAGAGCAGCTGGCACAGATCCGCGTGCCGGTGGGGTTGGATTTCCCACTGGTATTCCCGACTGCGCCGGGAAATGGTTTCACAGTGCAACAAATCGGGGGTCGGCCATTGCTGGTCTTCCCCGTAAAGCTTGAAGACCGGAATCGCGGTTTTGGTCATGGTTTCAATCCGATACGCAGGACAGTGGTGCGGTAATCGCCCCAATTGGCAAAAAGCGCAGGCTTTGGCTCAGTTTTCACCTTCTTATGCTGCTCGCTCAAGTGAAAAATGTCAGCAACAAGACCAATGACAACTCTTTCACCCTGTCCGTTCGGGTGGAACTTGCGGGCCATAAAAATAATGAAAACGCTGAAAACCCAAGTCGCCATCATCGGCGCCGGTCCCTCTGGACTGCTGCTCGGTCAACTGCTGCACAATGCGGGTATCGAGACCCTTATCCTAGAGCGCCAGAGCGCCGATTACGTGCAAGGGCGCATTCGTGCCGGGGTGCTGGAGCAAGGCATGGTCGACCTGTTGAGGCAGGCCGGCGTCAGCCAGCGAATGGACAGCGAAGGCCAGGTGCATAACGGATTCGAGCTGGCGCTGAACGGCCAGCTCACCCATATCGACCTCAAGGGCTTGACCGGCGGCCAGTCGGTGATGATCTACGGCCAGACCGAAGTCACCCGCGACCTGATGGCCGCGCGTGCCGCCGCTGGCGCCACCACTTTTTATGAAGCCCATAACGTGCAGCCCCACGGCCTTAAAAGTGATCGACCCTGGCTGACGTTTGAGCACCAGGGTGAGGCGTTTCGCCTGGAGTGTGACTACATTGCCGGTTGCGACGGTTACCACGGCGTTGCGCGCCAATCGATCCCGGCCGAATCGCTCAAGGTCTTCGAGCGGGTCTACCCCTTCGGCTGGCTGGGTATACTGGCCGACACGCCGCCCGTGCACGCTGAGTTGGTGTACGCCAAGCACGCGCATGGCTTTGCCTTGTGCAGCATGCGTTCGTCGACCCGCAGCCGCTATTACCTGCAAGTGCCGCTGGAAGAACCTATTGATGAATGGCCTGACGCACGCTTCTGGGACGAGCTGAAAACCCGCCTGCCCAGCCAACTCGCCGAGAACCTGGTGACCGGTCCGTCGATCGAAAAAAGCATCGCGCCGCTGCGCAGTTTCGTGGTGGAACCGATGCAGTACGGCCGCCTTTTCCTGCTGGGCGACGCGGCGCATATCGTGCCGCCCACCGGCGCCAAGGGCTTGAACCTGGCGGCGAGTGACGTGAGCACACTGTATCGGATTCTGCTCAAGGTCTACGGCGAGGGGCGCGTGGACTTGCTGGAACGCTATTCCGCCATCTGCCTGCGGCGGGTGTGGAAGGCCGAGCGGTTTTCCTGGTGGATGACCTC
Organism: Pseudomonas sp. EL_65y_Pfl1_R83; assembly: GCF_963970695.1. Classification (NCBI taxonomy): domain Bacteria; kingdom Pseudomonadati; phylum Pseudomonadota; class Gammaproteobacteria; order Pseudomonadales; family Pseudomonadaceae; genus Pseudomonas; species Pseudomonas sp. EL_65y_Pfl1_R83. The sequence goes on along the minus strand of NZ_CAXAQI010000015.1, from coordinate 93,562 downwards.
GATGTTGCATCAATTTCCCGAGGCGGACGGTTTCAGTCAGCGCATTGCAGAGAGTGAGCTTGAGTACTTCATCCACTCCGAGGCGGGGCGCAAAACCATCGCAGAAAATTACGTCGGACTTCCTTACGAAGCTATCGAGTAGCCTGCTATCGTATCGAGCATTCCCGCGGGCCGACTTTCCCGCGGGCCCTGCTCGAAGGTCTTGCCGTGACGCACCTCAATCAGCCCGCTCCGCCGCTTCCCGCTGTGCGCAGTATCCTCGCCTCACTGATGATGGCGATCTTCCTTGGTGCCCTGGACCAGACCATTGTCGCAGTGTCCATGCCGGCCATTTCGGCGCAGTTCCACGACGTCAACCTGCTGGCCTGGGTGATTTCCGGCTACATGGTGGCGATGACCGTGGCCGTGCCGATCTACGGCAAGCTCGGCGACCTGTATGGGCGCCGGCCGATGATGCTGATCGGCATGGGCCTGTTCACCCTGGCCTCGCTGTTCTGCGGCATGGCGCAAAGCATGGAGCAACTGGTGCTGGCGCGGATCCTCCAGGGCATCGGCGCCGGCGGCATGATTTCGGTGAGCCAGGCGATCATTGGCGACATCATCCCGCCCCGTGAACGCGGACGCTACCAAGGCTATTTCAGCAGTATGTACGCGGTGGCCAGCGTGGCCGGGCCGGTCCTCGGCGGCTACATGACCGAGTACTTGTCGTGGCGCTGGGTATTTTTGATCAACCTGCCATTGGGCGCCGGCGCCTGGTACGTGGCCCATCGCACCCTGGTGGGGCTGCCGGTGCCGCAGCGCAAGCCGATCATCGATTACCTCGGCACCGTGCTGATGATCGTCGGCCTGACCGCGTTGCTGCTGGGCATCACCGAAATCGGCCAGGGCCATCATTGGCGTGACAATGAAGTACTGGGCCTGCTGGCGTGTGCGCTGCTGGCGTTGAGCCTGTTTGTCTGGCACGAACGCCGCGCGCGTGAGCCGTTGTTGCCGATGCATTTGTTCGCCAACCGCAGCGCGGTGTTGTGCTGGTGCACGATTTTCTTCACCAGCTTCCAGGCGATTTCCCTGACGGTGCTGATGCCGCTGCGTTATCAGACGGTGACCGGCTCAGGTGCCGACAGCGCCGCCCTGCACCTGCTGCCGCTGGCAATGGGCTTGCCGATGGGCGCCTATTTTGCCGGGCGCATGACCTCGGTGACCGGGCGTTATAAACCGATGATCCTCAGCGGCGCGCTGTTGAGCCCCTTTGCGATTCTCGGCATGGCCTTGAGCGCGCCTCAGGCGGTGGGGCTGACAGCCGTGTTTATGCTGCTGTGCGGGATCGCGGCCGGCATGCAATTTCCCACCTCGCTGGTGGGCACGCAAAACTCGGTGGAACAACGCGATATCGGCGTCGCTACCAGCACCACCAACCTGTTCCGTTCCCTCGGTGGGGCAGTGGGGGTGGCGTGCATGTCGGCGCTGTTGCTGGCGCTGTTGCAGGATTCCAGCTTCGCCCACCTGGCCAGCGGCGCGCTGGCCGTTGAAGGTAGCTCCGGTAATGTGTTGCTTGATGGCCTCAACGCTGCTCCCGGCCCGGCGCAGGACGCCTTGCGCGGGGAATTGGCGGTGACGTTCCGGCATTTGCTGATGGTGAGTGCGGCGGTGTCGTTGTTGGGCTTGGCGGCGGCGATTGCGATGCCCAACCGCGTGCTGCGCGGTCGCGAAGACAAGGCAAAATAACCGGCATGATGCAGTTCAAAATGTGGGAGCTGTCTTGCCTGCGATAGCGGTGGTTCAGCTTGCACAGCTGTTACTGATACACCGCTATCGCAGGCAAGCCAGCTCCCACAGGAGATTGCATTTCAAGTCCAATCAGGGGCTGTAGTAACCCACCGCCACCATGAAATGCCCGACCTTGCGCACATACGCATGCTTGTTCTCGACCTTGCCGGTCACCGGGTTTTTCCAGCGGTATGTGTATTCACCCTGGTCCTGCTCGGCCATCAGCTTGAGGATCGGCTCGCCCACCGGCTTGCCGTCGGGGTCCTTGATCTTGCTGAAGTCGGTGTTGATCAGCCGCAGGGTGGTGCCGTGGGCCACGTAGCGTCGGGTATTGAGGTCGACGACAAACACGTAGAGGTCATCCTGCAAGAAGCCGCCTTGCAAGGAGTTGATCGCCTTGAGCGTGCCCGACTCATCCTTGAGCAATGCGTTCACTGCCTTGTTGCGCAGGGCGCGTGCCTGTTCCGGTGTGGCCCGTGGCAAGTAATAACCCACGGCCAGGATGCGTTCGCCCACGCGCTGGTAGAACACGTGCTTGTGCTCGACCTTGCCATCGTTCCAGTTCTGCCAGCGGTAATCGGCCTGCTGGATGCCCTGGCCTTCCGGCACCTTCAGCGCGTCTTTAAATGACTGGCGCAGATCCGGTCCCAGTACGTCGGACACATCGCGTCCGATCAAGGCGGAGGAGGGCCCGCCACTGGCCAGCAGCACGCCCTGGGTATCGACCACGAACACATAGCGATCCTGATCAATAAACTCCCCCTGGCGACTGAACGCGGCAAAGGCCTTGTCGCCGTTGCTCTGGTAGTAGGCCAAGGCTTTCTCCAGCAGCGCCTTGGCCGCCTGCGCATCCTCATCCTGAGCCGTCGCGGCATGCACCTGGCTGAAACACAACAGCAGCAGCCAGGTGATTCGAAGCAATCGCGTCATAACCTATCCCTCGTTTTTATTGATGTGACAAGAGCGTAGCTCAGGGCGCCGCCAGCCATTGACTGACGATGCCGTCGTACACCCCGGTGGCCACGCTCAGGTGCAACCATTGGTCGACATAGCTTTTCCATGCCACATCATCGCGGGGCAGCATGAAGGCTTTTTCGCTGTACTGCATCTGCCGCTCAGGGTTGACCGCGCACAGCCCTGGCTTGAGCTTTTGCTGGTAACGCGCTTCGCTGGCGTCGGTGATCATCACGTCGGCCTTGCCCGCCAGCAGTTCGTCGAAGATGGTCACGTTGTCATGCAAGCGGATTTGCGCCTGGCCCAAGTGGGCGCGCGCGAATATTTCGTTGGTGCCGCCGGCGGGCTCGATCACGCGGACCTGCGGTTGGTTGATCTGCTCGACGGTCTGATAACGCTGCACATCGGCGCAGCGCACCAGCGGGATCTTGCCGTCGACGCCGAGGGCCTGGCTGAAGAAAGCTTTTTTCTGGCGCTCCAGCGACACCGAAATGCCGCCCACGGCAATGTCGCAGCGTTGGGCGAGGAAGTCCGGCATCAGGGTTTTCCAGGTGGTGGGCACCCACTGGATTTTGGCGTTGAGGCTCTTGGCCAGGGACTCGGCCATGGCGATGTCGATGCCTTCGTAGCTGCCATCGGCGCGCAGGGAGGTGTAGGGCTTGTAGTCGCCGGTGGTGCAGACGCTGAGCGTGCCGCGTTGGAGCACCTGGTCTAGACGCGAAGGGGCGGTGTCGGCCAGGGCGCTGGTGGCCATACCTAATACACACAGGGCAAAAAGAGCTTTCATGCGGTCGAGTCCTTGGGGCATGGTCTTGGGCGGTCATTATTTCCAGCGTTGGGCAGGGTGGCAAGGCGTTGCGAATGTTTAGCCAAGTCGCAACCAAACTCCATCAACCCTGAATTTACCCACCTGTGCAGGCGTGTGAGGCTGGCCGCTATCTTCAGCACTGTGATCCCTGCATGGACGGCTCTCCCGACACCCTCCCCGCGACACTGCCGTCCGATCTCGCGTTCTGGGCCTTGTTCCACTGCCGTCACGCACGCCCACCAGATACCTCATTCCTACGTTGATCCATCCCTTGGATGGCGTGCACCTGCGCGTCTGCTTTACACAAACGTATGAGAATGCCCATGAGTGTGTTTGCCTGCCTGAACGAAGCCCGGTCTTACCTCGAACACAACCCGGACATCGAAATGTTCGAGCTGTTTATCCTCGACAACAATGGTGTGCCACGCGGCAAGTTGCTGCACCGCGATGAGCTGCTGGCGGTGTACGAGAGCGGCCGGCCCTTGCCCAGCACTATCCTGGGCCTGACCATCAATGGCGACGACGTGGAAAACTCCGGGCTGGTGTGGGAGGTGGGCGATATCGACTGCCGCGCCTACCCGATCAGCGGCAGTTTGCAGCGCATGCCGTGGCGGCTGATCCCGACGGCGGCGGTGCAGGTCAGCATGCACCCCACCGAAGGTCTGCCCGCCACCGTGGCTGATCCCCGGCATTTGCTGGCCAAAGTGATCGACGGGCTCAAGGCCGATGGTTATTACCCCGTGATGGCGGCGGAGTTGGAGTTTTACCTGCTTGACCAAAAACCCGACAGCAATGGCCGGCCACAACCGGCGCGGGATGTGGATGGCGGGCGCCCGCGTTCGACCCAGGTCTACGGCCTGCGCGAGCTGGAACAGATCGAGCCGTTCCTCGCCGACCTCTACAGCGCCTGCAAACTGCAAGGCATCCCGGCGCGCACGGCGATTTCCGAATACGCCCCCGGTCAAGTGGAAATCACCCTTGAACACCGTACCGACGCCCTGCAAGCCATGGATGAAGCGGTGCGCTATAAACGCTTGGTCAAGGGCGTGGCGCACAAACACGGGATGACCGCCTGCTTCATGGCCAAGCCGTTCGATGACCTGGCTGGTACTGGCATGCACATGCACGTGAGCCTGGCGGACGCCGCGGGCAATAACCTGTTCGCCAGCGAAGCCACTGACGGCACGCCGCTGCTGCGCCAGGCGGTGGGTGGCATGCTCAGCACCTTGCTCGATTCGCTGTTGCTGTTCTGCCCCAATGCCAACTCTTACCGTCGCTTCCAAACCAACAGCTACGCGCCGCTGGCCGCCACTTGGGGCGTGGACAACCGCACCGTCAGCCTGCGTGTGCCTGGTGGGCCGGCCAACTCCCGGCATATCGAACACCGCATCTGCGGCGCCGACGCCAACCCTTACCTGGCGGCTGCCGCAATCCTGGCCGGCATTCACCGTGGCATCCGTGAACAGCGCGACCCCGGCGCTCCGGTGGAGGGCAACGGCTACGCCCAGGCCAAGGAGCTGCTGCCGACCGACTGGCTTACCACTCTGCGCGCGCTGGAAGGTTCAAGCTGGGCGCGGGAGGCATTTGGCAGTGAATTCCTCGGCGTGTACCTGGCGGTAAAACGCGCTGAGTATCGCCAGTTCATGGGCGAGGTAGGGGAGCAGGATTGGCGCTGGTATTTGCATCAGGCGTGAGCCGGTGAAAGGGCGGTGGTGGCTTCGACCTTTTTTTCACGTTGTGGTGTTTAATCTGCCAATCAAGGTCGTTCACTACTGTTCTACTTACATGAGCCCGCGATGCCGTCACCACCACCATCCTCCATCGAGATCGAATACGCCGAGCGCTGTGACCGTGAGCACGCTCGGGTTTGCGGCGATACGCGCCCGCCGGGACTGCGGCGGCGCCTGGCGTCATGGCGCGACGAGTGGCTGGTGCGCCAGGCGTTGAAGGTCGCCGGTGAACCTGGGCTGGTGCTCGATCTGGCCTGCGGTTCCGGGCGTTTCTGGCCGGTGTTGGCCGAACACGTCAACCGGGTGATCCTGGCATCGGACAATTCCCAGGACATGCTCGACCACGCACGCAGTCACCACCCGGCGTCCTTGCTCAAACGAGTCAAGACGTTTCAGGGCTCGGCATTTTCAATCGGCTTGTCGGCGAACGCAGTGGACTGCATTTTCTGCCTGGAGTTGTTTCGCCATGTCCCCAGCAGTGAAGGGCGCTTGGCGTTACTGCGCGAATTTCACCGGGTCAGCCGCGACACGGTGATCGTTTCTGTCAATTCTCGTACCGCCGTAGAGGACGAGTTTCGGCAGGCCGGCTTCAAGGTCCTGAATTATCAGGAATTCATGCCAGGCTCAAGCGTGTGGCGGGTTTACGTACTGCGTAAGAGAGGATAAGTCCCGCCTGTCGGACTATTCTTCAAGTCTTGCCTGAGTTTTCATGGTCGCCTCTGCACTGCGGATGCTCGCAAGTCCCTTTCGCGATATATACTGCGCGCCATTCTTCAAGGGAGAGCCGTGTGGCCATCGATATTCACTGGATCTGCGACAACGATAGCCTCGGCCAGCATTGCGCCGAATGGCAGCAGTTGCCATTCGTCGCCCTCGACACCGAATTCATGCGGGTCGACACCTTTTATCCTATTGCCGGGCTGATCCAGATCGGTGATGGCGTGCGCGCTTACCTGATCGACCCCCTGACCATCGACAACTGGCAACCGTTGGCCGCCCTCCTGGAAAACCCGGCGGTGATCAAGGTGGTGCACGCTTGCAGCGAAGACCTGGAAGTGTTGCTGCGCCTGACCGGCAGCCTGCCGGTGCCGTTGTTCGATACCCAATTGGCTGCCGCTTATCTGAATCTTGGCTTCTCCATGGGCTATTCGCGCCTGGTGCAAGCCGTGCTGGATATCGAACTGCCCAAGGGCGAGACCCGTTCGGACTGGCTGCAGCGGCCGTTGTCCGAGACGCAGATCAGCTACGCCGCCGAAGACGCGCTGCACCTGGCCGAGGTGTACATCCGTCTGCGTCCGCGGTTGTCCGACGATAAATACGCCTGGGTGTTGGACGATGGTGCCGAATTGGTCGCCAACCTGCGCCGCGAAGTCGACCCGTACGAGGTGTACCGCGACGCCAAGCTGGCGTGGAAACTCTCACGTGCCCAACTCGCCGTGCTGCGTGAGCTGTGTGCCTGGCGCGAGCAGCAAGCCCGCGCCCGTGACCTGCCGCGCAACCGCATCATCCGCGAACACGCGTTGTGGCCCCTGGCCAAATCCCAGCCGGATAACCTCGCCGCCCTGGGCAAGATCGAAGACATGCACCCGCGCACCGTGCGTCAGGACGGCCCGTTTCTGCTCGACCTGATCAAACGTGCCGGCAGCGTGCCGATGGACCAATGGCCACCTGCCGTTGCCGAGCCTTTGCCGGTGGATGCCGCTGCATTGATCAAGCAACTGCGCGCCTTGGGCCAAACGTTCGCCGAGCGCCTGGACATGGCTCCGGAACTGATGCTGCGCAAGAAAACCCTCGAAGCCCTGGTCAAAAGTGGCTACCCCGATGGGCCTTATAAATTGCCAGACTCGCTGCGTGGCTGGCGCCGCGAGTTGATGGGCCAGGCGCTGCTCGACAGCCTGGCCACTGCCGGAGAACAGCCTTGAAACGTATTTGCTCCATCTATCGCAGCAAGAAAAAAGACGGGATGTACCTCTACGTGCTGAAAAGTGATGCTTTGGAGCGCGTGCCTGAACCCTTGATGGACGCCTTCGGCAAGGCGCATCACGCGTTTGACATGGTGCTGACGCCGGAGCGCAAACTGTCCCGTGAGGACATCGCCGTGGTCCTGGAAAACCTCGACAAGCAGGGTTACCACCTGCAAATGCCGCCGGCCGAGGACGAGTACATCGAACACTTGCCCGAAGAGCTGCTGCGCCGTAACGACCCGATGTGATGGGTGAGTGCCCTGTTCAGGGCACAGTCTTCAATGGAATCGTATAAGTGGGCGGTGGCCGTAAGGATGCGGGCGGCCGTCCGTATTGTTTTTGAAAGGTTTGAACCATGCGTGTTCTGATTGCTGAACAGGATCACCCGCTCTACGCTCGATTGCTGGGTGACCTGGCCCCGGACCTTGAGGTGCTGACCAGCGGCGACTCCGCCGAACTGTCGCGCCTGGCCGCCGATTGCCCGGTATGGCTGGGCCAGCCCGACCTGCTGGCGACGTTGTTGCGCCAGGGCCATCATCCGCAATGGCTGCAATCGACCTGGGCTGGCATTACGCCGCTGCTGGCCGAAGGCTTGCCGCGCGACTACCGCCTGACCCGCGCGGTCGGCATCTTTGGCCAGGTCATGGCTGAATTTGTCCTCACCTATATGCTCGGCCACGAGCGCGAAGTGTTGGCGCGCCTGGTCAGCCAGGTCGAGCGCAAGTGGGACAACCGCTTGGGCCAGAGCCTGGCGGGGCGCAAGGCGTTGATCGTCGGCACCGGCGACATCGGGCAGAGCGTTGCCGGGTTCCTCGTGCCGTTTGGCGTGAAGCTGTATGGCATCGCAAGCGAAGCGCGTGAGCAGGCACCGTTTCTCGAAGTGGCTGGGCTCGACCAACTGGGCCGGCTGGTGGGGGAGGTGGACTACGTGATCAACCTGCTGCCCAACACGCCGAATACCCATGATGTGTTCGACGCAGCGCTGTTCAAGCAATTCAAGCCGACGGGGGTGTTTATCAACGTCGGGCGCGGTGTGGCGGTGGTCGATGCTGACTTGGTCGAGGCCTTGAAGGAAGGGCATTTGGCGGGCGCAGTGATCGATGTCTGCCGTCAGGAGCCGCTGCCGCAGCGTCATCCGTTCTGGACCGCCTGGGGGTTGTTGTTGACTGGGCACAGCTCGGCGCCGACTTCGCCGCCGATGATGGTGGCGCTGTTCCTGGAAAACCTGCGCGCGTATCAAGCAAAGACTGCGTTGCGCGGTGAAGTGAGTTTCGAGCGCGGGTACTAAGTCGACCTGCTACTCGAGCCACATCTGCCCTTAGCTCTTGCCCCTGACATGAACCCTGACAGTTGCGCTGGAACCTCCTCACTGGGTTTGTACACCCAGTGAACGCCTAGGCCGCTAATCGCGTGCCCGGCAGGACGTTCCTTCAGCTATGGACAGGTGTGCACATGATCGCCAGCAATTCCTCACGCTCCAGTTTCCCCCACGTATCCATCTCGACACAACCACCAGCATCCATCGTCGACCCCGGCGCAACGAGCGTGCCCGAACCTTCGGCGGCCCTGGCAGCGCAGCCGACAGCACAGGCCCCGCGCCAAGCGACGGCCCCACCGCTGGGTAATTTCGGCGGGGCGCTGGCCTGGCCAATGCCTCTGTCCAAGTCCGACCAAGATGCGATCATCACACTGTTGCAGGACCCCGACGCCACTCTACCGGGGCTGCCGCTGGTGGATGCACGCAAGGGCGCATTGGGTTATTTGCTGAGTGGCAGTTCGGTCGCCAATGCTGACCTGAATACACCCGACATCACCCTGCAAAAACTGCTCGGATCCTCTAAGGCTCAAGCGTTAGGGCAGGCCCTGCAAACCCGGGTGAACGGCATTGCGACGGCCACCAGTAGCAACGACTATTTGCTGGCCGCCATCCACCTGGGCCTGGACCCGGAGCTGCGTGTTGCGCGCCCAAACAGCGTCGCCGGGTTTGATCTTGCGGCGCGCCAATATTGGGGCAAACCTGCGTCAGAGGTGATTGACGGGCTCAGTCGTCATCTGATCGATCAGGGCAGAGCCACGGTGCAAACCGCGAACCTGGCAGCCTGCCTGCTGCTGGCCAGAACCGCCCCGGAGTTATTGGTCAAAGACGTTCCCGCCAGCGTGACCTACGGCAGCCTGCTGTGGACGCAACTGGTGATAGCCACGGCCAAGGTGGAAGCCGACTCGCCCGGACGTGCGCACACGATGAGCTACGCCGAAGTCGTGGCGCATGCCGATACCCTCACTGGGCGCGGGGTTAGCGTGCAAGCGGCCGAGCAACTGGCCCTCGTGAACTGGGGGGCGGCCAACGCATTGCTGAACGTCGCTTCAGCGATGCCCAGCGAAACCGAGATGGAGCGTGTACGCACACGTTATAACCGTCAACTCAGCACGCTGACGGACGCGTGTGCCGCGGTGCAAACGCCGATACCCAGCCGACGGGCCATGGCGCTTGCCACGCTCAAGGAGCACTTTCCAACGCTGGATCCGCAGGCATTCGAACTGCCCGCCTTACAAAAGGCCTGGCTTAACCCAGGACGGCCGGGCGCGTTTCCCGGGCTGTATTCGATGCTCGATATCGTCATGGAAGGCGGCAAACTCAATGCCCAGGAGCATTGGTTGGCGCGGGATAAGCGGGTGCCGGGCGAGGTGTTCTGCCAGCTGTATGAAACCGGCCGGCTGGACGTCAACGATGCTTTCGGTGCGCAGTATGACAAGGCCATCGCGTCACACGAACAGGGTCACGGAGGCCTGGTCCAGTATCTGATTTCCACCCTGCCCGTGGAGGACAGAAACAACTTCGAATATGGTGCGCTCGAATTTTTTCGCACCGATCAATACAAGATAGCCGGGGATTTTTTTCGCCGCAGGCCCTGCACACTCGCGGGCATACGCTGCAGGTGAAAACCACCCTGGATGGAGCGGTCAATATTTATGAGCTGGATACCAGAAATGGCAGCATCAAAAAACAGAACTATCTGATAGCCCGCTATACACCGCCCTATACGGCAAAAAACCTGGAGTCCCGAGACGCAAATATCGTCAGCAAGACCAGCCTGTTTGATCTACCACCCGGGCAATACACCGAAAAGCCGCTGCCCTCCGTCCACCTGCAGTCCTATGGTTCCGGCCGCAGCAAAGCCATCGGCAAGGTATTCGTCAAGGCGCTGGGGTTGGGCAATGACGACCTGTTGCAACAGGCACGCGGCGTGACGTCATTTGATCAGGGCAGAGCCACCGACCAGGCCATCGGCGAGTTTTTCCTCAACCTCATCCCACTGCGATCGGCCATCGTCAACTTTATGAACGGCAGAGTCGCCGACGGCCTGTTTGATCTGAGCCTGGATGTAATGGGTCTTGTCACCTTGGGGGCGGGCAAGGCTGCGCAGGCCGGCAAGGCACTTTCGAAAGGCGTCAGAACACTCGGCGGGCTGTCGAAGGTTGCGCGATTTGTGGGCGCCGCGACGATCGAAATGTTCAACCCGTTCAACGGCCTGGGCGATTTGGCGATGGCGGGCGGGTACGCGCTGGGTACTGTCACGCGGTTGGCGTTCGCCAAGGGACGCGAAAGCGTGAACATGCTTCGCGGTGCAACGGGCAGTTATGACGTGCTCAAGGCCGCCAGCCAACAGCACGGCGTGGCAGCCACTGGGACGTTCAAGGCCGTAGGTCAGAGCATCGAAGGCGGCGCGGTGCTCAAAGACGGCAAATGGTATGGCCTGGATGCGCGCACGCTGCAGGCCTATGGCAGCCCGCTCGAAGGGTTTTCTCCCGTCACACGGGCCGTCGACGGCGTGATAGGTGTAGCGCCGGGTAATGAATTGAGCAATGCGCTGTTTGCCAATTACGGCGTCGTCGAATCGAAAATAGCCGGGGTTTCGCGCAACACCCAAGGGGTCTATGTGGGCGCCGATGGTCACCGTTCCCATATCCGCCATACCGACAGCAGCGGCGACACCGCCGTCTATGAAGTTCGCCAGGTGACTCGCACTGAAGAGGGCGTGGTGCAGGCGCGGATTTATCATAATAACCGGCAAACCGAGCTACTGGTCCAGCACGTACAGGGCGATCAATGGCAGCGTTTGACGGCGCGGGGCGGTAACGGGTCTTCCGTGAAAGCAGACCTGGGACCAGTGATTGGCGGCGGCGGCGAGAGCACTCTTTACGCAAGCCTGGATGGCAAAAGTGTTTACAAAGACCTTCACACGAAAGCCGCCACGAAGATCCCCGATTACGCCACTTCCGAGGCGCACCGTCTGAATACCTACTATGGTGCCGGTTTTGCAGAGGCCATGGTGGAGGACGGGCGCTCCTACATCAAAATGAAAAGACTGGATGGCATCGCACTGGATGATGTGCCCAAGCGCAGCTTGCCCCCAGTAGTCCGCATCTGGCTGGATGACGCGTTGAAAGGCATGGAAGACAAAGGGATCTACCATAACGATCTGCATTTGAATAACTTTCTGTACTCGTTGAAAGATAAAAAAGTCTATCCGGTGGACATTCAGTCACTGAGCCCGGAAATGTTGGCCAGCGACAAGTTTCTGCATGACATGACCCTTAGTGATTACGCACGCAAAAAGGCTCAGTTGCAGAGCGACTTCAACGAACTCGTGCGTGCTGGCGACAGGTAATCACTATGAACATCATTGATTTCCCTTCTCGTCAGCAGCAGGTCATCTCGTCCAGCCCGGCGGTCCAACAGACGACGCAGCCGTCTGTGGACGTCGCCGGCAAAACCCACCGTGCCTCGACGTTACACGCGTCATTGGGCGACAAGGGCAACCTTGCAACGCTGGGCGTCAAGCTCTATGAGATCGCCGCACGCCTGGCCGAAAACCCCACTGCCGAAATGATCAAGACCACACTTCAAACCACGCCTATGGCCGTGCGGCCTGAATCATCCGACGCCGCAGCACTGGGTAGCACGGTCAATCTCGCGGCATTTATTCAGGGCAAGGGACTGGGCTTGCCGTATAACCTGTTTTCGCTGACATCCCTGGCCGACGCTGTGAGCGACCGGGCCTTGCAGCACCCGCTTGGCAACTTGAGCGGCGCGCTCTCATGGCCGAATCCGTTGAGCCCGGATCAACAGCGCAGGATGCGCGACATCACCCAGCGGCATGATCATGCACAGGGTGAGCAGCCGCTGGTGATGCAGACCAAAGGGGTTCTGGACTTTCTCAGTTACCCCAACACGCTTTCCCCTGATGAGTTGGTTGACCCGGTCAAGGCGCTGAACACGCTGATCGGCTCCGCCGCAGCGCAGCGCTTGGGACAGACGCTGCAACACGGACTGGGTGGCATCGCCACCGAGAACAGCGCGAATGACTATCTGCTCGCGGCAATCAATCTGCACCTGGACCCTGAATCAATCTCCGCGCCGCACCGCAATAAAGTGGCCGGCTTTGACTTGATGCAAGAGCAACATTGGGGCGAGCCTGCCGCGGTGGTGGTCGAGGGCCTGCGCCAGCATCTGATCACCCAGCGCAAAAGCAGCCCGCTGATGGCCAACGCTGGCGCTTATTTGCTGTTGGCAAACAAGGCCCCCGAGTTTCTGGTCAAGGACCTGCCCGGCAACCTCACGTACGGCAGCCCGGCGTGGGTCAGCCTGTCGGTGGCGGCGGCGACGATTGAGGCACAGTCGCCGGGAACGGTTGCGAACATGACATTCGCCCAGGTCATGATCCGGGCAGAACATGCGGCCATGGTCGATCCCGTGATGACCGAACGTGCGCGCAAAACGGCGCTGGCAGATTGGGGCGTGGCCAATGGTGTGATCGAAAGACGCGGCGATGATCAATACTCGAGCGAACAACTGGACAGTGTCAGGGCGACGTTCAATGTCCGGCTTGGCCAGCGCTTGTCGGCTTCACAGGCATTGAATCAAGCGATGCCGATGCGCAGAGACATCGCGCTGGCCAAACTCGTCGAGCGGTTTGGCGACCTTGGCGCGTTGTTTGAAGAGAGGCTGTTAGCCACGCACAACTACGCTGGGCCGGGGCACCGCACATCGCTGGTGGGGGACCATTCGTTGCTCGATATCGCAATGATGGATTTGCCCAGCCCGGCGCCATTCGTCTCGGCGGATAATCGCCTGCCGCTGGCAGCCTTGAATGCCAATCCCAGGTTTGGTGTGACCGAGGCGTTCGATCAGCAGTTCGACACATTCATCAGCGGCAAAAAATCCGCCATCGGCATTACGGTCAAACACCTCATTGCACAATTGCCTTTGGAGCATCGACGTAATGTCGAGTTCGGCAAAATCACCCTGTTTCAGCAGACTTCCCACACGCTTGGGCTGGATTTCACCTCAAAAACGCGAGGCCCGAAGCAACCGCGGTTGCTGGTAAAGACTGAGCGAAACGGCGTGGCCTCGGCGTATGAGATCGATTTTCACAACGGCACGGTACAACCTGCACAGCTCTACAAAGCCCGCGAGCAACGCTCAAGGGACGCCAATCGGGTACGGGAGACCAAGGTATTCACACCCGCCGAAGCCGTAGGCGAGCTAAGTCGCGAGCGGACCTCGGGAACGGCGCCGCCGGACAGTTTCAACAGTGCGCGAAGCGAAGCGATCGCTGCTGCATTCGTCGAACATCTGGCGCTGGATGACCCTGCCATCAAGGAAGAGGCCAGGGGCAAGACCACCGGAGACCGCCAGCATGACAGGGCCAAGGCGTTTGAAACGTTTTTGCTGAACCTGGTGCCGCTGCGATCGGCCATTGTCAATTTCCAGAATGGCAACTACGGCGACGGCGCGATGGACCTTGCGTTGGATGTACTGGGTTTTCTCACGGCGGGCCTGGCCACCGCCGGCAAAGTCGCCAAGATCGGCGCGACGGCCATTTCCACTGCAAGCAAAGCGCTGCGTGCGACCAAGGTAATCGGCACCGCCGCCATCGGTGCGTTCGATCCACTGGGCGGGTTTGGTGATCTAGCAGTGGGTAGCATCAGCTTCGCGGTTGCAAAAGGCAGCGCCGCGATCAATCGGCTGCGGGGTGCCACGGGCAGCTATGACGTGCTCAAGGCCATGAGCAAAGACTATGACGCTGCGGCCATTGGCACGTTCAGCGTGGCCGAACGTCGGGTGGATGGCGCGGCGGTACTCAAGGACGGCCGCTGGTACGCGTTCGATGCCGACGCAATGCAACCTTACGGCAGCCCTCTCGAAGATTTCACCGCGCATACCCGGGCCGTGGACGGCGCAGTCAGCACGGCGCATATCGAGCACGCCAGCGAATTGGATAATGCGCAGTATCGGCAATTCAAGGTGGCGGAGTCGAACCTGGATGGGCTGACGCGCAATAGCCAAGGGGTGTATGTCGCCGCCGATGGTCACCGTTCCCATATCCGCCATACCGACAGCAGCGGCGACACCGCCGTCTATGAAGTTCGCCAGGTGACACGCACTGAAGAGGGCGTGGTGCAGGCGCGGATTTATCACAATAACCGGCAAACCGAGCTACTGGTCCAGCATGTTCAGGGTGACCAGTGGCAGCACCTCGCCGCGTTGGGCGGCGCCCACATTGACGCCACGCACCTGCGCGCATGGGAGGCGCTCTCCAGCCAGGAGCAGCAGCGGCTCACGCTGAAGGGGTTTGCGAGGCAGCACCGCTTGAACCTGCCGACCCTGACGTATTACGTGCAGCCCGACGGAACGTTGAGTGCCGCAGGCGTGATCGTACGCGACCGCGCGGCAGGTGCGCCCTCGCGCACGCTGACTCCCCACCATCTGCGTGATTGGCAGGGCATGACCCAACAAGCGCGGGATGCGGCAACCATGGAAGGATTCGCCAGCCTCCATCATCTTGATGTGGGCGACTTCAAATCCTGCGTCAAACACACCGGCGGCCTGCTGCCACGCGGCGAAGCGCTGTTGTTCAGGGCCGGCGGCGGCAAGTACAACCAGCTGACTGACGATCATTTGCTGAAGTGGCACCGGCTCTCCCGGCAACCGAACAATCGGGTGACCCAAGAGGCGTTCCGGCGACAACACACGCTCAATCCAGTGGACTGGAAAGCTCATGTGTATAGCGATGGCTCCTTCAACACCTCGGGGGCGCGACGTCTGAGCAGGGCGCAGGAAAACCTGGCTACCCAGCCGGCTGCCAGGTTTCCTGCCCCAGGCGCGACGCGCAAACGGCCTGCACCGGATAACATGCCCCCGGCGCAGGATGCCCCACTGGATTTGTCCAAACCCGCCGACGGCGATCCTCCGGCCGCTGCGGCGATTATCAAGACCGAGCCGGAGGTTGTCCCGTTGCGCACGCTGGGGACCCATTCGGTGGATAATACGCTGCCGATTTTACAGGACCCGGCCAACCCCAGGCTCAGCTTGACCCAGGCGATTGAAGGGCCGATCGATGATATTCGCATTGCGCATTGGTATGGGTTGCTTGACGGGTTGGAGCCGGCGCAGAAAAAGGTGGTGGCCGACCGGATCAAAGACTCGATCAAGGACTGGCTGCGAAGCGAAGGCAGCCATGGGCCGCGTTTCGACCAGATGCTTGAAGTGGTGACGCCGCTGGATGACGGCGGGCCAGCCCGTGGTGCTTCGGTATGGGCACGGCGAGACATCGCGCAATTCGAAGTGCTCGGCCCTTACGCCGGCAAATATCATGCAACCGACGCCTCCCTGTTTCAGGAGCAGCGCAAGCAAGGCTCGCGGGCAGTGCTGACGTACCTGTTCGGCACACGCTCGGGCACGCGCTCGGTGAGTGCCTTGAACAGCGGTAATACTCTGAGCCTGGTGAACACGTCACAATTGAGGAATGGGCCTGCGTGGCAGAGCAACAACGTGATTTCCATCGCCGTGGGCAAGAACCTGTCGTTTTATGTGGCGCTCAAGGACATCAAGGCCGGCGATGAGTTGTTGCTCGACTATGGCCCGCTCTACGACGTGACGCCGGGGTTAGTGCCCAAACAGGAACCTGCCGTCTGAGGTTGTGCGGCGAGACCTTCAAGGCTCGCCGCACAACAGGGTGCCGGGCTCAGAGGCTAAAATCACCTTCCGACACCAGCTCGCTCAACGGCCGGCGCGGGCTTGGCGCTTCACGGCTTTGCAGGTACTCCGGCAAGGTCGATTTATCGCCCAGCTTGCCAACCGCCACGGCCGCATGCAGCGCATAACCGTCTGGAATCTTCAGCTCTTTGCGGGTCAGCTCCTGATCGAAGCCGGCCATGCCGTGGGTGTGCCAGCCGCTGATACTGGCTTGCAACGCCAGGTGGCCCCAGGCCGAACCGGTGTCGAAGGTGTGCCACAGCGCTGGGGTTTCTTCGGTGGCGCCGGGGGCGGTGAAGTCGGTTTTCGACGCGATGATCACCAGAGCCGACGCGTGTTGCGCCCAGCCACGGTTGAATTCATTCAGCAAACCCAGGAAACGCTCCCAGTCCGGCGTGTCGCGGCGCGCGTAAAGAAAACGCCATGGCTGCGAGTTGTAGGCGGACGGCGCCCAGCGCGCGGCTTCAAAGAAACTCAGCAGGGTTTCTTGGGAGATGGTTTCGCCGGTGAAGGCGCGGGGTGACCAGCGGTCGGTGAACTGGGGATCGATCGGATAGTCGGCAACACGTGTCATGGAGCAGTTCCTGATCGTCAATTCGGCGTTCAAGGCTACTGCGCGCTCACTAGACTGACAAGTGGTGTTACACCGCCAGTCGTAAGCGCTTGGCCCCAGGGGCCGTGGGCACTAGACTGACGGCCTTTTCACCTACCGATACTGATGTAGAGCCATGGCCGCCAAAGTCGAACCTTTCTGGATACGCAAAACCCTTGAACACCTCGATCAGGAGGAGTGGGAGTCGTTGTGCGACGGCTGTGGCCTGTGCTGCCTGCAAAAGCTCGAGGATGAAGACGACAACAGCGTCTATTACACGCGTATCGCCTGCAAACTGCTTGACCTGAAAACCTGCCAGTGCACCGACTACCCCAACCGTCGTGCATCGGTGCCGGACTGCATCCAGCTCACCCCGGGCCAGGCGGATCAGTTCAAATGGCTGCCGCCGACCTGCGGCTATCGCCTGGTCAGCGAACGGAAGGACCTGCCACTGTGGCACCACTTGGTCTGCGGCGACCGCGATGCTGTGCACCAAGAACGCATTTCCCAGTCCGGGCGCATGCTCAGCGAAGGCAGCGTGCCCGAGGACGACTGGGAGGACTACCTGATTTTTCGTGCCGGCTGAAAAGGAGTGTGTATGAAAGGGGGGCGGTTGGGGGTGAGCCTGGTACTGCTGGCGCTGAGCATGCCAGCGTGGAGCGCGAAGAAAGTTGACTTGGATTATCACGTCAAACTCCTGCCCCAGAGCGATCAGGCCGAGGTGCGCGTAAGCCTGTCACAGGGCTCGGCAGTGCGCAGCCTGAACTTCGACCTCGGCCACGACGGTGACTACAGCGACTTCAAGGCCGACGGCCGATGGAGCATCACTGAGCACCGTGGCCTGTGGCAACCCAGCGCCAACAAGGCCAGCCTGACCTACCGCGTGCGCCTCACCCACGCGCGCAAGCCCGGCACCTATGAAGCGCGCATGACGCCGAGCTGGGCGCTGTTTCGCGGTGAAGACCTGGTGCCGACGGCGCGGCTCGACCAGCAAGACGGTGTCGAGTTGGTCTCCCGGCTGGTGTTCGAACTGCCGGCTGGCTGGAAAAGCGTCGAAACCGCATGGCCGCGTATCGGCAAGAACAAATTCCGCATTGATAACGTCTCCCGCCTGTTCGACCGACCCACCGGCTGGATGCTCGCCGGCACCCTCGGCAGCCGTCGCGTGCGCCTGGGCGAGACTGAAGTCAGCGTGGCCTCGCCCAAGGGCCAGGCCATGCGGCGCATGGATGTGCTGACGTTGCTGACTTTTGTCTGGCCCCAAGTAGAAGCAGCGTTCCCGCGTCGTCCGGCCAAGCTGCTGGTGGTGGGCGCCAGTGACCCGATGCGCCGTGGCGCGCTGGCGGCGCGCGACTCGATTTACCTCAACAGCCGCACGTCGCTGGTCGGTGAGAACGGCATCAGCCCGTTGATCCGTGAAGTGGTGCAGGCGATTGGGCGCTTCAATGATCACGACGCCAGTGACTGGGTCAGCGAGGGGTTGGGCGAGTATTACGCGATCGAACTGCTGCGCCGAGCCGGAGGCATTACCGATGAGCGGTATGAGGCCATCCAGGCGCGCCTGGCGAAGGAAGGCAAGGACGTGACCAGCCTGCGCGGCGAGCATGTCAGCGGCGCGACGGTGGCACGGGCGGTGATGGTGTTACAGGAGTTGGATCGCGAGATTCGGGTGAAGACTCATAACAAACGGTCGCTGGATGACTTGTCTCAGGCGGTGATGCGCGCGAACAGCATCACCACTGCGGAGTTCGTAAAGCTGGCTGAGAGCATTACTGGCGAGCCCTCAGTGGTGCTGGACAGCAAATTATTGCGTTGACGGAAATCATTGTGGGAGCTGGCTTGCCTGCGATAGCGGTCTATCAGCTACTGAGCCAGCAACCTGACACACTGCTATCGCGGGCAAGCGCGCACATTTAACCGAGTTCGGCTGGACTACTTGGTTGCTTTTTCAGCCGCCACTTCCGCCTTGGTCTTCAAGTTCTGCAACTCTTCCCCGGCCCGCTCGATCTTCGCACGCACCGTGTTCATTTCCTGGCGGCCCTGTGCAAGTTTGTCCTTGAGCGAACTGTGCCCGGTGAACCCACGCGCCAGCGCCACGCCGCCGATCGCCACTTGGATCAAGCCGAAAATCCCGCCACGGCGCAGGCCTTTGCCCACCATCATCACGCCACCGGCCACCGAGCCGATGCGCTCCCAACCGTGTACGTTTTGCTGCGGCTGCGTTTCAAACGGGGCGTGTTCGATGATAGGACGCAAGGTTTTGCTGTCGCTCATGATCTGTCTCCAACGTGGGCTAGTGATATGTAGCTGACTGCTGGCACCTGCCGGATGTTCCGGAAAAATCAATACTTGGGGCCCGAACGGGTGTTGTTGCCCTTGGCCAGTCGATCGTAGAGCACCACGTTGACGGTGGCGGCGAGGTTCATGCAGCCGGTGGTCGGGATGTAGACCACGTCTTCGCACCAGTCGCGGATATCTTTGTCTAGGGAGCCGTCTTCCGGCCCGAAGATGTACAGCGCGCGGTCGGGGTGGGTGTATTCAGGCAGCGCGCGAGCACCTTCCACCAGCTCCACAGCGACAGGGATGCAGCCCAGGGGCAGGATCTTTTTCAGGTCATCGATGCCGATCAGCGGAATGTCGTGGTGGACTTTCTTGGTGTCGGTGATGAAATCCCGGGCGCGCGCGTAGCGCACGCCGGTGTAGAACACCGAGGCCACGCCGTAGCAGCCGGCGGCACGCATGACCGAGCCGACGTTTTCGGGGGATTTGGGGTTATACAGACCGATGCAGCTGTAGCGTTTATTGCCCACGGGGAAGGGTGCCTTAAAAAGGCAGCATTATAGCGGCAAGCTACAAGCTGCAAGTTAAAAGCGGAGCGGCTTTTTCTTGCAGCTTGCAGCTTGATGCTTTCAGCCGTCTTTCTTCATAAGGCCAGCCAACGCCGCAAACGGATTATGCGTCGCCTTGGCAATTGTCGGGCTGCTGGTGGAGCCTTCGCCGAAGTACTGCTGGTCGGTGTAGCGCGAGTGTTCGTTGTCGTGGCAGTACAGGCACAGCAACTCCCAGTTGGAACCGTCCTGGGGATTGTCATCATGATTGTGGTTGCGGTGGTGTACGGTCAGCTCACTCAGGCGTTTGCCGGCGAACTCACGGGCGCAGCGGCCGCACACGTGGGGGTACATTTTCAAGGCTTTGTCGCGATAGCCCATTTCCCGGTCGCGCTGGGCATCGGCGAGGATACGATCCAGCTTGGCGGTGTGGGAGGGCGGATTGGTCGAGCTCATCATGGCTCCTGGCTATTGGGTGGTTCACGGATAAGGTTGATTCTAGCCGCTTGCGTTGTAAATGACCGCTTCACTTTGTCGATAAGGAGCTCAATATCATGCGTCTGCAATCATGGACTGCTGCGTTGTTGCTGTGTGGGGTGGTTGCCCAGGCCCAAGCGTTCTCCACGCCAAAACCCGGCCAAGTGATCGAGGTTGCACTCGAACACTTGCACCCGACCCAGGGCGTGGTGGGCTTCGACCAGATCTACTACAGCCTCGGGCTGTTTGCCGACAAACCCGCCAAGGTCTTCGATGAGTACTGCGAAACCAACGGCCAGGGCGAAGCTGACAAGGTGCCCAAGAACGCAGACCTGCACAAACCCTCCAGTTTCACCTGCAAGGACCCGGTGGGCACCCATCCCGATGACATGAAAACCGTGGTGCTCGGCCCCGCTGGCCAGCTGTACCTGACCGACGGTCACCACAGTTTCACCACTTTATGGGAAGTGCCCGGCGGTGGCCCTCGGTTGAAGATGTGGGTCAAGGTTACCGACGACTTTAGCAACAGCCCGACTTTAGCGAGCTTCTGGCGGCGGATGGAGGCAGCGCGCAAAGTCTGGCTCAAGGACAACAGGGGGCAGACGCTGCCGCCCGAGCAGTTGCCCGCGCACCTGGGCTTCAAAAACCTGCAGGACGACACCTTCCGCAGCCTGGTGTATTTCACCCGTAAGGCGGCCTATGGCAAGCCGGAGGCTGGGGAGATCGCGCCGGAGTTCCTGGAGTTTTACTGGGGCAACTGGTTGCGTACGCAGATTGACCTGGCCGCGTTCAACCTGAACAAGAAAGGCGGCTACAAAGATGCGATTGAGGCTGTAGCCAAGCGCATGGTCAGCCTGGCGCCGGGGTCGCAGGTCGGGGATAGCGGTTTTACCTCTCATCAGTTGGGTGGCATGACCAAGCTCGACCGGGATGAGCTGGAAAAGACCTTCGACAAAAAAGTGCCGTACGTGATCGATTACCGCAATTCTCGAAACTAATTCCGATTAAAAATGTGGGAGCGGGCTTGCGGTGTGATCAACCCTTGAGCTTCTCCGCAATCCAGATGGTGTGCCGGGTGCCCTTGTTGCCATGGGCAAACACCTGCACTTCCTCGGCTTTGAAACCGGCCTTGCGCAGTTTGTCGCTGAACAGCTTGTCGGCGCTGGCCGACCATACGGCCAGCACGCCTTTGGGGCGCAGGGCCTTGGCGCAGGCGGCCAGGCCTGCGGCGGAGTACAGCCAGCTGTTGGCTTTTTGCGTGAGGCCTTCGGGGCCGTTGTCGACGTCCAGCATGATCGCGTCAAAGCCCTGGGGCTCGGCTTGCAGCACCTTGGCTACATCTTCCATACGGATCACCGTGCGCGGATCCAGTAGCGGGCGGCCGGATTTTTCTCCCAGCGGCCCACGGTTCCATTCCACGACGCCCGGCACCAACTCCGCAACAACCACTTCGGCGGTTTTGCCCAGGTGCTTTAGGGCTGAAGCCAGGGTAAACCCCATGCCCAACCCGCCGATCAATACCCGCGAATCCGGGCGACCGGCGACTTTGCAGCAGGGGATTTGCGCCAAGGCATCTTCGGAACCGTGCATACGCGTGTTCATCAACTGGCCGCCGTCACCGCCCTGGATCTTGATGACAAAATCTTCACCGTATTCGAACAGGCACAAGGCACCGCCGTTGTCGGGGATCGGGGTGGTGTCGAGCAGAACGAAACGTTTCATGGAAATCTCATTGGGAAGGGCATTCTTGCGCGGTTGGGAGTAGCCTTGTGACATTCCGGTCAGGCCATGGAGCCATCGATGAAGTGCAGCATTCTAACGGTCATTGTGTTGAGCGCGCTCGCATCCGGTACAGCGCAGGCTCAGGAGTTGCAAACCGTACCGATTGCGCCGGCCCCTACGCCAGGTGCACCGGGCACGCCGACGCCGACGCTGTACCCGCAAGTCACCCCACCGGCCATGCCCAAGACTAACGGCTCGCCGCCCCTTGTGCCCATCGTGCTGCCGACGCCGCCGAAGGACCAGACGGTACCCGGCCTGCAGCAGAACGACAGCAAACCGAAGACGCCCGGCGGTTAAAACTGTTGCGATAGCAGCTGCCCATCGGCCATGCGCAGGCGCTTGGACAGGGCGATGGCAATCGCACGGATGATCTTGGCGGCAACCCTGGGGGTTTCGTTGAGCATCTTTTCCAAGGCGTCCTTGCCCAGGTTGAGCAGCACGCAGTCACTGGCGGCCACGCAACTGGCGGAGCGCCGCTCGCCGTCAAGCACCGCCATTTCACCAAAGGCCCGGCCACTGCGCAGGGTGGCGATGGTCAGGCGTTGGCCGTCGCTATTGGTTTTTTGCACCGCCACCTGGCCGCTGTGGATGATGCACATGAAAGTACCGGCATCGCCCTCGAGAAAAATCGCTTCGTCACGGGCAATGCTGCTGATGTTGAAGTAGCCGGCGGCGACGTGAAAATCTTCCGGAAACAGCGGGTCGAACAGGCCGCAGTCCATGAGCATGTCGCGGATTTCGTCGTTGAGAAGCGTGGGTAGTGTCATGGCTGCAATCTTGATCCATCAATCATGTAGGGCGGTCCTGTGTTCAGACAGAACCGCCGCACTAAGTTCCTTAAACCAGCCCCAATACCTTGAACACAAAGCCATATTCGAGTGCTACGTCACGTAATCCCTGGTAACGACCACTCATGCCACCGTGGCCGGCGCCCAATTCGGTCTTGAGCAGCAGCAGGTTGTCGTCGGTCTTGGTAGCGCGCAGCTTGGCCACCCACTTGGCCGCTTCCCAATATTGCACGCGGCTGTCGTTGTAGCCGGCGATCACCAGCATGGCCGGGTAGGCCTGGGCGCTGACGTTTTCATACGGCGCATAGGCCTGGATGCGCGCATACACCTCGGGCTCTTGCGGGTTGCCCCACTCGTCGTACTCGGTGATGGTCAGCGGCAACTCCGGGTCGAGCATGGTGTTAAGCACGTCGACGAAAGGCACTTCGGCAATCGCCGCCTGGAACAGCTCCGGACGCTGGTTAAGTACGGCGCCGATCAACAGGCCGCCGGCACTGCCGCCGCTGATTGCCAGTTGTTTGGAGGTGGTCAGGCCCTTGGCGATCAAGTGCTCGGCGCAGGCGATAAAGTCGCTGAAAGTGTTCTGCTTGTGCTCCTGCTTGCCATTGCGGTACCAGGCCTCGCCCAATTCACCGCCGCCGCGCACATGCGCAATGGCGAAGGCCACGCCACGGTCGAGCAGGCTCAGGCGTGCGTGGGAAAACCAAGGGTCGAGGCTCGAACCGTAGGCGCCGTAGCCGTACAGGTACAGCGGCACAGGCTTGCCCAACTGGTCGCGCTTGACCACCAGGCTGATCGGCACCTGTGTGCCGTCCGCCGAGGTGGCCCACAGGCGCTGGCTGACGTAATCGTCGGCATTGAACACGCCAAGCACCGGGGTTTCCTTGAGCACCTGCTGTGCGCCGTTGGCCAGTTCCAGCTGGCGAACCTGGGCCGGGCGGTTAAGCGCCTCATAGCGCAGGCGAATCTTGTCGCTGACAAATTCCAGGCTGTTTTGAACGTAGAGGCTGTAGGCGGCGTCGGGCAATTCCACCCGATAAGCCGGCACGCCTTGCGGGTGAACTTCGATCACGGGCAGCCCACCAATGCGTAGGCTCAGGGTCATGGCGCTGGCATTCAGGCTCACGCCGTCGAGCATGACGTCATCGCTGTGGGGGATCAGGTTTTGCCACTCTGCCTCGGTCGGCACGTCGCCAATGTCGGTCGCCACGAACAATGCGTAGTTGATGCCATCACGGTTGCTGCGGATAAACCAGGTCCACGCGCCATTCAACTGACCGTGGTCGACATCGTATTCATGGTCTTCGACCCGTGGCGCCAGGCAGGTAAAGTCCAGTTGCGGCTGGTCGGCGTCCAGCGCCCAGATTTCGCTGGTGGTCTTGCTGCCCAGGGCCAGCAGCAACTGGCGCTCGGAGCTGGAACGGTAGCAATGCAGGAAGAAACGCCCGTCCGGCTCATGGAACACTTCCTGCGCCGCCGTCCCATCCAAGCGATAGCGGTAGAGTTTGTGCGGACGGTGGGTGTCGTCCAATTCGCCGAAGAACAGGGTCAGGCTGTCATTGGCCCAAGTCATGCTGCCGTCGCAGTCCTGGAACTCCAGTTCACTGACCTTGCCGTTGGCCAATTCCTTCACGTACAGGGTGTAGACCTCTTCACCGCTGGTATCCAGGCTGTAGGCCAGGCGCTGGTGGTCGGGGCTGATGCTGAACGCGCCGAGGGAGAAGAAGCCGCCATTGGCGAGCACGTTCGGGTCGAGCAGCAATTCTTCGCTGCTGTCATCCACCTGATTGCTGTCGTCATCCGGGCGGCGGCAGCGGTAGTGGCGGGCGTATTCGTCACCGGCGGTGGTGCGGGTGTAGTAAAGATACGGTCCCCAGGGGGAGGGCAGCGACAGGTCAGTCTCGAGAATGCGCCCCTTGATCTCCTCGAACAGGCTTTCGCGCAGGGCCTGCTGGTCGGCGAGCTGGGCTTCCTGCCAGGCGTTTTCGGCCTTGAGGTAATCGAGTACCTCAGCGCTGTCACGCGTTTGCAGCCAGGCGTACGGATCTGGGCCTTGGGCCTTGCGGGCAATCGGGGGTGTCGACATAGGCATGGATTATTCTCTATCTGGCAGACGGTGGCAGGCATTGCAGCCGCGACACGCAAAAGCCGTTATCATAGCCGCCTGTTTGCCAACCTTGCCATGGACACCATGACCGAGAACGACTATCTGACTGCTTGGGGCCTTTACGCCTTCGCTGCCTTGGGCTGCCTATTGGTGTGGTGGCGCATGACCCGCTGGATCTGGCGCTGGCTGCGCGAGCCGTTGCAATTGCTGATGGCGGTGCTGCTGCTCAGCCCGACCATCGTCGATCCGGTCAAGACCCAGTTCGCGCCGGCCGTGGCGATAACCGCCCTGGACCTGTTGCTCAAGGTCGGCAACAACGCCTGGCGGGCCATTTCCGATTTGTTCATGTACACCATGATTGCCTTTGGCGTGTACCTCGTGATCGTGTTGATCCGCTGGCCCATCGAGCGCGCCGCCAACGCTCGCCGTGAGCGCAAGGCCGCCGCCGATGCGGCATTGGCCGCTGAACCTGAAAGCGATGACGATGACGTACCTTTCCGCCGTCCTGAGCCTGTGAGCGGTATGCGGGTCGAACCACGCCTTTAACGTTGTAGCGAGAGCCCTGGCATGTGTGAATTATTGGGCATGAGTGCCAACGTCCCCACCGACATCGTGTTCAGCTTTACCGGGCTGATGCAGCGCGGTGGGCGCACCGGCCCGCACCGCGACGGTTGGGGCATTGCGTTTTATGAAGGGCGTGGCCTGCGCTTGTTCCAGGACCCGGCTGCGAGCAGTGAGTCGGAAGTCGCGTTGCTGGTACAGCGTTATCCGATCAAAAGTGAAGTGGTGATTGGCCATATTCGCCAGGCCAACGTCGGCAAGGTCAGCTTGGCCAATACCCACCCGTTTGTGCGCGAACTGTGGGGGCGCAACTGGTGCTTCGCACATAACGGCCAACTGGCAGACTTCAATCCCCGCGCCACGTTCTACCGCCCGGTGGGCGATACCGACAGCGAAGCGGCGTTCTGCGATTTGCTCAATCGCGTGCGCGAAGCCTTTCCTGAGCCGGTGGAGATTGAAAACGTCTTGCCGGACCTGATTGCCGCCTGTTCCGAATACCGCAGCATAGGCGTGTTCAACTGCCTGCTCAGCGATGGCGACTGGCTTTTCTGCTACTGCTCGACCAAATTGGCGCAGATTACCCGCCGCGCACCTTTTGGGCCGGCGCGCTTGAAAGATGTCGACGTGATCGTCGATTTTCAGGCCGAAACCACACCCAATGATCTCGTCACCGTGATCGCCACCGAGCCTTTGACCGACAACGAAAACTGGACCCGTTACGAACCGGGCCAATGGAGCCTGTGGCGACGCGGTGAATGCGTCAGCCAAGGCATCACCGAGTAAGGATATCGACCATGTTGCTCAGTTATCTGCGGTTGGTGCTGTTTGCCATCGGCCTGTTGGTCGGCGTGCAAGTGCCCGGGTTTATCAACGACTACGCCAAGCGCGTCGAGGCTCACCTGATCGAGGCCCAGACCGGCTTGAGCGGGTTCGAAACCACCGCACGGCAGTTCTTCAACGGTGACTTGCAGGCGTTGGTGGCGCATTACCGCGCCAGTGATGATCCCGTGTTCCAGAGCGACGCCAACAGCCTGGGCGCCATGCTTGACCGCCAAGTGGCGCTGGACAAGCAGTTCCAGGCGATGCAAGGGCCTTGGTACATCCGCGCCCTGCAAGTGGCGGTGGCGGCGGACCCGGATATTCGCCAGGAAACCTGGAATGGCTACAGCTACCAGATCCTGCTGACCCCCGAAGCCATGGGCTGGGGGTTGGGCGGGGCGATGCTGTTGTCGTTTGGCATCGAATGCCTGTTCCGCCTGATCGACTGGGTGGTGTTGGGCGGCAAGCGCCTGCGCCAGAGCCGGCCGATAGAAGAGCGTGACCTCAAAGGCCTCTAAAGACCGATGCGGTCAAATGTGGGAGCCGGCTTGCCTGCGATAGCTATTTATCAGTGACTGATACACCGCTATCGCAGCCTAGGCATAGCGAGCCTCTGCTACGCGATATCACATTTAGAATGTGTAGATACCGATGGCTATCCCAGGCAAGCCAGCTCCCACAGTTTAATCGGGTTTCGTCAGTAACATTCTGTCTTCACCGACTTCCCCGGCATAGCGGGCAACGACTTTCTGACACAACCCCACAATCTCCTCCACCAACTCCACCCCCACACGCCACGACACCACCACCTGCAAGTTCGGCAAGCGCTGCGCCATCGGCAGCATCACCAATTCCCCGCGCGCCAGCTCTTCTCTGACCAGCACCGGCGGCAACGCACCAATCCCAAAGCCATCGCGCAGCAAGCGGGTAATCGCCGACACCGAGTTCACGCAGTTCATCCGTGGCGCGGCCACGCCGTTGGCCTGCATCAGGCTGATGACGTCCTGGTGCGGGTGGGAATTTTTCGAGTAGGTGATGATGCGCTCCTGGGCCAGTTCGGCGAGGGAAGCGTACTCCCGATTGTAGATTGATTGGCTGGCGACGATCCACGCCATGGGGTGGCTGGCCAGCTCCAGGCTGCGTACGCTTTCGAGGCGCAGCAGGTCGGTTTGCAGGATCAGGTCGAGGAAGCCTTTTTGCAGTTGATCGCTGAGGTTCAGCGCGGTATCGGCGACCAACTCGATTTCTACCAATGGGAAATGGTCCATCAGTTCCGCCACCAGCGGGCTGAGCCACGTGTGGATCACCGTGTCCATGGCGCCGATGCGGATGCGCCCGACCTTGCTGCTGGTGGTCTCCAGGGACTGCTTCAAACCCTGCAGGGTCACCAGCATCTGCTCGGCATAATCGAGCACCTTCAAGCCTTCCGGGGTCAGGCTCACGCCGCGTGAGTCACGCAGAAACAACTTCACCCCCAGCTCGTTTTCCAGCACGGCGATGCGGCTTGAGATCGAGGCCTGGGTGGTGAACAACTTCTCGGCGGTCAGGCGGAAACTCTTGAGTTTGGCCACCCAGACGAAGGTTTCGAGAAACTTCAAATTCATGGGATCAACTTTTTCTTATGCATGGATCGGTTTTTATTAGTTGGACGCCGCACCGGGCCAGCGCCAAAAATCGAGCTATTCCACGATAAGCGCCGTTGGGGTGTCAGGACAAGTTGCGAGTTCTGCGTAAAAAAACCCACACTACAAAAAAACAAAGCCTACAGGAGCACCTACCGTGAGCCGTTTGCTACTGAATTGCGATATTGGCGAAAGCTTCGGCAACTGGACCATGGGTCTGGACGCCGAGATCATGCCGTTCATTGATTGCGCCAACGTGGCGTGCGGCTTCCATGCCGGTGACCCGAGCATCATGCGCAAAACCGTCAGCCTGGCGCTCAAGCACGGCGTGCAAATCGGCGCGCACCCGGCCTACCAGGACCTGCAGGGCTTCGGCCGCCGCTCCATGGCTTACACTGCGCAGGAAATCCAGGACCTGTTGCACTATCAGATCGGCGCCCTTGAAGGTATGTGCCGGGCGCAAGGTGGGCGGGTCAGCTACGTTAAACCCCACGGCGCGATGTACAACGACATGATGGCCAACCCTATGCAGTTGCGCGCCGTGATCCAGGCCGTCGCCGCTTATGGCGAGCTGCCGCTGATGCTGCTGGCCACTCGCGACAACAGCGTGGCCCAGGCGTTGGGTAACGAATATGGGGTGACCCTGTGGTTCGAAGCCTTCGCCGACCGGGCCTACGACAACAATGGCCATCTGGTGTCCCGCCAGTTGCCCGGCGCGGTGCACCACGACTCTGAGACCATCGTGCAGCAAGCCCTGACCATTTCCCGTGGCGAGGCGCTAACCGCGAGCGACGGCAGCCCGCTGGCCTTACAGGCCAATACCCTGTGCGTGCATGGCGACAACGCCAGTTCCGTCGCAGCTGTACAGCGCATCCGCGAGGCCTTGAAACCAGCATGAAGCCACGGATTGAAGTGGTGGCCATCGACTGCCTGATGGTACGTCTGTTTGATGCAATCGCCGAAGCCAACATGCCCTGGATGCTCGCCGCTAGCCAGCGCCTGCGCAGAGGGTTTGGCGCGGCATTGGTGGACCTGGTGCCGTCGTACACCACCTTGATGGTGCATTACGACCTCACCGTCTTGAGCCCAGCCCAGGCACGGGAGCTGATCACTCACGCCCTCACCGACCTGCAGCCGCAAGCCCAGGGCGGCGGCCAGCGCCACGTGCTGCCGGTGTGGTACGACCTGAGCGTCGGCCCGGAATTGACCTTGCTCAGCCAACGCAGCGGGCTGGCCATCGACGACGTGATCCGCCGCCACAGCGCCCACGAATATCAGGTGTTCGCCCTTGGCTTCGCGCCTGGCTTTGCCTTTATGGGGCTGGTGGATGAAATCCTCGCCACGCCACGCCTCAACACCCCGCGCAAGCGCGTGGCGGCCGGCAGCGTGGGCATCGCCGAACGGCAAACCGCCGCCTACCCGGTGGTATCCCCGGGTGGCTGGAACCTGATCGGCCGCACCCCGGCCAAGCTGTTCGACCGTGATCGCGACGGCTACAGCCTGATGCAACCGGGCGACACCGTACGTTTCGAACCGGTCGATCACGCCCAGTTCATCAAATTAGGTGGCGATGACACCCCGTTGGAGGCACAGGCATGAGCCGCTTGATCATCGAGGCCAGCACGCCGCTGTGCCTGCTGCAGGACGCCGGTCGCTTTGGCGTGCGCCACTTGGGCGTGACCCAGGGCGGCGCGCTGGATTGGGTGTCGATGTCCTGGGCCAACTGGCTACTGGGTAACGCACTGGACGCGCCAGTGGTGGAAATCACCCTCGGCGGCTTTACCGTGCAAGCCGACGATTATTGCCTGCTGGCTCTGGCCGGTGCAGACCTGGGTGCGTATGTCGACGAGCGCGCTATCAGCCCCGGCCGCAGTTTTATCCTGCAAAAGGGCCAGCGTTTGCGCTTCACCCAGCCTTTCAGTGGGGCGCGCGCGTACCTGGCGGCGCCGGGCGGGTTCGATGCGCCGGATGTGCTGGGCAGTTGCGCCACCGTTGTGCGGGAGGAATTGGGCGGGGTAGACGGTTTTGGCAAGGCGCTGGCCGAAGGCGGGCGCCTGGTCTATTCCGGTACAGGCGGTGCAATGAAGGTGCTGAATGCCCAGGAGGTGCCATCCGGTAAGCCGCTGGACGTGATTGTCGGCGCGCAGATCGGTCAGTTCAGCGGCCAAAGCCTGTTCGATGCGTTCAACACCGAATGGGCCCTCGACAGCCGCGCCGACCGCATGGGCATGCGCTTGCTGGGCACGCCGTTGCAGTACCAGGGACCGTCGTTGATTTCCGAGGGGATTGCGCTGGGGGCGATCCAGGTGCCGCCGGATGGGCAGCCGATTGTGTTGCTTAATGATCGGCAGACGATTGGGGGGTATCCGCGTCTGGGGGCGTTGACGCCGCTGTCGCTGGCGCGATTGGCGCAGTGCTTGCCGGGAGAGAAGGTGAAGTTGGCGCCGGTCGTACAACCGACAGCCTACCAGCAGCACATTGAGTATTTGCGCCGATTTAACTAACGGCGCTGTTCAAAATGTGGGCGCGCCGTTTATTTGGAGAGAAACCGCATCCCTTCTTCCAACCCCCGCAGGGTCAACGGATACATCTGATCCTCCACCAACTCCCGCACAATCTCCGTCGACGCCGTATACCCCCAAGTATCCTTCGGATACGGGTTAATCCAGATCAGCTTTTTGTACTTGGCCATGAAGCGCTGCATCCACACATACCCCGGCTCTTCATTCCAGTGCTCGACGCTGCCACCCGCCTGGGTAATCTCATACGGCGCCATCGACGCGTCGCCGATAAAGATCACTTTGTAATCGGCGCCATACTTGTGCAGCAGGTCCTGGGTTGACGTGCGTTCGGACGTGCGGCGCAGGTTGTTCTTCCACACCGATTCGTACACAAAGTTGTGGAAGTAGAAGTACTCCAGGTGTTTGAACTCGGTCTTGCACGCGGAGAACAGCTCTTCGCAGATTTTCACGTGGGCATCCATCGAGCCGCCGATGTCGAACAGCAGCAACAGCTTGATGGTGTTGCGTCGCTCCGGGCGCATTTGGATATTCAGCAGCCCGGCATCGCGGGCGGTGTGGTCGATGGTGCCGTCAATGTCCAGCTCTTCCGCCGCACCCTGGCGCGCGAATTTGCGCAGGCGGCGCAGGGCGATTTTGATGTTGCGCGTGCCCAGCTCGACCTGGTCGTCGAGGTTCTTGTACTCGCGCTGGTCCCAGACTTTCACCGCCTTGCCCTGGCGCTTGCCGGCATCGCCGACACGAATACCCTCGGGGTTGTAGCCGCCGGAACCGAACGGGCTGGTGCCGCCGGTGCCAATCCATTTGTTGCCGCCGGCGTGGCGTTCCTTCTGTTCTTCCAGGCGTTTCTTGAATTCCTCGATCAATTTGTCGAGGCCGCCGAGGGACTGGATCTGCGCGCGTTCCTCATCGCTCAGCGAGCGTTCGAATTCCTTGCGCAACCAGTCTTCGGGGATCAGTGCCTGCAGGTGGTCGTCGAGTTTTTCCAGGCCGTTGAAATACGCGCCGAAGGCGCGGTCAAACTTGTCGAAATGCCGTTCGTCCTTCACCAGGATTGCCCGGGCCAAGTAGTAAAACTCGTCCATGTCGGCGAAGGTCACGCGCTGTTTCAGCGCGTTGATCAGGTCGAGCAGCTCGCGCACCGACACCGGCACCTTGGCGGCGCGCATCTCGTTGAACAGGTTGAGCAGCATCAGCGATTACCGCGACGGCTCATGAACGCCAGACGCTCCAACAACTGCACGTCTTGCTCGTTCTTCACCAGCGCACCGGCCAGCGGCGGGATGGCCTTGGTCGGGTCGCGCTCGCGCAGCACGGCTTCGCCGATGTTGTCGGCCATCAGCAGCTTGAGCCAGTCGACGAGTTCGGAGGTGGACGGTTTTTTCTTCAGCCCGGGTACTTTGCGCACGTCGAAGAACACGTCCAGCGCTTCGCTGACCAGGTCTTTCTTGATGTCGGGATAGTGCACATCGACGATCTTTTGCAGGGTGGTGCGGTCGGGGAAGGCGATGTAATGGAAGAAGCAGCGGCGCAGGAACGCGTCCGGCAGCTCTTTTTCGTTGTTGGAGGTAATGATGATGATCGGGCGCTTCTTCGCCTTGATGGTCTCATCGATTTCGTAGACGTAGAACTCCATTTTGTCGAGTTCTTGCAGCAGGTCGTTGGGGAACTCGATGTCGGCCTTGTCGATTTCATCGATCAGCAGGATTACCCGCTCTTCGGACTCGAAGGCTTCCCAGAGCTTGCCCTTCTTCAAGTAGTTGCGCACGTCGTGCACCTTATCCACGCCCAGTTGCGAGTCGCGCAGGCGGCTGACCGCGTCGTACTCGTAGAGGCCCTGATGGGCCTTGGTGGTGGACTTGATGTGCCAGGTGATCAGCTTGGCGCCGAAGGATTCGGCCAGTTGCTCGGCAAGCATGGTCTTGCCCGTGCCAGGCTCGCCCTTGACCAGCAGCGGTCGCTCCAGGGTGATGGCGGCGTTGACGGCCAGTTTCAGGTCGTCGGTGGCAACGTAGGCCTGGGTGCCTTCGAACTTCATCGGTATTTCCTCGAATTCATCAATGGCCGGACTATACCGCGCAGCCCTGGCGACTGTGAACGCAGACGGACTATTCAGTCTCTGAATGGTCAGTCAGGCCTAGTCCGCCGAGGGCTTGGGCTGTTCATAGCGCGCATTGAATGCCTGGATGAATCCATTACGCAAGATCGAGATAAAGGCCGAGAACGCGCTGACATCTTGCTGGTGCACGCTGCCACTGAGCTCGACGCGGCTGGCGAACTGGTTTTCGCTCTGGTTTTTCAGCACTGTTTCACTGGCGCCGACCACGGCTTCCCAGATCGAGCGGAAGATGTTCTTGTCCTTGTTCTCCACGTCCTGCTTCCAGTCGAACACTTCCACGTTGCGCAGCAGCGGTTTGATGTAACCCGTCAGTTGGCCTTTTTCGGCCTGGGCTTCGATCACCACGTCGCCGGTGCCGGCCTTGAAGTCGAACTTGCCGTAGGCCGAGGCGAAGTCATTCATGCGCTTGAGCTGCAGGTCGCGGGCGCGGAAGCGGAACTCGAATTCTTCAAAGTCGCTCAGCGGATCAAACGTCGCCGTGGCCTCCAGTGGCGCCTGGCCTTGCAGCAAGGCCTTGCCTTCGAAGCGCGCGTCGCGCTTGCCTTTGACGTCCACCACGTTGGTGAGGTTGTAGAAACTGGCATTGACCGAGGTGGTGTTGATGTTCACCGGCGGTTTGGAATTGAAGTTGTGGAACGAAATCTTGCCGTCTTCAATGCGCATTTCATTCAGGGTGATCGGCAGCAGTTTTCTCAACTGTTCCTGCCAGTCGGTGCCTTCACCCGTCTGTGACGCCTGCTTGTTGGCGCCGCCGTCGACGAAGTTGAGCTCCGGCTTGACGAAATGCCCCTCGGCGACCACCGCATGGTCGTACCACAACGAGTGCCAGCTCACGGCAAATTCGATCAACGGCGCGTTGACGAACGGTACGGGCACCTTGCCGTCGACCTTGACGATCTTCAGGCCATTGATGCGATAGGCACCGCGCCACAACGCCAAGTCCACATCAGTGACTTCGCCACGGTAGTCGCCCATGTCGGCGAGCTTTTCATTCAAATAGTTGCGCACCAGATAGGGCAGCGCGATGTTCAAGGCAACCAATACCACCACCAGCCCGGCGACGGTCCATAGCGGCCAACTGTAACGACGTTTCATGGTGCAGATCTCCTTGCAGTTAGGAGGTTGACTGTTTTGAATGCGACAACGTTCCTCCGACTGGACGCTTCGAGAGGTGAGGCATACCCTTGGGCCTTTCTGGAAACTGCCAAATAGGACCCGTCATGAGCCGTATCTTTGCAGACAACGCGCACTCCATCGGTAATACGCCGCTGGTTCAGATCAACCGTATCGCACCGCGTGGCGTGACCATTCTGGCCAAGATCGAGGGGCGTAACCCGGGTTACTCGGTGAAATGCCGCATTGGCGCCAACATGATCTGGGACGCTGAAAGCACTGGCAAACTCAAGCCGGGCATGACCATTGTCGAACCCACCTCCGGCAACACCGGCATCGGCCTGGCGTTTGTCGCCGCTGCCCGTGGCTATAAATTGCTGCTGACCATGCCGGCGTCCATGAGTATCGAGCGGCGCAAAGTGCTCAAGGCCCTGGGGGCCGAATTGGTGCTGACCGAACCGGCCAAGGGCATGAAGGGCGCTATCGAAAAGGCTGGCGAAATCGTCGCCAGCGATCCGGCCACTTATTTCATGCCGGCTCAATTCGAAAATCCGGCGAATCCGGCGATCCACGAAAAAACCACCGGCCCGGAAATCTGGAATGACACCGATGGCGCCGTGGACGTGCTGGTCGCGGGCGTGGGTACCGGCGGCACCATCACCGGCGTGTCGCGCTATATCAAGAACATTCAGGGCAAGCCGATTCTGTCGGTGGCCGTCGAGCCAATCGTGTCGCCGGTGATCACCCAGGCGCTGGCCGGTGAGGAAATCAAGCCGAGCCCGCACAAGATTCAGGGCATCGGCGCCGGTTTCGTGCCGAAAAACCTCGACCTGTCGATGGTCGACCGCGTGGAACTGGTCACCGACGACGAATCCAAGGCCATGGCACGGCGTCTGATGCAAGAAGAAGGGATTCTGTGCGGCATCTCCTGCGGCGCCGCGATGGCCGTGGCGGTGCGCCTGGCCGAGAAGCCGGAAATGCAAGGCAAGACCATCGTGGTGATTCTGCCGGACTCCGGTGAGCGTTACCTGTCGAGCATGCTGTTCAGCGATTTGTTTACCGAACAGGAAAACCAGGCTTGATGTGAATCAGCGCAGGTAAGCTAGGCCTTCTGCATACTGGCCCAAATGTTTATCATGGCCGGCTGCTACGTCTGCTGTTGGCCAGGCGCTTATTTCCAGGAGTTGCTGCATGACCTTTTCTTTGGCCGCCAAACTGTCGGTGTTGCTGTTGTTTATTGGCAGCACGCTGTATGTGCACCTGCGCGGTAAGGCCCGTTTGCCGATGTTGCGCCAATTCGTCAACCATTCGGCGCTGTTCGCCCCGTATAACGCTTTGATGTACCTGTTCTCGGCGGTGCCGTCCAAACCGTACCTGGACCGCAGCAAGTTCCCGGAACTGGACGTGCTCAAGGACAACTGGGAAGTGATCCGCGAAGAGGCCATGCACCTGTTCGACGAGGGTTACATCCGCGCTGCCGAAAAGAACAACGACGCCGGCTTCGGGTCGTTCTTCAAGAAGGGCTGGAAGCGTTTCTACCTCAAGTGGTACGACAAACCCCTGCCGTCGGCCGAGGCACTGTGCCCGAAAACCGTAGCACTGGTGAGCAGCATTCCTAACGTGAAAGGCGCGATGTTCGCGCTGTTGCCTGGCGGCAGCCACCTTAACCCGCATCGCGACCCGTTTGCCGGCTCGCTGCGTTACCACCTGGGGTTGTCCACGCCGAATTCCGACGCCTGCCGGATCTTTGTTGACGGCGAGGAATACGCCTGGCGCGACGGTGACGACGTGATGTTCGACGAAACCTACGTGCACTGGGTCAAGAACGAAACCGAGCAGACCCGTGTGATTCTGTTCTGCGACATTGAGCGGCCGCTGAGCAACCGCGTGATGACCCGCGTCAACCGCTGGGTCAGCAAGCAGTTGGGCCGCGCGACTGCACCGCAGAACCTGGATGACGAGCGGGTGGGTGGGATCAACCAGGCGTATGCCTGGAGCAAGACGTTCAGTGACACGTTCAGCGGTGTGGTGAAGCAGTGGA
Organism: Pseudomonas sp. EL_65y_Pfl1_R83; assembly: GCF_963970695.1. NCBI lineage: Bacteria > Pseudomonadati > Pseudomonadota > Gammaproteobacteria > Pseudomonadales > Pseudomonadaceae > Pseudomonas > Pseudomonas sp. EL_65y_Pfl1_R83. The sequence goes on along the minus strand of NZ_CAXAQI010000015.1, from coordinate 57,931 downwards.
AGCGCAAGCATCCCAAGGCGTACCGGATTGCCCGGCCGGTGTTGGCGGTCGTCGTGCTGGTGCTGCTGTGGAAGTGGCTCTTCGGCTAATTTGAAACGCGTTCAAAACGGTGGGAGCTGGCTTGCCTGCGATGGCGGTGGGCCAGCCAGCCTACCTGCAACTGATACACCGCTATCGCAGGCAAGCCAGCTCCCACATTAGATCTCCAGCGTTTGTCAGGAAGCGATTAGCTGGCGCAACACGTAGTGCAATATGCCGCCGGATTTGAAGTATTCCACTTCATTCAACGTATCAATCCGGCACAGCGCCTCTAGCTTCTCTGTACTGCCATCCTCCCGCGTAATCACCAGCGTCAGGTTCATGCGCGGCACGATCTCTGCTTCCGTCAGCCCAAGAATGTCGACCTGCTCCTTGCCCGTCAGCTTCAGCGACTTGCGGTTCTGGTCCAGCTTGAACTGCAGCGGCAACACGCCCATGCCCACCAGGTTGGAGCGGTGAATGCGTTCGAAGCTCTCGGCAATCACGGCCTTCACACCCAGCAGGTTGGTGCCTTTGGCCGCCCAGTCACGGCTTGAGCCTGTGCCGTATTCCTGGCCGGCAATCACCACCAGCGGCGTGGCCGAAGCCTGGTATTTCATCGCGGCGTCGTAGATCGGCATTTTCTCGCCGGTAGGGATGTACAGCGTATTACCGCCTTCCTCGCCGCCGAGCATTTCATTGCGGATGCGGATGTTGGCAAAGGTGCCGCGCATCATCACTTCATGGTTGCCTCGGCGTGAGCCATAGGAGTTGAAGTCGCGTGGCTCCACGCCTTGTTCTCGCAGGTAACGGCCTGCAGGGCTGTCGGTTTTGATGTTGCCGGCGGGGGAGATGTGGTCAGTGGTGACCGAGTCTCCCAGCATCGCCAGCACATTCGCGCCTTTGACGTCCTTGATCACCGGCAGAGGCCCGGAAATATCGTCGAAGAATGGCGGGTGCTGGATGTAGGTGGAGTCTTTCTGCCACACGTACGTCGCGGCTTGCGGCACTTCAATCGCTTGCCACTGTTCGTCACCGGCAAACACTTCGGCGTATTCCTTGTGGAACATCCCCGTGGTGACTTGAGCGACGGCATCGGCGATTTCCTGGCTGGTGGGCCAGATGTCTTTCAGATAGACCGGATTGCCCGCTTGATCGTTACCCAGCGGTTCGCTGCTGATATCGATACGCACGGTGCCGGCCAGGGCATAAGCCACGACCAGGGGCGGTGACGCCAGCCAGTTGGTCTTGACCAGCGGATGCACGCGGCCTTCGAAGTTGCGGTTGCCGGAGAGCACCGATGCTACGGCAAGGTCAGCTTTCTGGATGGCTTTCTCGATCGGCTCGGGCAACGGCCCGGAGTTGCCGATGCACGTGGTGCAGCCGTAACCCACCAAGTCGAAGCCGAGTTTATCCAGATAGTGGGTGAGACCTGCGGCCTTGTAGTAATCAGTGACCACCTTGGAGCCCGGGGCCAGCGAGGTTTTCACCCAGGGTTTTCGGGTGAGGCCCTTTTCCACAGCCTTTTTCGCCACCAGCCCGGCCGCCATCATCACACTGGGGTTGGAGGTGTTGGTGCAGGAGGTGATCGCGGCGATCACCACGGCACCGTTTTTCAGGCGGTAAGTGTGGCCGTCGTATTCGTAGTCGGTTTCGCCCACCAGGTCGGCATTGCCCACGGCAACCCCGCCGCCGCCTTCGCTTTCGAGGCGACCTTCTTCCTTGTTGGTGGGTTTGAACTGCAGGTCGAGGAAGTCGCTGAATGCCTGGCCGACATTTGGCAGCGACACACGGTCCTGTGGGCGTTTTGGCCCGGCGAGGCTGGCTTCGACGCTACCCATGTCCAGCGCCAGGCTGTCGGTGAATACCGGCTCCTGGCCGGCATTGCGCCACAGGCCCTGCGCCTTGGTGTAGGCCTCAACCAGTTTTACGGTTTCCGTAGGTCGGCCAGACAAGCGCAGGTAGTCCAGCGTTACCTCATCCACCGGGAAAAAGCCGCAGGTGGCGCCGTATTCCGGGGCCATGTTGGCAATGGTCGCGCGGTCGGCCAACGGCAGGTCGGCCAGACCATCGCCGTAGAACTCGACGAATTTACCCACCACGCCTTTCTTGCGCAGCATCTGGGTCACGGTCAGCACCAGGTCAGTGGCGGTGATGCCTTCCTTCAATTTGCCGGTGAGCTTGAAGCCGATCACTTCCGGGATCAGCATCGACACCGGCTGGCCGAGCATCGCGGCTTCCGCTTCGATCCCGCCCACGCCCCAGCCGAGTACGCCGAGGCCGTTGATCATGGTGGTGTGGGAGTCGGTGCCAACCAAGGTGTCGGGGAAGGCGTAGGTGCGGCCGTCTTCGTCCTTGGTCCACACGGTGCGGCCGAGGTATTCGAGGTTGACCTGGTGGCAGATGCCAGTGCCCGGTGGCACCACGCTGAAGTTATCGAAGGCGCTCTGGCCCCAACGCAGGAAGGCGTAGCGTTCGCCGTTGCGCTGCATCTCGATGTCGACGTTTTGCTCGAAGGCGTCGGCGTTGCCGAACTTGTCGACCATCACCGAGTGGTCGATCACCAAATCCACCGGCGACAGCGGGTTGATACGCTGCGGGTCGCCACCGGCCTTGGCCACGGCGGCGCGCATGGCGGCCAGGTCGACCACGGCGGGCACACCGGTAAAGTCTTGCATCAACACCCGGGCGGGGCGGTACTGGATCTCACGGTCGGACTGACGCTCCTTGAGCCAGGCGGCAATGGCCTTGAGGTCGGCGCCAGTGACGGTCTTACCGTCTTCCCAGCGCAGCAGGTTTTCCAGCAGCACCTTGAGCGACATCGGCAGCTTATCGAGGTCGCCCAAGCGCTTGGCGGCTTCGGGCAGGCTGAAGTAGTGGTAGGTTTTACTGTCTATTTCAAGAGTTTTAAGGGTACTCAGGCTATCAAGCGATGACATGACACGACTCCTTATGGTCCGCACGGCTACGGACCTGACGGGACGAACAGAGCTATCAACTTAGCCCTGTTTTCATTAGCAGGCTAATAACTGGACTCTATCGTTAAGTCCAAGGTTCCGAACTCCGTTATCATGCGCGGGTTTTCATGACAGGCATTGCGACAGCGCAACGTCGGTTGATTCACCAGGAGAGTTGATGAACACCCTTTTTATGCACTGCCGCCCGGGTTTTGAAAGCGAAGTCTGTTCCGAGATCGCGGACCTTGCCGCGCGCCTGAACGTTTCCGGCTATGCCAAGGCCAAGACAGGCAGCGCCTGCGCCGAATTTGTCTGCACCGAAGAAGACGGCGCTCAGCGCCTGATGCACGGCCAGCGCTTTGCCGAGCTGATCTTCCCAAGGCAGTGGGCGCGCGGGGTATTCATCGACCTGCCGGAAACTGACCGCATCAGCGTGATCCTCGCTCACCTGCAGGGTTTTCCGGTGTGCGGCAGCCTGTGGCTGGAAATGGTCGACACCAACGACGGCAAGGAACTCTCGAATTTTTGCAAAAAATTCGAAGTGCACCTGCGTAAAGCTTTATTGAGCGCCGGCAAGCTGGTGGATGACCCGAGCAAGCCGCGCCTGCTACTGACCTTCAAAAGCGGCCGTGAAGTGTTCATGGGCCTGGCCGAGCCGAACAACTCGGCCATGTGGCCGATGGGCATCCCGCGCCTCAAGTTCCCGCGTGACGCGCCAAGCCGCTCGACCCTCAAGCTGGAAGAGGCCTGGCACCACTTTATCCCCCGCGACCAATGGGACGAGCGCCTGCACGGCGACATGACCGGCGTCGACCTCGGCGCAGCGCCGGGCGGCTGGACCTGGCAGTTGGTCAACCGCGGCATGCTGGTGACCGCCATCGACAACGGCCCCATGGCCGAAAGCCTGATGGACACCGGCCTGGTGCAGCACTTGATGGCCGACGGCTTTACCTTCGTGCCCAAGCAGCCGGTGGACTGGATGGTCTGCGACATCGTCGAGAAGCCTGCGCGTAACGCCGCGCTGCTGGAAACCTGGATCGGCGAGGGGCACTGCCGTGAAGCGGTGGTGAACTTGAAGTTGCCGATGAAGCAGCGTTACGCCGAAGTGAAGCGCTTGTTGGAGCGCATCGAAGACGGTTTCAAGGCGCGCGGCATTCGCGTGGAGATCGGCTGCAAGCAGCTGTATCACGACCGTGAGGAAGTGACCTGCCATTTGCGTCGGCTGGAAACTGCCAAGAAACCCAAGGCCCGCTGATCTCAAGTCGGGCACCGCTCAAAATGTGGGAGCGGGCTTGCCCGCGATAGCGGTATAACAGTCGATATTTATAGTGAATGTGCCCCTTATCGCGGGCAAGCCCGCTCCCACAGGAGAGCGGGTCTGTTTCAGGAGTGATGTATGAATCAGCCCCTCGATTTGCCCGTAGACGCTGTGCTGGATGCCACCGGCCTCAACTGCCCGGAACCGGTCATGATGCTGCACCAGCACATCCGCGACCTGCCGCCTGGCGGCTTGCTCAAGGTGATCGCGACCGACCCGTCCACGCGCCGCGATATCCCCAAGTTCTGCGTGTTTCTTGACCACGAACTGGTGGATCAGCAGGCGCTGGCCGGTACGTACCTGTACTGGATCCGCAAGAAGTCCGCTTAACCCCGCGCCTTGCCTGCGCGAATGCGCCGGCGTGCACTGCGCGCCAGGCGCACCAGCAACATCCCCGCCGCGCAGCTCAGGCCCACGATCAGCCCTTGCCACAAGCCGCTTGGGCCGCTCGGTGCGCCCAGCCAGTCGGTCAGGCCCAGGGCGTAACCCACCGGCAGCCCCACGCCCCAGTACGCGAACAAGGTCAGCACCATGGTCACCCGTGTGTCCTGATAGCCGCGCAATGCGCCGGCCGCCGTCACTTGGATCGAGTCGGAGAACTGGAACAGCGCGGCGAACACGATCAACGTCGAAGCCAAATGAATGACCACCGGGTCCGGGGTGTAGATCGCCGCAATCTGCTCGCGAAACAGCAGCATCAGGCTGCAGGACAGGCAGGCGTAGGCCAGCGCCGTGCCCATGCCAACACCGGCGGCGAAGCGCGCTTCACGCGGTTCCCCACGCCCCAGCGCCTGACCCACGCGCACGGTGATGGCCATGCTCAAGGAGTAAGGGATCATGAACACCATAGAGCTGATGTTCAGCGCGATCTGATGACCGGACACCACCGTGGCCCCCAAGCCGCCAAGCAGCAGGGCGATCACCGCGAAGATGCTCGACTCGGCGAAGATCGCGATGCCGATGGGTAAGCCAATCCCCAATACGCGCTTGATGACCGCCCACTGCGGCCAGTCGAAACGCTTGAACAGTTCGCTGCTCTGGTAGGCCGGGCCCCAACGGCTCCAGACGGCCAGGCCGAGCATCATCGCCCACATCGAAATGGCCGTGGCCCAGCCGCAGCCCACGCCCCCCATGGCCGGCAGGCCAAGGTGACCATAGATGAAGATGTAGTTCAGCGGAATATTCAGTGCCAGGCCGAACAGGCCCATGACCATGCTGGGCAACGTGCGGCCCAGGCCATCACTGAAACAACGCAGCACGTAATACAGCGCAATGGCCGGCATACCGGCGGCGATGCCATGCAGGTAGCCCATGGTGGGCGCGATCAGGTCCGGTTCAACCTTCATCGCATGCAGGATCGGCTCGGCGCAGAGCAGCAGCAGTGCGCCGATAATGCCGACCACCAAGGCCAGCCACAATGACTGACGCACCAATGGCCCGATTTCGCTGTAATGACCCGCACCGTAGCGTTGGGCGACTTTCGGCGTGGTGGCCAGCAGCGTACCGCTCATGAGCAGGTAGACCGGAATCCAGATCGAGTTGCCCAGGCCCACCGCTGCCAGGTCCTGGGGGCTGACGCGGCCGGCCATCACCGCATCGACAAAGCTCATCGCGGTGGTGGCCAGTTGGCCGATCATGATCGGCAAGGCGAGCGTCAGCAGGCCGCCGACTTCCCGGGTGATGCGGACGGGGCGGCTGAGGATGGCGGTGGCAGTGTTCACGTGCAGATGTCCGATCGAGGTAAGCGCAAGGACCGTGGATTCTACGCATTGACGCATCGGTCAGGAAAAAACCTGTGTTAGCGATTTGTAAGCGCGGGCTGCGATGCCTGTACACTGCGGGTCCGCCAAAGGAGCCTGCCATGCTGATTGTTGCCGACGAAAATATTCCGCTGCTCGATGCATTCTTCCAAGGGTTTGGCGAGATTCGCCGCGTGCCCGGCCGTTCCATCGACCGCGCTACAGTCGAGCAGGCCGATGTATTGCTGGTGCGCTCGGTGACCAACGTCAACCGTGCCCTGTTGGAGGGCAGCAAGGTGCGCTTTGTCGGTACCTGCACCATCGGCACCGATCACCTGGACCTCGACTACTTCAAGCGGGCCGGCATCCAATGGGCCAGCGCCCCCGGCTGCAATGCCCGTGGCGTTGTGGATTATGTGTTGGGCAGCCTGATGACCCTGGCTGAGATCGAAGGCGTCGACCTCAATCAGCGCATTTACGGCGTGGTCGGTGCCGGTGAAGTCGGTGGGCGGTTGGTGAAGGTGCTCAAGGGCCTGGGCTGGAACGTCCTGGTCTGCGACCCGCCACGGCAGATCGCCGAAGATGGCGATTACGTCAGCCTGGCGCAGATCATCGAGCAATGCGATGTGATCAGCCTGCACACGCCGCTGACCAAATCCGGCAACGGCTCTACCTGGCACCTGCTTGACCGCCAGCGCCTTGAGCAACTCAAACCCGGCACCTGGCTGATCAACGCCAGCCGTGGCGCAGTGGTGGACAACGCCGCCCTGCGCGAGGTACTGCTGGAACGCGAAGACCTGCAAGCGGTGCTGGATGTGTGGGAAGGCGAACCGCAGGTGGATGTCGACCTGGCTGACTTGTGTGTGCTGGCCACGCCGCACATCGCCGGCTACAGCCTGGAAGGCCGGCAGCGCGGCACGGCGCAGATTTATAAGGCGTTCTGTTCGCACTTGGGCCAGGAACCGGGTATTCAACTGAGCGACCTGCTGCCACCGTTGTGGCTGGACGAGGTGCATTTGAATGCATCGACCGATCCGGCCTGGGCGCTGACAACCCTGTGCCGCAGCGTGTACGACCCGCGCCGCGATGATGCGGATTTCCGCCGCAGCCTTGTGGGAACCGTGGAAGAGCAGCGCAAGGCTTTTGACCTGCTGCGCAAGCATTATCCCGCACGCCGAGAGATCGACGGTGTGAAGGTGCGAATCAATGGGGCGTCGACGGCGCTGGCCAGTATTGTTTCCGCATTGGGCGCGCAGACGATTTAAACGCCAATAAAAAACCCGGCCATCTGGGCCGGGTTTGAAAGAGCGTGGCGCTTCAGCCTTGCTGGGCAGGCTTGACTAATTTTTCTTCCAGTTCGCTGCAGGCTTGCTGGATCATCTCTTCGGTGATCTGCACTTCACGGCCCTGGGCGTCGATGTACGAGCAAGGCAACTGCTGCGGCTGGCGGATCACTTCAATGTTGGCATCGCTGCTATTTTGCAAGGCCATGGCCTGTCTCCTCATCAGGTTGTATACCCACTTTAAGACCCCCGCGTGACCGAGCTGTTACAACTTCCTACCCGTTCAGCGGTTCAGACACCCAGTCGACCAGAAACCGATACAAATTTCCAGCCAGGCGTTAGACCGGTAGCCTCTAGGGGCAACATCGCGGGGCATAATTAACCTGACTCATTGTTATTTAGGCAAGTTCCCCCAATGTTGTGGTGTAGATAACTTTATCCCCTCCACAGGTGATGCCCTCCATGTTCTCAGCCCGTCAACGCCGCGCAATTCGCCTGGCCAGCCGTTTCATTGGGCCCTACCGCTGGCAGGCGCTCGGCGCCCTGTTGGCGCTTATCGTCACGGCCGGTATTACCTTGTCCATGGGGCAGGGCATTCGCTTGCTGGTGGACCAGGGCTTCATGACCCAGTCACCGCACCTGCTCAACCAGTCCATTGGACTGTTCATGATCCTGGTATTGGGCCTCGCCGTGGGCACGTTTGCGCGGTTTTACCTGGTGTCGTGGATTGGCGAGCGGGTGGTGGCGGATATCCGTCGGCAGGTGTTCAACCACCTGATCTACCTGCATCCGGGCTTCTATGAGAACAACCGCAGTTCGGAGATCCAGTCGCGGCTGACCACCGACACCACCTTGCTGCAGTCGGTGATCGGCTCGTCGCTGTCACTGTTCCTGCGCAACGCCTTGATGGTCATCGGTGGCATCGTGCTGCTGTTTGTCACCAATCCCAAGCTCACCAGTATCGTGGTGGTGGCGTTGCCGCTGGTGCTGGCGCCGATCCTGCTTTTCGGTCGGCGCGTGCGCAGCCTGTCGCGACAAAGCCAGGACCGCATCGCTGATGTGGGCAGCTATGTGTCCGAGACCCTCGGTCAGATCAAGACCGTGCAGGCGTACAACCACCAGGTGCAGGACGAACAGCGCTTCGCCATGACCGTGGAAGACGCATTCACCACCGCGCGTAAACGCATCACACAGCGCGCCTGGCTGATTACCCTGGTGATCATGCTGGTGCTCGGCGCCGTGGGCGTGATGTTGTGGGTCGGCGGCATGGACGTCATCAGCGGGCGCATTTCCGGCGGTGAGCTGGCGGCATTTGTGTTCTACAGCCTGATCGTCGGCAGTGCCGTCGGCACCCTGAGCGAAGTGCTCGGCGAATTGCAGCGCGCCGCCGGTGCCGCCGAGCGGATTGGCGAGTTGTTGCAGTCGAGCAACGACATCCAGGCGCCGGCCAGCGGCACTGTCCAATTACCTGAGCGGGTCAGCGGCCGCATGGCGCTACACGACCTGCGCTTTTCCTACCCGTCACGGCCGGACAGCTTCGCCATCGACGGCTTGAACCTGACGATCAATCCCGGTGAGACCCTGGCCTTGGTCGGCCCGTCCGGCGCGGGCAAATCGACGATTTTCGACCTGTTGCTACGTTTCTACGATCCCCAGCAAGGCCGCATCCTGATTGAAGGCCACGCGCTGACCGATCTCGACCCCATGGACCTGCGCCGCCACTTCGCCCTGGTATCCCAGAGCCCGGCGCTGTTCTACGGCAGCGTCGAAGAAAATATCCGCTATGGCAACCCGACGGCCACTTCAGAACACGTCGAAGCCGCCGCGCGCATCGCCCATGCCCACGACTTCATCCTGCAAATGCCCAATGGCTACCAGACCCACCTCGGCGACGGCGGCATGGGCCTCTCCGGCGGCCAACGCCAACGCCTGGCCATCGCCCGCGCGTTGCTGGTGGACGCGCCGATCCTGTTGCTGGACGAGGCCACCAGCGCGCTGGATGCCCAGAGTGAACACCTGATCCAGCAAGCGCTGCCGCAATTGATGCAGGGGCGTACCACGCTGGTGATCGCGCATCGCTTGGCGACGGTGAAGAATGCTGACCGGATTGCGGTAATGGACCAGGGCAAGCTGGTGGCAGTAGGTACGCATCAACAGTTGATTGCGAGCAATCCGTTGTATGCGCGGTTGGCGGCGTTGCAGTTCAGTGATGGGGTGGAAGAGCCTGCTTCACATTAAATCCCGCTGAAAAAAATGCCCGCATCTCTCAATGCGGGCATTTTCATTGTGGCGGGCAAAAAGCGCGCAGCCTCGTTTTACTCGACAGCGCCTACATGACCGGCATTACCGGTCATTGATCATCAAAATACCGCTCATGCCAATCCACCAGCGGCTGGGGTGAATTGAGCTTCTGCCCGTAGATCACCGAATAAGACAGCACGTTCTGCACATACTGGCGGGTTTCGTCGAACGGGATGCTTTCTACCCACACGTCGAAGCTCAAGTGATCGGCACCGCGCAGCCATTGGCGCACGCGGCCGGGGCCGGCGTTGTAGGCGGCGGAGGCGAGGACGCGGTTGCCGTTGAACTGGCTGTGCACCTGGCTCAGGTAAGCCGCGCCGAGCTGGATGTTTTTGTCCGGGTCCAGCACCTGGGCCGGGGAGGCCAGGGGGATGCTGAACTTGCGCGCAGTTTCCTTGGCGGTGCCGGGCATCAGTTGCATCAGGCCGCTGGCCCCGACGCCGGAGCGGGCGTCATCCATGAAGGCGCTTTCCTGGCGAGTGATGGCGAATATCCAGCTCGAATGCAGGCCGCGTACCTTGGCCTCACGCACCAGGGTGTCGCGGTGGGCCATCGGGAAGCGGATGTCCAGGTCGTCCCAGTACTTCGCCTGACTGATGGTACGGATGGCCGGGAAGTACCACTTCATGTCGTAGGCCAGCTTGGCCTGGGCGACCATTTCGTCACGGTTGAAGTGACGGGTGACGTGGTACCACTCGCGGCGGCCATCGACGATCTGGCCGCGCGCATAGAACTCCAGGGCACGGCGCACGCCAGGCGTGTTGCGCACCTTGTTGACCAACGCCTTGCTCATCACCAGTGGCTTGTTGTTCAGCTGGTAGGGCGCCTTGGAGCGGTCAGCGGCGAGAAAACCGTAGAAATCCCGCTCCCGCGACAGGTTCTTGTACAAGACCAGTGCTTGGGGGTTTTTCGGCTCGGCCAGCTCCAGGCTACGGGCCTGCCAGTAGCGCCAGCGGTTGGTGGTCGCCAGGTCTTGTGGGAGTTTGCGAGTCAACTGATAGGCATCTTCCCAGCGGGCCAGGCGCAACAGTAGGCGCAGGCGCCATTCGGAGACGGTGTTGTCGCGCAACTCAGGGTCGTACTTGGTCATTACTTCAAGCGCACGTGGGTCGAAGCGCTTGGCAAGGGTCAGGCCGATCTCTCGAGCGATCGACACTTTTTCGTCACGGGAGAAGTGCATGCTGCTGGCGTAGCCGTCGAGCAGGGTCATGGCCTTGTCCGGATCCTTGCGTGCCAGGCGTCGCAGGCCCAGCCCCACGGCGTCAGACATGGCCTCGGTGGCCGGCAGGAAGCGTGATGGGTCGCTGAGCATGTCGGGCTTTTGCGCCACATCCACCATCAAGCGGCCTTGGACGCCGAGGGTGGGCAGGGTTTTCACCAGGCTGTTGGCCAGTGCGTAGTTGCGCGCTTCGGCGGCGAGCTTGGCGCGGTCCCAGATTTTCTGTTCGGTGAGTTGGCCGTCAGCCGCCCATTGCCCGAAGGTGACATCGCAGGCCGCCGGTCGGGACTTGCCGGTCATCCAGAGTTTTTCGGCAGTCTTGTAGCCTTCGGCTTTCAGATTGTGGGTGAGCTGGTACTGGCCATGCAGGCAGTCCAGTTCGACAAAATTGAGCTTGGCGTCGTAATACTTTTCAAACGTCTGCCAGTCGTCACGTTCGGCCAGCCAACGCAACCAGCGCAGCTTCATCCAGTTGGCCTGGGGCAGGTCGCCGTTTTTGGCGAGGAACTGTTCGATTTCCTGGTTACTCGCGTTTTTCAGGCGGGCGGTCAGTTCGTCGTAGGCCAGGTAGGGCGTCAGCGGATAGTCCGCCAGGGCCTGGCTGTATTGCATGTAGGGTCCGGTATCGCCCTTGGCCAGGGCGCGTTTGGCTTCATCGTAATATTGACGTTGGGTGGTGAGGTCCACGGCCTGGGCGGATTGAGCGGCGGTGGCGGAAAGAAGCAGGCAAGATAAAAAGTTGAAAAGGCGACTGCGCATGAGACGTCCGTGCAGAGAAATCACGACTAGCACCGGCATCGCCGACACTGATTGCCCCTAGCTTAGCCTTTTGCCCGCGACCGTTGAAAGCTTTGCAGGCCGGTTGGATCAAGTTCGTGGGAAATGTCCTACAGAACGTGTCGGCAGCGAAAATGCCAGCCGCATCCCACCCTCAACTCAGGTAGAATGCGCGCCCAGTTTTTGGAGAAGCGTATGACCCTGCTCAAATTCAGCGATGTGTCCCTTGCTTTCGGCGCTATGCCGTTGTTGGACAAGGTGTCCTGGCAGATCGCCCGTGGTGAGCGGGTGTGCATCATCGGCCGCAACGGCACCGGCAAATCCAGCATGATGAAGCTGGTAAAAGGCGACCAGAAGCCCGATGACGGCTCTGTTTGGCGCGCTCCGGGCCTCAAGATTGGCGAATTGCCGCAAGAATTGCCAGTGGCCGACGGACGGACAGTGTTCGACGTGGTTGCCGAAGGCCTGGATGGCGTGGGCGAGTTGCTCGCGCAATACCATCACCTGGCGCAGAACTGTGTCACCGAAGAAGACCTGGACAAGCTGATGCACGTCCAGCAAGACCTCGAAGCCCGTGACGGCTGGCGCTTGCAGCAACTGGTCGACAGCACCTTGAGCCGCCTGCAACTGCCGGCCGACAAGACCCTCGCCGAGTTGTCCGGCGGCTGGCGTCGTCGCGTGTTGCTGGCCCAGGCCCTGGTGTCCGAGCCGGACCTGCTACTGCTCGACGAACCGACCAACCACCTGGACATCGGCGCCATCGCCTGGCTGGAAGAAGCCATCAAGGATTTCCAGGGCGCCGTGCTGTTTATCACGCACGACCGTGCCTTCCTGCAAAGTCTGGCCACGCGCATCCTCGAACTGGACCGTGGCGGCCTGATCGACTGGAACGGCGACTACGCCAGCTTCCTGGTGCACAAAGAGGCCTCTCTGGCGGCTGAAGAAACCGCCAACGCGCTGTTCGACAAAAAACTGGCCCAGGAAGAAGTCTGGATCCGCCAAGGCATCAAGGCGCGCCGCACCCGTAACGAAGGCCGCGTACGCGCCCTCAAAGCCCTGCGCGTTGAGCGCAGCGAGCGTCGTGAGCGCACCGGCAAGGCCAACATCCAGCTGGACACCGCCGACAAGTCGGGCAAGCAGGTAATGGTCCTCGATAACGTGAGCTTCGCGCACCCGGGCGGCCCGTTCCTGATCAAGGACTTCTCGATGGTCCTGGCGCGCGGCGACCGTATCGGTCTGCTGGGTGCCAACGGTACCGGCAAGACCACCTTGCTCAAGCTGATGCTCAATGGTCTGCAGCCGACCAGCGGCAGCGTGGAAGAGGGCACGCGCATCGACGTGGCCTACTTCGACCAGTTGCGCCATCAGTTGGACCTGGAAAAGACCGTGATCGACAACGTCGCCGAAGGTCGCGACTTTATCGACATCGACGGCCAGAGCCGGCACGTACTCAGTTACCTGGGCGACTTCCTGTTCAGCCCGCAACGTGCGCGTACACCCGTGAAAGCCTTGTCCGGTGGCGAGCGTGCGCGCCTGCTGCTGGCCAAGCTGTTCAGCAAGCCGGCCAACCTGCTGGTACTCGACGAACCGACCAACGACCTCGACGTGGAGACCCTCGAGCTGTTGGAAGAAGTCCTGCTGACCTTCAACGGCACTGTGCTGATGGTAAGCCACGACCGGGCATTCCTCGACAACGTGGTCACCAGCACCCTGGTCTTCGAAGGTGAAGGCAAGGTGCGTGAATATGTCGGTGGTTACCAGGACTGGCTGCGCCAGGGCGGCTCGCCGCGTCTGTTGGGCGTGACCGAGAGCAAGTCCGGCAAGGCCGACTTGACCTCTGCCGTCGTTGCTCCGGTGGCCGCTGCTGCACCCGCTCAGGAAGCCGCACCGGCGGCCAAGAAAAAACTCAGCTACAAACTGCAGCGTGAGTTGGAAGCCTTGCCAGCGGATATCGAAGCCAAGGAAAAGCAGATTGCGGCAATAGAAGCAGACATGGCTGACGCGGGTTTCTACCTGCGTCCGGCGGCGGAAACTGCCAAGGTCATCGCTTCCCTGGAAACCTTGAACCAAGAGCTGGAAGTGTTGGTTGAGCGTTGGGCTGAGCTGGACGCCTGAGTGATTCCAATGCATTAAAAAACCCGGTGTTCACTTAGGTGAGCACCGGGTTTTTTATAGGGGAATACAGTTAAATGTGGGAGCTGGCTTGCCTGCGATAGCAGTCTGTCAGTTGATACACCTGGCGACTGACACACCGCTATCGCAGGCAAGCCAGCTCCCACAGTTGATTTTCAGTGTTCTTAGGAGCTCTTCACCAGTTTCACCGCCAATACATCGCACGGCGCGCCGTGCAGTACATCATTGGCAGTAGAACCCAGCAACAACGCCAAACCGTGCCGGCCATGGCTGCCCACCACGATCAAGTCGCAAGCCTTTTCCTTGGCCAAGTGGTGGATTTCCTGGCGCGGTTGGCCGTATGTCAGGTGGCAGTCTTCCTTTTTCAGGTGCGGGTATTTGAGAATCAAACGGTCCAGGCGCTCCTTGGCCTGGTCAAATTGTTGTTGCTGCAACTGGGAAAGGTCCATCGGCACGTCACCGCCAAAGGCCATGGCCATGGGCTCGACGATATGCACCAGCGACAGTATGGCGCCATTGGCCAACGCAGATTCCTGCGCGCGCTTGATCACCGGATCGCACTCTTCGGTCAGATCGACAGCGACCAGAATATGTTTGTAGGGCATGAGGCGTTCCTCCAAGGGACTGCAATAAATTCAGTATGGCTGCTTTCAAGCGGATGCGGTTGCGTCAGGTCAAATCCGCTCATCTAGAAATTCGGGAGTACACATATGACGGTCTGGATAGTGGTGTCAATCCTTGTGGTGGTTCTGAGCCCTCTGGCATGGCTGCGCCCGTCGCGCCATCAGAGCGGGCGCATGGCCCTGCGCATGGAGGCGCGCCGCATCGGCATGGCCATGCAACTGTCGCCCCAGGCGTGGCCGCACTGGCTAAAGCATGAGCCGCCGAGCCCGTGCGCGCAGTATTGCCGGCCACGGCGCGGCAGCACGCCGGCGCTCTGGAGCTATTGGCAGTTGGAACCAGGGGTATGGGTGAATCAGTGGCGTGAAGTGTGCGTCGATGAAAAGTTGTTGCCGTATTTTGCGAAGCTGCCGGACAACGTCTACAAGATCGAGGCCGACAAGCAAATGATCGCCCTGTATTGGGGCGAGAAGGGCGACGCGAGCGTCCTGAAGGAGATTGATACGCTGCTTAAAGCCCTGGCCTGATAAACAGCCGGCCATAAAAAGCCCGACATCTCATCGGGCTGGAGTTGGCCAGGCAGGCCGGTAATCTGTGTTTTCCGCGTCGGATGTTCATCCAGGCGCGTTACGGTTGTCGCTAGCCTAGCGGCATATCCCATTCTGTGCAGCCTTTTCCCGTATGTTTTCTATTATTGATTGAGTGAATAGCTGAATATTGACGGGTTGCGGGTCTATGACTCGGGTTCTGAAATGACTGGAAAGTCGCGTTTTTCCTAGCCTTTCGAGCGATTGACAATTGCCCGGAATTGGATGAAGGTGGCATACCCAAATCAAACGGGCGTATGAATTGAGCGTTTGTCTGTCAGACGACTCATACAGAATCCCGACTATCGCATTGGCGGGTGTGCCTGGCGGATGGGCTTTAACATTGACGAAATCATCAATGCTCACGCCGTTTCGCCAGCGTTCAATGTGTACTGTTCAGCTTCCATATCGTGGAGATCAGTTGATGATTTACGAAGGTAAAGCCATCACGGTTAAGGCTCTTGAAAGTGGCATCGTCGAATTGAAATTCGACCTCAAGGGTGAGTCCGTCAACAAGTTCAACCGTCTAACCCTGAATGAACTGCGTCAGGCCGTAGACGCCATCAAGGCTGATGCATCGATCAAAGGTGTGATCGTCTCCAGCGGCAAGGACGTGTTTATCGTCGGCGCTGACATCACCGAATTCGTCGAGAACTTCAAGCTGCCCGATGCCGAGCTGGTGGCTGGCAACCTCGAAGCCAACAAGATTTTCAGTGATTTCGAAGACCTCAACGTACCGACCGTCGCCGCGATCAATGGCATCGCGTTGGGCGGTGGCCTGGAAATGTGCCTGGCAGCGGACTTCCGCGTCATGTCGGCCACTGCCAAAATCGGCCTGCCTGAAGTCAAACTGGGCATCTACCCAGGTTTCGGCGGCACCGTACGCTTGCCGCGCCTGATCGGTGCCGACAACGCCATCGAGTGGATCGCCGCCGGCAAGGAAAACCGTGCTGAAGACGCGCTGAAAGTCGGTGCCGTCGACGCCGTGGTTGCCCCGGACAAACTGGCCGAAGCGGCACTGAGCCTGATCAAGGGCGCCATCAGTGGCGAGTTTGACTACAAGGCCAAGCGTCAGCCGAAGCTGGAAAAGCTCAAGCTCAACGCCATCGAACAAATGATGTCGTTCGAAACCGCCAAAGGTTTTGTGGCTGGCCAGGCCGGCCCGAACTACCCGGCGCCGGTTGAAGCGATCAAGACCATCCAGAAGGCCGCGAACTTCGGTCGCGACAAAGCCCTGGAAGTGGAAGCGGCAGGCTTCGTCAAACTGGCGAAAACCTCGGCGGCCCAGAGCCTGATCGGCCTGTTCCTGAACGACCAGGAGTTGAAGAAAAAGGCCAAGGCCTACGACGAAATCGCCAAGGACGTGAACCAGGCTGCCGTACTCGGCGCCGGTATCATGGGCGGCGGTATCGCCTATCAATCGGCGTCCAAAGGCACGCCGATCCTGATGAAAGACATCAACGAACATGGCATCGAGCAAGGCCTGGCGGAAGCCGCCAAGCTGCTGGTCGGCCGCGTGGACAAAGGTCGCATGACCGCCGCGAAGATGGCTGAAGTGCTTAACGGCATTCGTCCTACGCTGTCCTATGGCGATTTCGGCCACGTCGACCTGGTGGTTGAAGCGGTTGTCGAGAACCCGAAGGTCAAGCAAGCCGTACTGGCAGAAGTGGAAGCCCAGGTTAAGGACGACACCATCCTGGCCTCGAACACCTCGACTATTTCCATCAGCTTGTTGGCCAAGGCCCTCAAGCGTCCGGAAAACTTCGTGGGCATGCACTTCTTCAACCCGGTGCACATGATGCCGCTGGTGGAAGTGATCCGTGGCGAGAAATCCAGCGAGCAGGCTGTTGCCACCACCGTTGCCTACGCCAAGAAAATGGGTAAGAACCCGATCGTAGTGAATGACTGCCCGGGCTTCCTGGTCAACCGCGTGCTGTTCCCGTACTTCGGCGGTTTCGCCAAGTTGGTCAGCGCCGGTGTGGACTTTGTGCGCATTGACAAAGTCATGGAAAAATTCGGCTGGCCAATGGGCCCGGCGTACCTGATGGACGTGGTCGGCATCGACACTGGCCACCACGGTCGTGACGTAATGGCTGAAGGCTTCCCGGACCGCATGAAAGACGACCGCCGTTCGGCGATCGACGCGCTCTACGAAGCCAAGCGCCTGGGCCAGAAGAACGGCAAGGGCTTCTACGCCTACGAGGCCGACAAGAAGGGCAAGCAGAAGAAAGTGGCCGACCCGTCGGTGCACGAAGTGCTGGCTCCGGTCATCTACGAACAGCGTGAGGTGTCGGACGAAGACATTATCAACTGGATGATGATCGCCCTGTGCCTGGAAACCGTGCGCTGCCTGGAAGATGGCATCGTCGAAACCGCCGCCGAAGCCGATATGGGCCTGGTGTACGGTATTGGTTTCCCTCCATTCCGTGGTGGTGCGCTGCGTTACATCGACTCGATCGGTGTGGCCGAGTTCGTTGCCCTGGCTGATCAGTACGCTGATTTGGGCCCGCTGTACCACCCGACCGCGAAGCTGCGTGAAATGGCCAAAAATGGCCAGAGCTTCTTCGGTTAAGCGCCCAGACGACTAGAGCGAGAATATTTATGAGCTTGAATCCAAGAGACGTGGTGATTGTCGACTTCGGTCGCACGCCGATGGGCCGCTCCAAGGGCGGCATGCACCGCAATACCCGTGCCGAAGACATGTCGGCGCACCTGATCAGCAAATTGCTGGAACGTAACGTCAAGGTTGACCCGAACGAAGTCGAAGACGTGATCTGGGGCTGTGTCAACCAGACGCTGGAGCAGGGCTGGAACATCGCGCGCATGGCGTCGCTGATGACCCAGATCCCGCACACCGCGGCCGGCCAGACCGTGAGCCGCCTGTGTGGCTCGTCGATGAGCGCGCTGCACACTGCCGCCCAGGCAATTATGACCGGCAACGGTGATGTGTTCGTGGTCGGTGGCGTGGAGCATATGGGCCACGTCAGCATGATGCACGGCGTCGACCCTAACCCGCACATGTCGCTGTACGCAGCAAAAGCCTCGGGCATGATGGGTTTGACTGCGGAAATGCTTGGCAAAATGCACGGCATTACCCGTGAAGCCCAGGACGCGTTCGGCGTGCGTTCCCACCAACTCGCTCACAAGGCGACCGTGGAAGGCAAGTTCAAGGATGAAATCATCCCGATGAACGGCTACGACGAGAACGGTTTCCTGAAATTGTTCGACTATGACGAAACCATTCGCCCGGACACCACCCTGGAAAGCCTGGCGGCCCTCAAGCCTGCCTTCAATCCAAAGGGCGGCACCGTGACAGCCGGTACGTCGTCGCAAATCACCGACGGTGCTTCGTGCATGATCGTGATGTCGGCGCAGCGTGCCCAGGACCTGGGTATTCAGCCGCTGGCCGTGATCCGTTCGATGGCGGTGGCGGGTGTGGACCCGGCGATCATGGGCTATGGTCCAGTACCGGCCACACAAAAAGCCTTGAAGCGCGCAGGCCTGACTATCTCCGATATCGACTTCTTCGAGCTCAACGAAGCTTTCGCCGCACAGGCCCTGCCAGTGCTGAAAGATTTGAAAGTGCTCGACAAGATGAACGAGAAGGTTAACCTGCATGGCGGTGCGATTGCCCTGGGCCACCCGTTCGGTTGCTCCGGTGCGCGTATCTCCGGCACTTTGCTTAACGTGATGAAGCAAAATGGCGGCAACCTCGGGGTTGCAACCATGTGCATTGGTCTCGGCCAAGGCATTTCGACCGTCTTCGAACGCGTTTAAGCGTTGGGTTGACGGAAGCCGGGGCCCAGTGCCCCGGTTTTTGTTTTTTGGAATTTTTAATATTTTTTTTTCAACACATTTTGTAAGAGGGCCAGAGCATGAAAGTCGAACCAGGGCTCTACCAACATTATAAAGGTCCGCAGTACCGTGTTTTTAATGTGGCACGGCATTCCGAGACTGAAGAAGAAGTGGTGTTTTACCAAGCACTGTATGGCGATTACGGCTTTTGGGTGCGCCCATTGAGCATGTTCCTGGAGAGCGTCGAAGTTGACGGCGAGCAGGTCCCGCGCTTTGCTCTGGTCCAGGCCGAACCGAGTCTTTTTTTCGGGCAATAACGGCAGGTCGCGCAGAATGCTGCGCTTGACCTCACCTTGTTGCCACTATATATAGCGTTGCCGCGACAGGCGCCAACTGCCTTTCTTTTCTCGAATTCAGGAATTTTCCGATCCATGGGCAAATCGCTGGTCATTGTGGAATCCCCGGCTAAGGCCAAGACCATCAACAAGTACTTGGGCAACGAGTACGTGGTGAAGTCGAGTATCGGCCATATCCGAGACCTGCCCACCAGCGGTTCGGCTAGCGCCAGCAAGGAGCCTGCCGCCAAGCGCGGCAAGGCGGCCGCGGGCGAAGGTCCGGTGCTCACGCCTAAAGAGAAAGCGCGCAAGCAACTGGTCTCGCGCATGGGTGTGGACCCGGATCATGGCTGGAAGGCCAAGTACGAAATCCTTCCAGGCAAGGAAAAGGTCATTGAGGAGCTGCGCCGGCTCGCCAAGGATGCTGACACCATCTATCTCGCGACGGACTTGGACCGCGAAGGGGAAGCCATTGCCTGGCACCTGCGGGAAGCCATCGGCGGTGATGACAGCCGCTACAAGCGCGTGGTGTTCAACGAAATCACCAAGAAAGCCATCCAGGAAGCCTTCTCCAAGCCGGGCGAGCTGGATATCGACCGCGTCAACGCCCAGCAGGCCCGGCGTTTCCTCGACCGCGTCGTGGGCTATATGGTCTCGCCGCTGCTGTGGGCGAAGATCGCCCGTGGCTTGTCCGCTGGCCGTGTGCAATCGGTTGCGGTAAAGCTGGTGGTGGAGCGTGAGCGCGAAATCCGTGCGTTCAACCCCGAAGAGTATTGGGAAGTGCACGCCGACCTCGGCACTGCCAAGGGCGCCAATGTGCGCTTTGAAGTGGCCCGTGAGAAAGGCGAGGCCTTCAAGCCGCTGAACGAAGCCCAGGCCATGGCCGCGCTGGAAAAGCTCAAGGCTTCCAGCTACAGCATCGTCAAGCGTGAAGACAAACCGACCAGCAGCAAGCCGTCGGCACCGTTCATCACCTCCACCCTGCAGCAGGCCGCGAGCAACCGCCTGGGCTTTGGCGTGAAGAAAACCATGATGATGGCCCAGCGTCTTTACGAGGCCGGCTACATCACTTATATGCGTACTGACTCCACCAACCTGTCGCAAGACGCGGTGGCCATGGCGCGTACTTATATTGAAACCGAGTTCGGCAAGAAGTACCTGCCGGAGAAGCCGAACGTCTACAGCAGCAAGGAAGGCGCACAGGAGGCTCACGAAGCGATTCGTCCTTCCGACGCCAACACTGAGCCGAGCAAGCTGAGCGGCATGGAGCGCGACGCTGAGCGCCTCTACGAGCTGATCTGGCGCCAGTTCCTGGCGTGCCAGATGCTGCCGGCGCAATACCTGTCCACCACCGTGAGCGTGGGCGCTGGTGACTTCGAGCTGCGTGCCAAGGGGCGTATCCTCAAGTTCGACGGCTATACCCGTGTGATGCCGCAGATCGCCAAGCCTGGCGATGACGAAGTGCTGCCGGATATGGCTCAGGGCGATACGCTGAAGCTGATCAAGCTCGACCCGTCCCAGCATTTCACCAAGCCGCCGGCGCGTTATTCGGAAGCCAGCCTGGTGAAAGAGATGGAGAAGCGCGGTATCGGTCGTCCTTCGACCTATGCAGCGATCATCTCGACCATCCAGGACCGTGGCTACGTTGCGCTGCATAACCGTCGTTTCTACTCGGAAAAGATGGGCGATATCGTCACTGAGCGCCTGTCCGAGAGCTTCTCGAACCTCATGGACTATGGCTTCACCGCCGGCATGGAAGAGAACCTCGATGACGTGGCCCAGGGCGAACGTGACTGGAAAAATGTGCTGGACGAGTTTTACGGCGACTTCAAGAAGAAGCTCGAAGTAGCAGAAAGCCCTGAGAGCGGCATGCGCGCCAACCAGCCTGTGATGACCGACATCCCGTGCCTGACCTGCGGCCGCCCGATGCAAATCCGTACGGCGTCCACTGGCGTGTTCCTCGGTTGCTCGGGCTACAGCCTGCCGCCGAAAGAACGCTGCAAGGCCACCGTTAACCTGGTGCCAGGTGATGAAATCGCGGCCGACGATGAGGGTGAATCCGAGTCGTTGGTACTGCGTGGCAAGCACCGTTGCCCGATCTGCAGCACGGCGATGGACGCCTACCTGCTGGACGAGAAACACAAGCTGCACATCTGCGGTAACAACCCGGATTGCAACGGCTACGAGATCGAAGAGGGCACTTACCGCATCAAGGGCTACGAGGGTCCGAGCCTGGAATGCGACAAGTGCGGCAGTGAGATGCAGCTCAAGACCGGCCGTTTCGGCAAGTTCTTCGGTTGCACTAACCCGACCTGTAAGAACACCCGCAAACTGCTGAAAAGTGGTGACGCGGCGCCGCCGAAGATGGACCCGGTGAAGATGCCTGAACTCAAGTGCGAGAAGGTCAACGACACCTACATCCTGCGTGACGGCGCTTCGGGGCTGTTCCTGGCTGCCAGCCAGTTCCCGAAAAACCGCGAGACCCGTGCGCCGCTGGTGCTGGAGATCGTGCCGCACAAGGATGAGATCGACCCTAAGTACCACTTCCTGTGTGAAGCGCCGAAGAAGGACCCGGATGGTCGCCCAGCCGTGATCCGCTACAGCCGCAAGACCAAGGAGCAGTACGTGCAGTCGGAAGTGGACGGCAAACCGACCGGCTGGAAAGCATTCTACGACGGCGGCAAGTGGAAGGTCGAAGACAAGCGCCAGGGCGCTTGATCGACTGATCCGCTAACGACCAAGGCCGCCTGCACAGGCGGCCTTTTTTTGCGCTTGCAGTGCGCTTGGCTGATCCGTAACACTGTTAAGCCAGCATCACGCTTATTCGTTGTGGAGACTGCCGCATGGCCAACGAACTCTATACCCGTACCAATCAGAAAATTTACTTCGCGGGTTTGTCCCTGGAAGCCCTTGGCCGTGCCGAGGAAGGGAAGGAGATGAATGCCATTGCGCTCGTCCAGGCGGGGCGTGAAGCCGCGTTGTTCCACCTGTACGGTGCCTTGTTGGGGCTGTGCCATGAAATCGCCGGGTTTTACCGTCTGCCCCAGGCCGGTTCGCCGCGCGCAGAAATGATCATTAACCGCGACGTGCTCGACACAATGGCGATCCCGGAACTGGCCGAGCTGGTGGAAATGGCGCAAAGCCCCGACAGCTGGATCGCGCGCTTGCTCAAGGCGCATGCCGACATGTTCCAGCCGCCGCGTGTTCCCCACGTTCCCAAGGGTGACGTGACCCAGCCGCTGATCGTAGCGGTGGCAGTTGAAGAGAACGAACCCAAGCCGTTGAGCCGGGAAGAGTTGGAAGGCTGGCGCCAGGAGCTAAAAAAACTGGCGCTGCGCTATCGCGAAGGCCTGAGCGAGTGCTGAGAGGGCTCGATTAAAATATGGGAGCGTTGAGCTGCCGCTCCCACATTCGAATCGAGTCAGCTCTGCACCGTTCATCAAGCCGTAAAGAAACCTGTCCAGATCGTCAGCGGGGTTGGGTGGATGACTGATATAATTCCCGTCTTTCGTGGAGAACAGACTTTTATGCCGACGTCCTTTCTGGAAATTGTTGAGTTGCCTGACGGCCGAATCGAGCTGCGCCGGGCTGAGGACGAAGGTTCTCTGGTTATTCTGGATTTTTCCGAGGACGCCAAGGTGTTCCTGCAGGGCCAGCACGTGGAAGTGGCTAAAGCCATGTTGAGCGTGGGTGTACAGATGGCAGGTCGCTTGGCTGAAGGCGAACCGGAGAAAGAAGATGGGCCGCGGGTGCTTCACTGAGTCCCGGCGTTGTAGTGAGCGAGCTTGCTCGCGCAGGGCTGCGAAGCGGTCCAAAAACCGGCCACCGTAGAATATCTGATATATCGCATCAATCTATTTAGGGCCCGCTTTGCAGCCCATCGCGGGCGGTGCGACGATTCGACAAGCCCGCTCACTACACACGCCCTTCTATCAAAGGGCTGCGCGACATTTATCCCAATCGAATATTCAAGCTCTGCGCATCGCCAACGCGTGCCGCACTGATCAACTGTTGCTTGGCGGTAGCGTTCAACGGATTCAACCAGCTCACCACCGTATGGCTACGGCCCAGGCGCAAGGCTTCGCAGGTCAACTGCTGGGCACTTTGCGCACCGCGCGGTTGCAGTAACAGGATGCGCTCGCGGTTGAGGCCGGCGTCCCGCAACCAGGTCTGGGTCAGGCTGGCCGGCGGAGCGATCAGCGTCAGCCAGCGGGCGTCCTGCTCTTCGCTCAATTCGCGCAGGATCGGCGCCAGCAGGCTCAGGCAACTCCCCGCCGCACCGCGCAACGACAATTCACTGAACGCCTCAGGCTCGGCGCCCCAAGGCGCCTCGACCGTTTCCTTGAGGATGGGCGCAAGGGGTTGGGCCATGAAGGCCTCGAACAGCGACAGTTGTGTGTGTTGTGGGGTGTGGATGAGCTGCATGATGCCTCCTTTAGCGGCGAATGACGCCGACGCTCAAGCCTTCAATCACCAGGTCCTGATCTTTCAGGTTAACTTCAATCGGGGCGAACTCAGGGTTCTCGGCCAGGAGCCAGACCTTGCTGCCTTCGCGCTTGAAGCGTTTGACGGTGACTTCATCGCCGATACGGGCGACGACGATCTGGCCATTACGGGCTTCGCGGGTGGTGTGAACGGCCAGCAGGTCGCCGTCGAAGATGCCCACGTCCTTCATGCTCATGCCATGGACCCGCAACAGGTAATCGGCGCGAGGATGGAAGAAGGTCGGGTTGATGTTGCAAGATTCCTCGACGTGCTGCTGCGCCAGGATTGGCGCACCGGCGGCGACGCGACCGATGATCGGCAGGGTCGATTCGTCGGCCTTGGCTTCGAAGCCAGGGATGCGAATACCGCGTGATGCACCCGGAGTCATCTCGATCGCGCCTTTGCGAGCGAGGGCCTTAAGGTGTTCTTCGGCGGCGTTGGGGGACTTGAACCCCAGTTCCAGCGCAATTTCCGCTCGCGTCGGCGGGTAGCCGTTGTCATCGAGGCAGCGCTTGATAAAAGCCAGAATCTCAGCTTGGCGTGGCGTCAGTTTTAGCATGTTGATCGCTCTGTCTTTTTATACAGTGACTGGGATTATATACAGTGGACTGCGCTTGGCAATCATCCTTTTCTATCACTCCGCTGGACGGTCATCGGGCATGCTTCCCACAAGGCAGAGATAGCGCTGCCTACAGACCGTTAGGGATGTGATTAAATAGCGATGAACTACATGACTGCCCGGCCGGAAAGCGAACCCGCAGGCTTGACAAGACACAGTCTGAAACGTATGTTTCAAACAAGTGTTTGTCAGGCGGAGTAGCCATGGCCCAGTCGGAAACCGTTGAACGCATTCTTGATGCTGCCGAGCAATTGTTCGCGGAAAAAGGATTTGCTGAAACTTCATTGCGGCTGATCACCAGCAAGGCTGGGGTCAACCTTGCTGCAGTGAACTACCATTTTGGCTCGAAAAAGGCCCTGATCCAGGCGGTGTTCTCGCGCTTTCTGGGGCCGTTCTGCGCCAGCCTCGACCGTGAGTTGGAGCGCCGCCAGGCCAAGGCTGATCACAAGCCTACCCTCGAAGACCTGCTGGAAATCCTGGTTGAACAAGCCCTGGTGGTTCAACCGCGCAGCGGCAACGACCTGTCGATCTTCATGCGTCTGCTGGGCCTGGCGTTCAGCCAGAGCCAGGGTCACTTGCGACGTTATCTGGAAGACATGTACGGCAAGGTATTTCGTCGCTATATGTTGCTGGTCAACGAGGCCGCCCCGCGCATTCCGCCCATCGAACTGTTCTGGCGCGTGCACTTCATGCTCGGTGCCGCAGCGTTCAGCATGTCTGGGATCAAGGCATTGCGGGCTATTGCCGAGACCGATTTCGGCGTCAACACCTCCATCGAACAGGTCATGCGCCTCATGGTGCCATTCCTCGCCGCCGGCATGCGTGCCGAAACCGGCGTGACCGACCCGACCATGGCCGCCGCCCAATTGCGTCCGCGCAGTAAAACCACGCCGGCTGTCGCCAAGGTTTAACCGCCCCGGGTGTGCGAGGCCGCTTGCATCCGCTAAGCTAGCCGCCATGCCGATTTCAGCTATTTATTCGCAACCCGTTGTGCTCACCGCGCCATTCGCGCCGCGTGAGGGCAACGGGTTGCGTGCGTTATTTAAGGAAGGTTTATGACTGCTGCCCTGCAAGGTTCTTTGATGGTCGACGTTGCCGGTACCTGGCTGACGGCCGAGGACCGCCATTTGCTGCGCCAGCCTGAAGTGGGCGGCCTGATCATTTTCGCGCGTAATATCGAGCACCCGCGCCAGGTGCGTGAATTGAGCGCGGCAATTCGTGCCGTGCGCGCGGATCTGCTGCTGGCAGTCGATCAGGAAGGCGGTCGTGTACAGCGCCTGCGCCAGGGTTTTGTGCGCCTGCCGGCCATGCGTGCGCTGGCGGATAACCCGAATGCCGAGTACTTGGCCGAGCAGTGCGGTTGGGTCATGGCGACTGAAGTACTGGCCGTGGGCCTCGACCTGAGCTTCGCCCCGGTGCTCGACCTGGACTATCAACGCAGCGCAGTCGTCGGCACCCGTTCCTTCGAAGGCGACCCCGAGCGCGCCGCCGTGCTGGCCGGTGCCTTTATCCGTGGCATGAACAGCGCCGGCATGGCTGCTACAGGCAAACACTTCCCGGGCCACGGTTGGGCTGAGGCTGATTCCCACGTGGCGATTCCCAATGACGAACGTAGCCTGGAAGAGATTCGCACGAATGACCTGGTGCCGTTCGCGCGGCTGAGCAAGCAGTTGGCGGCGGTGATGCCGGCGCATGTTATTTACCCGCAGGTTGACGCTCAGCCAGCTGGCTTTTCGCGTCGATGGTTGCAGGATATTTTGCGCGGCGAATTGCAGTTTGATGGGGTGATTTTCAGCGATGACCTGTCGATGGCCGGTGCACATGTGGTCGGTGACGCGGCCAGCCGGATTGAAGCCGCGTTGACGGCTGGTTGTGATATGGGGCTGGTGTGCAATGATCGGGCGGCGGCTGAGTTGGCACTGACGGCCGCTCAGCGTATGAGGGTCACCCCATCGGCGCGCATTGCGCGGATGCGGGGGCAGGCGATTGCTTCGACGGATTACAAGCAGGATCCGCGGTGGTTGGCGGCGCTTACCGCGTTGCGGGATGCTCAGCTGGTCGGCTGAAAACCGCGTCGCGGCTATCGCAGGCAAGCCAGCTCCCACATGGGAGTGCATTCCAAGGTGGGAGCTGGCTTGCCTGCGATAGCGGTCTAACCGTCAACGCTTCTCTTGCTTGTGGGGCAACGGCGCAAACAACGCTTCAATATCCTCATTGCCCAACTGCCAATCCCCGGTCGTGCGCCCATCCAGCACACCCGCCGCCAAGTCTGACTTTTCCTTCTGAAGGTGCTGGATTTTTTCCTCCACCGTACCCCGCGCAATCATCTTGTAGACGAACACCGGCTTCTCCTGCCCGATCCGGTACGCCCGGTCAGTCGCCTGATTCTCCGTAGCTGGGTTCCACCATGGGTCGTAGTGGATCACCGTGTCGGCTTCGGTCAGGTTCAGGCCTACACCGCCGGCCTTCAGGCTGATCAGAAAAATCTGCAGCTTGCCACTCTGAAAGTCCTTTACCGGCGTACGCCGATCGCGGGTCTGGCCGGTCAACAGCGCGTAGGCCACGCCACGCTTTTTAAGCTCAGCTTCGATCAGGCTCAGCATCGAGGTGAACTGGGAGAACAGCAAAATTCGCCGTCCTTCGGCAAACAGTTCTTCGAGCATGTCCATCAAGCTATCGAGCTTGCCCGAGCTACTGCCCCGTGCGGGCAGGGCGGCGTCGTTGACCAAACGTAAATCGCAGCACACCTGACGCAACTTCAACAGCGCTTCAAGAATGATGATCTGGCTGCGCGCCACGCCCTTGCGGGTAATCTCGTCTCGCACCTTCTTGTCCATGGCCAGGCGCATGGTTTCGTACACATCGCGCTGCGCCTCGTTGAGGTCGACCCAGTGGATGATCTCGGTCTTGGGCGGCAACTCCGTGGCCACCTGTTCCTTGGTGCGTCGCAGCAGGAAGGGTTTGATCCGACCGTTTAGGTGCTGCAATCGTACATCGCTTGCGCGCTTTTCGATGGGCACGCGGTAATCGCGGTTGAAACTTTTTACATCGCCCAGCCAGCCCGGCAACAGGAAGTGGAACAGCGACCACAGTTCACCCAAGTGGTTTTCCAGCGGCGTACCACTCAGGCACAAGCGCTGCCGCGCATTCAGCTCGCGCGCCGCCTGGGCGGCTTTGCTATTAGGGTTCTTGATGTATTGCGCTTCATCGAGGATCAGCACATGCAAGGGCAGGGCGGCGAGCTGTTCGATGTCCTTGGGCAGCAGGGCGTAGGTGGTCAGCAGCAGGTCATAGTCCTGCAGGTTGGCGAAGTGTTTCTTGCGCGTTGCGCCATACAGCGCCAACACCTTGAGCTGTGGCGTGAAGTGCGCTGCTTCATCAAGCCAGTTGGGAATCAGGCTGGTGGGCATCACGACCATGCACGGCCGGTCCAGGCGCCCGGCGGCTTTCTCAGTGAGAATATGCGCCAGGGTCTGCAGGGTTTTGCCCAGGCCCATGTCATCCGCAAGTATCCCGCCAACGTCCAGCTGACGCAGCGACTGCATCCAACTCAAGCCTTCCAGTTGATACGGGCGCAAGGTCGCGTTCAGCCCTTCGGGCGCCACGCAGGTGAAATCCTTGATATCCCGCAGGCGTTGGGCAAAGTTACGGATCTTTTCGCCACCTTCCCATTGCAGTGGCAGGTCTTCCAGCGGGTTCAGGCGAATCGCATCAGCCTTGGCCAGGCGCAGCGTGGTGCTGCCGGCTTCTTGCAGGTAGAACTCGCCCAGGGTGGCCAGCACGGGTTTCAGCCGGCCGTAAGGCAAGGCCACTTGCAGCGGACCATGGCCATTGGGCAAGCCGGGAATGTTCACCAGGATCAGCTCATCATCGCGGCGTCGCGCGAGTTTTTCCGGATTCAGGATCTCGGTGTGTGAGCGCATCAGGTTCAGCAGGATCGGCAGCAGGCTCAGCCGTTCGCCGTTGACGATAATCCCCAGCTCCAGGTCGAACCAGTCACGTTCCGGCCCTTCATCGACGGTGGCGTACCAGTCATCGACGGCGCTCAGGTCGAACCCGAAATCTTCTTCGATCTGCAACTCCCAACCCTCGGCCCGCAAGGTCGGCGAGGCATTGAGGGTAAAGTTCAGCCAGGCGCTGTCATTGACCAGCTCGAACAGCTCGCCGGCGCTTTCCGGCAGGGCTTTGCTCTGACGCGTGGCGATCTTGAAACCGAGCAACCGAAGTTGCTCGCGATAGGGTTGCTCCAGCTCGGGATGCCGCTTGATGCGCAGGCTCTGGGTGTCCTGGCGCACGATGATGTCGGCGTTTTTCTGCCCGCTGACGTAATTGCCCAAGTAGTTGAAGGACAGTGCCGCGCGGTGCTGGATGTAGCGCTGCATCTTGCCGTTGCGCGGTTCAAATGCACTGAACTCGACACTGGCCAACCACAAACGCGGTACGGGCAGCACGTCTTCCATCACCACCTGCGGCAACGCCACGCGGTTTTCCAGCACGGCCTGGAGTTTTTCCAGCAACTCGGCATCCTGTGCGGCGGCCGGGTAGGCCAGGGTTTCCTGGACTTTAAGCA
Source organism: Pseudomonas sp. EL_65y_Pfl1_R83 (assembly GCF_963970695.1). Lineage (NCBI taxonomy): Bacteria > Pseudomonadati > Pseudomonadota > Gammaproteobacteria > Pseudomonadales > Pseudomonadaceae > Pseudomonas > Pseudomonas sp. EL_65y_Pfl1_R83. Next base: position 29,174 of record NZ_CAXAQI010000015.1, on the reverse strand, counting down.
GCACCGCCGCGATGTGTTTGCAGTTGCTGTGCACCGGGCAGGTACAGCGGCTGTCCACCAGTATCAGCGTGCCTTTGGCCGATTCGCGCAGCGAGATGGTTTGCCGATAAACGTTGCTGCCCGAGCCTTCGCAGCTTGCGATGATGGTGCTGTCGCCGGACTCAACGATGCGCACCCGGTTCTCCAAGGCATAACGTCGCCCGCGCTCCAGGCTCTGCTCTTTGAAGCGATTGGCCCACGAAGGGGCCAGGGGTTTGGTCAGCGACGACGTCAGGGCCATGGCGCTGGATCAGTCCTGAATGTCGGGCGGTGGTGCGCTGGGTGGCTTGGCGGTCAGCGAGGTGATCTTGATCAGCAGCGCCAGGTGGCCGCCATCCAGGTAGTTGAGTTGGTTGTTCTTGGTGCGCACGTCGGTCTGGCTCAAGTGTTCGCTGGCGATCACACTGCCGTTGCTGTCGAACTGGTTGATCCAGAAGTTCGCATCGATATCGGTAAATCGGCCCAGTTGCAGGCTCAATACGCCTTCGATAGGAAACTGACCAAACTGCTCCTGGCCGTCGGAGATTGCGACGTTGACCGGCTGCTCCCCCAGGTTCTGTTCCCACGCCTTGTGTAACAGCACCGTGTAGGTGGCGTCAGCGCGCAGCTTATCGACAATGTTGGACAAGCGCGGCGGGCTCAGTTTATCGCCCAGGCGCGCTGCGCCAGCATCCCAGTTTTCCGGGGCGGCGCGGCTGTTGAGCGGCGGCTCTGCGTTCTGGCGCACCAGGATCATTTCCACCAGGTACGGGCTATCGGCAAATGCCGCAGGTGCCACTGCCACCAACAACAAGCTCAAAATGCGGAACAGGCGCATTGGGGCGTCCTTCAAGCAGATTTCGGGATGAGGCGCTCGAACAACGCCTCCAGTGTATTAAAGCGTTCTTCAGCCCGTTCCATCGGCACCATGAACTTGAACAGCGTAGCCCCTTCGAACTTGTAGCGGTTCGGCTGGCCCTGGATCAGCTTGATCAGCACCAATGGGTCCACCGGGGTCTGTGCTTCAAATTCGATGCGCCCGCCCTGCGGCCCGGCGTCGACTTTCTTGATGCCCAACTGCTCGGCCTGCAATTTGAGCAAGGTCAGGCGCACCAGGTTCTTGGTCGGTTCCGGCAGCAGGCCGAAGCGGTCGATCATCTCCACCTGCAGGTCCTTGAGGCCTTCTTCGTCGGTGGCCGAGGCGATGCGTTTGTACAGGATCAACCGCGCATGCACGTCCGGCAGGTAGTCTTCGGGAATCAACGCCGGCAAGCGCAGGTTGATTTCCGGACCGCCGCCCAAGGGTTGATCGAGGTTCGGTTGCTCGCCTTTGCGGATGGCTTTCACCGCGCGTTCAAGCATCTCCATATACAGGGTGAAACCCACCGCCTGGATCTGCCCGCTCTGGCCGTCGCCCAGCAGCTCGCCGGCGCCACGGATTTCCAGGTCGTTGGTGGCCAGTACAAAACCGGCGCCCAGGTCCTGAGTGTTGGCGATGGCTTCCAGGCGCTTTTCCGCGTCGGAAGTGATTTGCTGGCGCGGCGGCGTGAGCAAATAGGCATACGCCTGGTGGTGACTGCGACCCACCCGGCCGCGCAGCTGGTGCAGCTGCGCCAGGCCGAATTTGTCGGCGCGCTCGATGATGATGGTGTTAGCGCTCGGCACGTCGATACCGGTCTCGATGATGGTCGAGGCGATCAGCACGTTGAAGCGCTTGTGGTAGAAGTCGCTCATCACCTGTTCGAGTTCGCGTTCGCGCATCTGCCCGTGGCCGATGGCGATGCGCGCTTCCGGTACCAATTCGGCGAGGTCGGCAGCACATTTCTCGATGGTCTTCACATCGTTGTGCAAGTAGTAAACCTGCCCGCCGCGCAGCAATTCCCGTAGCAGCGCTTCCTTGACCGTGCTTTTGTTCTGCTCCATCACAAAGGTGCGTACCGACAAGCGCCGCGCCGGTGGCGTGGCGATGATCGACAGGTCGCGCATGCCCGACACCGCCATGTTCAGCGTGCGCGGAATCGGCGTGGCGGTGAGGGTGAGGATGTCGACTTCGCTGCGCAGGGCCTTGAGTTGTTCCTTCTGACGCACCCCAAAACGGTGTTCTTCGTCGATGATCACCAGGCCGAGGTTCTTGATCTTCACATCGTCCGACAACAGCTTGTGGGTGCCGATCACGATGTCGATCTTGCCTTCCGCCAGGTCAGCGATGGCGGCGTTCACTTCCTTGGCCGACTTGAAGCGGCTCATCACTTCCACGGTCACCGGCCAGTCGGCAAAGCGATCGCGGAAGCTGTTGTAGTGCTGCTGGGCGAGCAGGGTGGTCGGCACCAGGATCGCTACCTGGCGGCCGCCGTGCACGGCGATGAAGGCGGCGCGCATCGCCACTTCGGTCTTGCCGAAGCCCACGTCGCCACACACCAGACGGTCCATCGGCTTGGGCGCGAGCATGTCGGCGCGCACCGCTTCGATGGTGGTTTGCTGGTCCGGGGTTTCTTCGAAAGCAAAGCCGGCGCTGAAGGTGGCGTAGTCGGCTTTCGGGTCGGCGAACGCGTAACCTTCGCGCGCTGCGCGGCGGGCATAGATGTCGAGCAGTTCGGCGGCGACGTCGCGGACTTGTTCGGCGGCCTTGCGCTTGGCCTTCTGCCAGGTCTCGGAACCCAGGCGATGCAACGGCGCCAGGGCGTCGTCGCTGCCGGTGTAGCGGGCGATCAGGTGCAGGCTGGCCACCGGCACGTAGAGCTTGGCGCCCTCAGCGTATTCCATGGTGAGGAATTCGGCGGCCTGGTTGTCGATTTCCAGGGTTTGCAGGCCGAGGTAGCGGCCAACGCCGTGGTCGATATGCACCACCGGCGCGCCTTCGCGCAGCTCGGTGAGGTTTTTGATCACCGCGTCGTTGTTGGCGTCGGCGCGTTTTTCGCGGCGTCGACGTTGCATCACGCGCTGGCCGAACAGCGGGCTCTCGGCGATCAGCGCCAAGGCCGGGTCGTCCAGCAACAGGCCTTCGTCCAGCGGTGCGATGGTGATCGCCAGGCGTTCTTTGCTTTTTACAAAGTCCGGCCAGCTGTCGACGGTTTTCGGTCGCAGCTTCAGGCGTTCCAGCAGCTCCAGCAGGACTTCGCGACGCCCGGCGGACTCAGCGGTAAACAGCACGCGGCCAGGGAAGTCGCCCAGGAAGTTGGACAGCGCTTCCAGCGGTTGTGTGGCTTTAGCCTGGATCGCCAGGTCCGGCAGTGTCCCCGCCGGGAAGCGCTCGCGGCCACTACCCGCGTCCACATCTTGTTGGCTGGCAACTACGCGTGGCCAGTTTTTCAAGCGCGCGAAGCAATCTTCTACCGGCAGGAACAGCTCGGCGGGCGGCAATAAAGGCCGGGACGGATCAACGCGGCGCTCTTCATAGCGGTTACGCACGTCGTTCCAGAAGTTTTCTGCCGCCTGCTCGATACCCGGCAGCGAGAATACTTGCGTGTCCTGGGGCAAGTAATCGAACAAGGTAGACGTTTCGTCGAAGAACAGCGGCAGGTAGTACTCGATCCCCGCGGGTGTAATCCCGCTGCTCAAGTCCTGAAAGATCGGGCAACGACGGAAGTCGACGTCGAAACGCTCACGGAAGCGCGCCTTGAAGCGCGTGACCGCGTCTTTTTGCAGCGGGAATTCCCGGGCCGGCAGCAGCTTGATCGAGTCGACTTTGTCGATGGAACGCTGGTTTTCCGGATCGAAGGTGCGCAGGGTCTCGATTTCGTCATCGAACAGGTCGATGCGATAGGGCAGTTTACTGCCCATCGGGAACAGGTCGATCAGCGCACCGCGCACCGCAAATTCACCGTGCTCGTACACCGTGTCGACGCAGCGGTAGCCGCTGGCCTCCAGGCGCGTGCGCATCTGTTCCACATCGAGCTTCTGGCCGATATCCAGGACCAGGCTGCTGCCCAGCAGGAACTTGGTCGGTGCCAGGCGATGCAGTGCCGTGGTGATCGGCACCACCAGCACACCGTGGGCCAGTTCCGGCAAGCGGTACAGGCTGGCGATGCGCTGCGAGATGATGTCCTGATGCGGCGAGAACAGGTCGTAGGGCAGGGTTTCCCAATCGGGAAAATGCAGCACCGGCAAATCGGGGGCGAAGAAGCTCAGCTCCTGCTCCAACCGTTCGGCACTTTGGCTGTCGGCGGTGAGCAGCAGGGTAAAGCGCTTGGCTGCGCTGGCAGCCTCGGCGATGGCCAGGCTAAGGGCGGCACCGGGCAGGTTGCCCCAGTGCTGTTTACCTGCCGCGGCAGGGAGAAGCGGTAGACGCAGAACGGGCACGGAAGGTTGAGCTCCAAGCGTTGCGACAAAGTCGGTAATTGTAACGGCCAGAGGTGCCGCCTGTCAGTTTCTGACTGAGCCTATTACGGTTTGTAGGAAATGTAGTGGCTAAGACAAACAATGGCGTGTTTTGACTCAATATGTAGTGCCGAAATACGCGATTGTTTTGGAGGGTTACGGACAAGTCGGCGTTGTTGCCCAAAGAGAGGTCTTCTGGAACCCGCGTATTTACTGGGCTCCAGCGGGGTGGCTTTTTTGCGCAAAGCTTTTTTGTTGTAGGACGCGCATTGCTCCAAGGGCAGTCGGGCGGCATAATGTAGCCCCTTTTTTCAGCCCCTACATGTGGAAGGTTCCCGTGACTCAGAAGCCCGACCAGTGTCTTGGTGAATGGATCGACCGTGAAGCACTCGCAGAAGCGATGATCCCGCTTATCGGTCAGCTGTACCGCAATAACAATGTGGTGAGCTCGATCTATGGCCGCAGCCTGATCAACCAGTCTGTCATCGCGATTCTCAAAGCTCACCGCTTTGCGCGTCACCGTTCCGCCGACGACAGCGAACTCTCCGTCCACGAAACATTCCCACTGCTCAAAGCCATGAGCGAGCTCAAGCTCGGCGCGGCTTCGGTAGACCTGGGCAAGCTGGCCTATAAATTCCGCAAAGAAGGCGCAGGCCGCAGCGCCGAGCAGTTCGTGCGTGAAGAAATGGCTGATGTGGTTGGCCAGCAGAGCGCCGCAGCCCGCAAAGGCACCGACGTTGTGCTGTACGGCTTTGGTCGTATCGGCCGCCTGTTGGCGCGCATCCTGATCGAAAAAACCGGTGGTGGCGACGGCCTGCGCCTGCGGGCCATTGTGGTGCGCAAAGGCGCCGAGAACGACCTGACCAAACGCGCCAGCCTGCTGCGCCGCGATTCGGTACACGGTTCGTTCAACGGCACCATCACCATCGACGAAGAAAACAGCACCATCACCGCCAACGGTAACCTGATCCAGGTGATCTACGCGAAGAACCCGTCCGAGGTGGATTACACCCAGTACGGCATCAAGGACGCTCTGCTGGTGGACAACACCGGCGTATGGCGTGACGCCGAAGGCCTGGGCCAGCACCTGGCCTGCCCAGGTATCGACCGCGTTGTCCTGACCGCGCCTGGCAAGGGCAAGCTGAAGAACATCGTGCACGGCATCAACCACGCTGAAATCACGGCTGACGACAAGATCGTGTCCGCCGCTTCCTGCACCACCAACGCCATCGTGCCGGTGCTGAAGGCGGTGAATGACAAGTTCGGTATCGTCAATGGCCACGTTGAGACGGTTCACTCGTACACCAACGACCAGAACCTGATCGACAACTTCCACAAGGGCGATCGCCGTGGCCGCAGCGCCGCGTTGAACATGGTGATCACCGAGACCGGTGCTGCCACTGCTGCTGCCAAGGCCCTGCCTGAGCTGGCCGGCAAGCTGACCGGTAACGCGATCCGCGTGCCGACGCCTAACGTGTCGATGGCGATTCTCAACCTGAACCTTGAGAAAGCCGCTACCCGTGAAGAGATGAACGAGTACCTGCGCTACATGGCGCTGCACTCCGATCTGCACAAGCAAATCGACTACGTCAACTCGCAGGAAGTGGTCTCCACTGACTTCGTTGGCTCGCGCCACGCCGGAGTGGTGGACGCAGAGGCGACCATTACCCAGGACAACCGCGTTGTACTGTATGTCTGGTACGACAACGAGTTCGGGTACAGCTGCCAGGTGGTTCGCGTGATGGAAGACATGGCTGGGGTCAACCCGCCTGCGTTTCCACGCTAAGCATTAGCGGTAAGTGAAAAAGCCCCGACTGGTTCGGGGCTTTTTCATGGCTGGGGGTTTTGTGTTGTCTGTGGGGCCGCTTCGCAGGCAAGCCAGGTCCCGCATTTGGACCGTGTACTCCCTGAAAAAACGCGGTCAAAATGTGGGCGCGGCGGTGCGACGATTCGACGTGCCTCGCGAAGGCGGCAGTTCAGTCGGCGCAAATCCTCAATTCAGCAATTTGCTGCGCAACTCCTCGGACAACCCCTTGGGCGCCAACCAGATCCCCAGGTAGGCCCTCGCCAGCGCGCCATCGCGACTGCTGAACAGCACTTGCCCATTGATCTCCAGGTTCAAGCCACGCCCTGGTCGATAATCCAGGGCATATCGATCACCGGCTTGAATGTCACGAAAGCGGGCATGCAGTTTTTCCAGCTCAGGCTTCAAGCTCGCGCTGGCTTGCTGGCGTTCCAGGGTCGTATTGGCCGCCTTGATCACGTCATTGCGGTCGATGTCGCGAAAGTAATACAGCGTCAGGCGCAGCGCCTTTTTCTGCTCCCAGGCCTGTTTGGCGCTCAATTCCGAAGGGGTATACAGCGCGGCCGCGTACACGTCGGCCCAGAGGTAGGTGAGCACAGCCTGGTTTTTCAGGGTCAGTTCCTGTGACTGTGCCGGGAAGTTGGCCTGCTTTAGCCGTTCCGCCTCATTGGCGTGTGCTGTGATCGACAGCATCAGTAATAAACAGAAAACTATATGCCGCATAATGGCCCGTCCCGAAAAGATGCGTGACTACAGGGTAATTCATTTTCCGGCAGCGGCAGGGTTCAGGGATAATCTGCGCTGTGTAGTAAAGGCAATACTGGCCTACGACGCGACCAAGGGTTAATGTGCGCGGCGTTACGCCTTATATAGACTGTGCCCCGGTTCACACACTTGAGCCAAATTGTCCTTCATGACCGCTGGCCGCGGCATGATTTAGCCCGGCGTCCAACCGTACGCCTGGCCTGTTCTGAGGAGTACGCATGGCTGTCTACAACTACGACGTGGTGGTACTGGGTTCCGGCCCAGCTGGAGAAGGTGCGGCGATGAACGCCGCGAAGGCCGGGCGCAAGGTGGCGATGGTCGATAGCCGTCGCCAAGTCGGCGGTAACTGCACCCACCTGGGCACCATCCCGTCCAAGGCCTTGCGTCACTCGGTGCGCCAGATCATGCAGTTCAACACCAACCCGATGTTCCGGGCCATTGGTGAGCCGCGCTGGTTCTCGTTCCCGGACGTGCTGAAAAGCGCCGAGAAAGTCATCTCCAAGCAGGTTGCTTCGCGTACGGGCTACTACGCCCGTAACCGTGTCGACCTGTTCTTCGGCACTGGCAGCTTCGCCGACGAGCAAACCGTCGAAGTGGTTTGCCCCAACGGCGTGGTCGAGAAGCTAGTGGCCAAGCACATCATCATCGCCACCGGTTCACGCCCGTATCGTCCGGCGGATATCGATTTCCACCACCCGCGTATCTACGATAGCGACACCATCCTGAGCCTGGGCCACACCCCGCGCAAACTGATCATCTACGGTGCCGGCGTGATCGGCTGTGAATACGCCTCGATCTTCAGCGGCCTGGGTGTGCTGGTGGAGTTGGTCGACAACCGTGACCAGTTGCTGAGCTTCCTCGACTCGGAAATTTCCCAGGCGTTGAGCTACCACTTCAGCAACAACAACATTACCGTGCGCCATAACGAAGAGTATGAGCGGGTCGAAGGCCTGGATAACGGTGTGATCCTGCACCTCAAGTCCGGCAAGAAGATCAAGGCCGACGCCTTGCTGTGGTGCAACGGCCGTACCGGCAACACTGACAAGCTCGGCATGGAAAACATCGGGGTCAAGGTCAACAGTCGTGGTCAGATCGAGGTCGACGAAAACTACCGTACCTGCGTGACCAATATCTACGGCGCCGGTGACGTGATCGGCTGGCCGAGCCTGGCCAGTGCCGCCCATGACCAAGGCCGTTCGGCGGCGGGCAGCATCGTCGACAATGGCAGCTGGCGCTACGTGAACGACGTGCCGACCGGGATCTACACGATTCCCGAGATCAGCTCGATCGGCAAGAACGAGCACGAACTGACCAAGGCCAAGGTGCCCTACGAAGTGGGCAAGGCGTTCTTCAAGAGCATGGCGCGTGCGCAGATCGCCGGTGAGCCGCAAGGCATGCTGAAGATCCTGTTCCACCGTGAAACCCTGGAAGTGCTCGGCGTGCACTGCTTCGGCTACCAGGCTTCGGAGATCGTGCACATCGGCCAGGCGATCATGAGCCAGCCGGGTGAACTCAATACCCTCAAGTATTTCGTCAACACCACGTTCAACTACCCGACCATGGCTGAAGCCTATCGGGTAGCTGCCTACGACGGCCTCAACCGGCTTTTTTGAGCGGCTCCGGCCGGTGGCCTGAGCCGGCCGGGGAGACCGATTTCAGTAATTCCCGAGGGTGGCAGTGGCCAAACCGGGAAAGTCTGTAATCAGGCTATCTACGCCGAAGTCGGCGAGCCTGCGCATCAGCGCAGGTTCGTTGACTGTCCACACGGATACGTGCAAACCCTGGCGCTGGGCTTTTTCCAGACGTTCAGGGGTGCACAGCGTCCAGTTCAACGCCAGATACTCACAGCCGTAGTTTTGCGCGACCTTCAGCGGGTCGAGCCAGGCGTACTCGGCCACCAGGCCGCGTGACAGGTCGGGGGTGAGGTCAACCGCTGCTTTCAATACTTCCCTTGAGCTTGAGGTGACGGTGACTTTGTCCATCAGGCCAAAGCGCACGGCCATCTCGCGGATCGCCAGCACCGTGGTGGCGGCGCGGGTGCGTGAGGCGCTTTTGACTTCCAGTTGCCAGTGATCGAAGTCGCACTTTTCGAACAGCTCCTCCAGGCGCGGGATCGGGCACGGCTGGATCCAGCCCGGGCCGCCTTTGCGCGCATCCATCTTCACCAGGTCCGCCGCCGAATACTCGACGACCTTGCCACGCCGGTCGGCGGTGCGTTTGAGGGTCGGGTCGTGCATGACCATCAGCTCGCCGTCCATGGACAGGTGCAAGTCCAGTTCGCAACGGCGTACGCCGTGCTTGAGGCACTCCTGAAAGCTGGTCAGGGTGTTTTCCGGTGCTTCGCCTTTGGCACCGCGATGGCCGTAGATCAGGGTCACAGTTGCTCCTTCGCGCCAGGATGACTGGCGTAGTGAATACACATTCAGATGTCGTCGCTTTGTTCCCGCGCCAGGCGACGTTCCTGGGCCTGTTTCTGCAGGATGTAGCGCGCGAGCAGTTGGCGTTGGGCATCGGTCATGGATTCGAATTCCGTGCCGACGTCAAAGGCATCGCCTTTGGGATCGCAATGGGTGACGCGCGCGCGCAGCAGCAGGCCGAGCGCCTGGGGCATCAGCACCAGTTTGACCGCGAGGTGCGCGCCAGTCGCCAGGGGAGTGGGGTGTTGGAAGTCGATACCGCCTTCGGAAATGATCACCGGTTGCGGTGCGCCGACCTCATCCAGCAGGCCGCGCGCCATGATTTGGCTGAGCAGGTCCACGCGTTTGTTCTGCACGCGGAGGAAGGCGGCGAGGGTGCGATCCTTCTCGCTGAGCTGACGCAACAGGTGCTGGGCTTCGAATTCACTCAGGTGCAACTCGCTGAGCAGGTTGAACAGCGGCGAATCATCCAGCAACACTTCCTTGCTCGCCGCTTCGGGGGCAGACAGGCTTTTGATTTGGAGTGCGATCATGTCGTCGATACGGTAGTATTCGCGGCGCTCTTCTTCATCTAATGTCGACATGGCGAACCCCAGGTAACGGTAATGGTCTGAGTGTAAAGCTGCTTACCAGACCCCGCCACCGGGACGTCTTCTTTTCCTCCGAACAAGCCCCGACATGTTCAGACCTCTCTTCGTATTTATCGGCACGCGTTATACCCGTGCAAAGCGTCGCAATCATTTTGTGTCGTTCATTTCCCTGACCTCGATGATCGGGCTCGCCTTGGGCGTGGTCGTGATGATCGTGGTTCTCTCGGTGATGAACGGCTTCGATCATGAGATGCGCACCCGCGTGCTGGGCATGGTGCCCCACGCGACTATTGAGGGCGATGCGCCCATCAGTGACTGGCAAAGCCTCGCCGACAAGGTCAAGCAGAACCCCAAGGTACTGGCCGTTGCGCCATTTACCCAGATGCAGGGGTTGCTGACCAACGACGGCAAGGTGCAGAAGATCCTGCTCAATGCCATCGACCCGGCCCAGGAACGTAAAGTCTCGATCATCGACAAGTTCATGTTGCAGGGCAAACTCGATGACTTGGCGCCGGGCAGCTTCGGCATCGTGATCGGCGACAAGGCTGCGGCCAAGCTCGGCGTGGGCCTCGGCGACAAGCTGACCTTCGTCGCGCCGGAAGTCACTGTGACCCCGGCCGGCATGTTTCCGCGCATGAAGCGCTTTACCGTGGTGGGCACCTTCCACGTGGGTGCCGGCGAGATCGACGGCTACCTCGGCCTGACCAACCTCACCGACCTGGCCCGCCTGCATCGCTGGCAGCCGGACCAGGTGCAGGGCTTGCGCCTGAAGTTCAACGACCTGTTCGACGCGCCGCGCGGTGCCTGGGAAATCGCCCAGCATTTGGGTGAGAGCCAATACTACGCCCGCGACTGGACCCGTACCCACGGCAACCTGTACCAGGCCATCCGCATGGAAAAAGCCATGATCGGCCTGCTGTTGCTGCTGATCGTCGCCGTGGCGGCGTTCAATATCATCTCCACGCTGGTGATGGTGGTGAATGACAAGAAGGGCGATATCGCCATCCTGCGCACGCTTGGCGCCACGCCGGGGCAGATCATGGCGATCTTTATGGTGCAAGGCACGGTGATTGGCGTGGTCGGCACCTTGATCGGCACCGCCGTCGGGATCCTGGCGGCGTTGAATGTCAGCGCCGCCATTGCCGCACTGGAAAACGTGCTCGGCCATAAGTTTCTCAACGCTGACGTCTACTTCATCGACTACTTGCCGTCCCAGGTGCAGACCCAGGACGTGTTGATGGTGGGCGGCGCTGCGTTGGTCCTGAGTTTCCTTGCCACCCTGTATCCAGCCTGGCGCGCGGCGCGTACCCAGCCAGCACAGGCCTTACGTTATGAGTGAATCGGGCATGAGTGAAAAAGCAATCCTGAGCTGCCGAAACCTGGGTAAATCCTACGAGGAGGGCCCGGAATCTGTTGTCGTGTTGTCCAACCTGCAACTTGAGCTGCACCCCGGCGAGCGCGTGGCGATCGTTGGCAGTTCCGGTTCCGGCAAAAGTACCTTGCTGAACCTGCTGGGCGGGCTTGATACGCCGTCCCAGGGCAGCGTATGGCTGGCCGGTGAAGAACTGTCGGCCCTGGGCGAAAAGGCCCGTGGCCAATTGCGCAACCGTTCTTTGGGCTTTGTGTACCAGTTCCACCACCTGTTGCCGGAATTCACGGCGCTGGAAAACGTGTGCATGCCGCTGTTGATCGGCAAGACCGCGATCCCGCAAGCCCGCCAGCGCGCCAAGGCCTTGCTGGAACGCGTCGGCCTCGGCCATCGCCTGGAACACAAGCCGGCCGAACTGTCCGGTGGCGAGCGTCAGCGTGTGGCGATTGCCCGCGCCCTGGTGAACAACCCGGGCCTGGTGATGCTCGACGAGCCCACCGGCAACCTCGACTCCCACACTGCCCAGGGCATCAAGGACTTGATGCTGGAACTGAGCACCCAGATGCGCACCGCGTTCCTGGTGGTGACCCATGACATGAGCATGGCCCGGCAGATGGACCGCGTGTTGCACCTGCAGGAAGGTCATCTGGTCGCCATCTGACCCGTTTCAAGCCCGGTGCTTTAAGCGCCGGGCTTTTTCATTTTTTCAGGCGGTGCACGCGAATGTTCAGACCGTTATCGATTTTCATCGGCACGCGCTATACCCGCGCCAAGCGCCGCAACCGTTTTGTATCGTTTATCTCGATGACCTCGATGATCGGCCTCGCCTTGGGCGTATTGGCGATGATCGTGGTGCTGTCGGTGATGAACGGCTTCCAGCGCGAAATGAGCTCGCGCATTCTCGGCATGGTGCCCCACGCCACCATCGTCGGCGTGAACCCGATTGACGATTGGCAGCCCGTGGCTGCCGCCGCGATGAAGAATCCGGAAGTGACTGCCGCAGTACCTTTCACACAGATGGACGGCATGTTTTCCTACAAGGGCGCGATGCAGCCGATCGAGATCAGCGGCGTCGACCCGGCGCAGGAAGGCAAGGTGTCGATCGTGGCCCAGCACATCGTGCGCGGCAAACTGGATGACCTGAAACCCGGCGAGTTCGGCGTGGTAGTCGGCGAAATCACTGCCCGGCGTTTTCGCCTGAATGTGGGGGACAAGCTGACCCTGATCGTGCCGGAAATCAGCACCGCACCGGGAGGGATCACCCCGCGCATGCAGCGCTTGAACGTGGTCGGGATCTTCAAGGTTGGCGCCGAGCTGGATGGTTCGATGGCCTTGATCCACATGGCCGACGCGGCCGAGATACAGCATTGGCAGCCGAACCAGGTGCAAAGCGTGCGCCTGGCGGTGAAAGACCTGTATGCGGCGCCCAAGGTCTCGGCGGATATCGCCGCCAGCCTGGGCGCGGCCTATAAGCCTGATGATTGGACGCACACTCAAGGCAGCCTGTTCAGCGCAATGAAAATGGAAAAGACCATGATCGGCCTGCTGTTGCTGATGATCGTCGCTGTGGCGGCGTTCAACATCATTGCTACCTTGATCATGGTAGTGAACGACAAAGGCGCAGACATTGCGATCCTGCGCACCATCGGCGCCACGCCACGGCAGATCATGGCGATCTTCATGGTGCAGGGCACGGTGATCGGTATCGTCGGCACCTTGATCGGTGGTGTGCTTGGCGTGATAGCGGCGCTGAACGTGAGTGAGCTGGTGGCTTGGGTGGAGCGAGTCACCGGGCAGCACATCTTCAGTTCGGATGTGTACTTTGTCAGCAACCTGCCTTCGGAGCTGCAAGGTGGGGATGTGGTGCTGATCTGCGCGGCGGGGTTTGTGTTGAGCTTTTTGGCGACGCTGTACCCGGCGTATCGGGCGGCGAAGATAGAGCCGGCGCATGCCCTCAGGTATTCGTAGGATGTAAGACCGCTTTCGCGAGCAAGCCCGCTCCCACATTTTGACCGCATTTCACAGGATGTACTCGGTCGAATGTGGGAGCGGGCTTGCTCGCGAAAGGGCTGGCCCAGCTTGCATCAACCCTCCATGGGCAACTCAATTACAAACCGCGTCAACCCCACTTCAGACTCACAAAAAATCCTCCCCCCATGCGCCCGCACAATCGACTGGGTAATCGCCAACCCCAGCCCCGCGTGCTCGCTGCTGCCCTCGTGCCGCGCTGGATCAGCCCGATAGAAGCGGTCAAACAACTTCGGTAACAGCTCGGGTGGAATGCCTTCCCCTGTGTTCTCAACCGTCAACCTCACGCCATCCGTCATCTGCACCCTTACTTCGCCGCCCGCTGGCGTAAACCGCAGCGCGTTATCCAGCAAGTTCGACAGGGCCCGGCGCAACATGCTGCGATCACCCAGCGTATGGGCAGTACCTTCGCGAATCAGGCTGACTTGGGCGTCTTCCGCCAGCAACGCGAAAAACTCAAGCAAAGCATCCACTTCATCAGCCAGCGCCAAAGGCACACGCTTAGGCATGAGCAAACCATGGTCTGCCTTGGCCAGGTAAAGCATGTCGTTGACCAACTGCGCCATCCATTGCAGCTCTTCCAGGTTGCTGTGCAGCGCTTCGCGGTAATCCTCCAGCGGGCGTGGCTGGGTCAGGATCACTTGGGTATGGGTCAGCAGGTTCGACAGCGGCGTGCGCAGTTCATGGGCGATATCGGCGGAGAACGCTGAGAGGCGCTGGAACGCATCGTCCAGGCGACCCAGCATGGCGTTGAAGGCCTGGGCCAGCTCGGCCAGTTCCACCGGCATGTGTTTCTGAGGCAGGCGTTGGGTCAGGGAGTGCGCGGACACACTGGCAGCCACTTCACCCATGCGTCGCAACGGCCGCAACCCACTGCGCGCGGCCCAGGCGCCGAGCAGGGCGGTGGCCAGGGCCGACAGGCCGACGGTGAGCCAGATCAGGTGCTGCATGCGCTGCAGGAAATGTTGGTGGTGGGTGATGTCGAGCATCAGCGTCAGTTGGGGTGAGTCGGGTTGGTTTGCCCTCAGCGGCGCGTTGTACACCCGATAGTCGGTGCCGGCATTTTGCAGGCTGTGCAGGCCGGGTGCGTCTGGCAAGTTCACGCTTGGCGCATCGTCCAGCCAGCGGTGGCCGGCGGCGGTGATGCGCAGCCTGAGCTCGGGTTGGCGATTGAGTTCGGCGCGCAGTTGCGCTTCACGTCTGGCGAATGCACCTGGCGAATCGACACCCTGCAAGGTGCTGCGCAGCGCCACCAGTTGGCTGTCGAGCTGTTGCTGGTCCAACTCAATGAAGTGCGCCTCGCTGGCGTGGTTGAACAGCACGCCGGCGATCAACGACACCACTGCGGTGCAGGCGGCAAACAGCAGCGCCAGGCGGCTGGCCAGGGACAGGCGCTTGATCAATTGACGCGCTCCTCCAGCACGTAACCCATGCCGCGTACGGTGTGGATCAGTTTAGTAGGGAAGTTATCGTCGACTTTCAGGCGCAAGCGGCGGATCGCGACTTCGATGATGTTGGTGTCGCTGTCGAAGTTCATGTCCCAGACCTGGGAGGCGATCAGCGATTTGGGCAGCACTTCGCCCTGGCGGCGCAGCAGCAATTCCAGCAGGGAGAATTCCTTGGCGGTCAGGTCGATACGCTGGCCGTCCCGTTCGACGCGGCGGCGGATCAGGTCCAGGCGCAGGTCGGCCAGGTGCAGTGCGGTTTCCTGAGGCGAGCTGCTGCCACGGCGCAACAGGCTGCGTACGCGGGCCAGCAGTTCGGAAAAGGCGAAGGGTTTGACCAGGTAATCGTCTGCGCCCAGTTCAAGACCGTGCACACGGTCTTCCACCGCGTCGCGCGCGGTGAGGAACAGCACCGGGATGTCCAGGCCTGCACTGCGCACGGCTTGGAGGATTTGCCAGCCATCACGGCCGGGCAGCATCACGTCGAGGATCAGCAAGTCGTAGTCCCCGGTCAGTGCCAGGTGCTGGCCGCTGGTACCGTCGGCCACCAATTCGGTTGTAAAGCCCGCCTCGGCCAGTCCCTGGCGCAGATAATGGCCGGTTTTGGGTTGGTCTTCGACGATCAGCAGTTTCATGGGCGGCTCTTGGCAACGGTTCACGACGGCTTTATACCTTGGGTGCCAGGGCAGGGGGCTAAGCTGACAAAGTTGTAATCTAGCAGTCAGCTGGCTGGCAGCGACGTTATCTTAGAGTGCTGCCCAAGCGCGTTACACATTTTTGGAGAATAGACATGGCGTTACGTACACCCCTGTTGTTGGCGGGTTGCCTGCTGGCGTTGAGTTTCGATGCGGTGGCTGATGCGGCGCACGCCTATGCGTTCGGCCAGGCAGCCCCGGCGAGCAAAGCCACGCGCACCGTGAAAGTGACGCTGCAGGACATTTCCTTTTCGCCCAAGTCCCTGGACGTAAAAGCTGGTGAGACGGTGCGCTTTGTACTGGTCAACAAGGGCCGGTTGCTCCACGAATTCAACCTGGGTGACGCGGCCATGCATGCCGAGCACCAGAAGGAAATGTTACAGATGCAGGCCAGTGGCATGCTCACCGCCACCGGTATGGGCGAAATGGACCACAGCGCCATGGGCCATGGCGCGATGAAGCACGATGATCCCAATAGCGTATTGGTCGAGCCTGGTAAAACTGCCGAGCTGACCTGGACTTTTACAAAGGCCACGGGCCTGGAGTTTGCCTGCAATCTTCCGGGGCATTACCAGGCGGGCATGGTCGGCAAGCTTAACGTCAACTAATTCGCAGATGGCGTCTTGAAGCGAGCCTGGTGAAGCGCTTGCCTGAGCTTTGCGTAGCAGCTGTCGAGCCTTGGCGAGGCTGCGTTTGCAGAGTGTCAGGCGCACCGCTGACGCAGCCTCGCCGAGACTCGACAGCTGCTACTGGGTGGGGCGGCGCTGTGTTTCTTAAGGGTAGTAGCAAAGGCTGGTAGACTGGCGCGGTTTATTTAGCCAGGTTTCCGCCATGCATCCCGCAGCCGAACATTCGCCGCTGGGCAAGTCCAGTGAATACATCTCCACCTACACCCCTTCGTTGCTGTTCCCGATCCCGCGTGCCGCCAAATGGGCCGAGCTGGGCCTGAGCGCCGAGACCTTGCCTTACAAGGGCGTGGATTTCTGGAACTGCTTCGAACTGTCCTGGCTGCTGCCGTCGGGTAAGCCGGTGGTGGCTATCGGTGAATTCAGTATCCCGGCCGACTCGCCGAACATCATCGAGTCCAAGTCGTTCAAGCTGTACCTCAACTCGCTGAACCAGACCGCGTTTGCCGATACGACCAGTCTTGAGGCGACTCTGCGTACCGACCTAAGCGCCGCTGCCGGCAAACCGGTGAGCGTGCGCATCCGCAGCCTGGCCGAGATTGAGGCCGAAGGCGTGATGGCGTTGCCCGGCGTGTGCATTGATGAGCTGGATATCAACGTCAGCAGCTACGAGCATCCGCGCCCGGAATTACTGCGTTGCGATGAATCGCGCATCGTGGAGGAGAGCGTGCACAGCCACCTGCTCAAATCCAACTGCCCGGTGACCAGCCAGCCGGACTGGGGCAGTGTGGTGGTGGAGTACCGTGGCTCGGCGCTGGATCACGCCAGTCTGCTGGAATACCTCGTGAGCTTTCGCCAGCACTCGGACTTTCACGAGCAGTGTGTAGAGCGCATTTTTCTCGACCTGCAGCGTTTGCTCAAGCCTGAGAAGTTGACGGTATATGCGCGGTATGTGCGGCGTGGCGGGTTGGATATCAACCCGTATCGCAGCACGGAGGAGGTGGCGTTCCAGAACGTGCGCCTGGCCCGTCAGTAGCCTTCATATAAAGCCAATGTGGGAGCTGGCTTGCCTGCGATGGCGGTGTATCAGTCGACTGAATAATGACTGAAAGATCGCTATCGCAAGCCAGCTCCCCCATTGGGTTCTGCGTTTGGCTTGGGGCAGGAATCAGATCCCGATGTTGCCCAAAGTGACCATGATGTTGCGCAAAGTCCCGGAAATGACCGGGTGTTCGGCGTCGAACTCGATAGCAGCTTGATTCACATCGTCAGAAATACTGGGTGTCTGGGTGGCCGGTTCCAGTTCAAGTTGTAATTCGAACTTGGCAATCAAGGCCTCCAGCGCTTCACGTTTCTCTTCCGACAGCGGCGGTTCCTGTTCCAACTGCCCGCGCAGGATCTCGACCTGTTCTTCCAGTTTTTTGCGATCAGGCATGACATGTTTCCTTTTATCGATAGGCACTGGCATAGACCGCGGCACGCCGAGAAAGGTCTACGGGCTGACCTGTAGATTAATCCACCGGCGGCGACTGTGCATGATCCGTGTCAGGGCTTTTCGCCTTTGAGCTGGCGCAGGCTGATGTCGGCCAGGCAGGTGCCGAGTTCGCCCAGGTGATCAATGACCGAGTGCACGCCCAACCCGTACAGGGCGACGGTGGCCTTGCCGCGCTTGTGTTCGCGCTCCTGTTCGGTCAGCGCTTGCCATTGTTCGGGTGCCATGCCGCACAGCGAGCCGCAGGAGGCCAGGCCGATGGTCCACAACCCGGCATTGAGCCCGGATTGCAATAGGCGCGGTTCGCCGCTGACCAACACGCAGCCTCCCAGGCGTTCGATGTTCAGCGCCATCAAGGCTTGCCAGCAGGCATGCGGCGCCGGCCAGCGGATCGAGGAAGGTGGCGTCGCCTTGACCCAGTCTGGCAGCGTGACGGCCAGGGGCGTAGTGACAGAGGGAGGGAGTTCATCCAGCCAGGCGCAGGGGACGCCTTGCTCCTTGAGGCTGCGCAGGATTTTCAGCGAGCCAAGTGTGGCTTGGGAATCGGGGGCGGTCGAATCGGTGCGCGCCCGGGAACCGAAGTCCACCAGGCAGCCACTCAAGCCAAACAAAACGGCAGTCAAGGCGGGAGCACTGGCGATGGCTATTTCGGCGTGAGGCATGTCGACATCCCTGAAATAGCTCTGACGCTATCGAGGCTAGATGACAAGTCGATGACAAGATTGTTAATTGTAGGAATTTTGTCCATTTTGCGTGCGACAGCTTCCCGGAAGCTGCCTAATTGGACACTTCCGTCATATACTGAGCGCCTTATTCAGGGCATAGCGCCCATGACAGACCATTCAAGGAGCAAAAGCTATGCGCTGGAGCCACTACTTCGCTCAGCTGTCGGTGTGTGCCACTGTCTTGCTGGCCCCGTTCGCCGCACACGCAGCGTCGGAAGATGATCCATGGGAAAGCGTCAACCGCCCGATCTTCACCTTCAACGACACCGTTGATACCTATGCCCTCAAGCCATTGGCCCAAGGCTATGAGTGGATTACCCCGCAATTTGTCGAAGACGGTATCCACAACTTCTTCCGCAACATCGGCGATGTCGGCAACCTGGCCAACAACGTGCTGCAGCTCAAGCCTCACAATGCCGGGGTCGACACTGCCCGTTTGCTGGTCAACACCACCTTCGGCGTGCTCGGCTTTATTGACGTGGGCACCAAAATGGGGCTGCAACGCAGCGATGAAGACTTCGGCCAGACCCTCGGCTACTGGGGTGTTGGCAGCGGTCCATACGTGATGATCCCGCTGCTGGGCCCAAGCACACTGCGCGATGCGCCGTCCAAGTACGTGGACAGCTACACGCAGCCGTACCGCTACATGGATGATGTTTCCCTGCGCAACAGTGTCATGGGGCTGGGCATTGTTGACGCCCGCGCCAGTTTGCTCGACAGCGAAAAACTGATCACAGGTGACAAGTACACCTTCATCCGCAACGCCTACCTGCAGAACCGCGAGTTCAAGGTCAAGGATGGCAAGGTTGTCGACGACTTCTAAGCTGTGACGTTTTGAAATGAAAAAGGCGACCCCAGCGGTCGCCTTTTTTGTGCGCGTCTTTCAGCGCATCTTCAGGATTTTGAGGCCAAGGTGCTGGTCTTCCCCTTTGGCTTTGGCCCACACCACCTCGGTGTCCGCCTCCAGTCCTTTCAGTGCGGCGTGCTCCGAATCGATGCGCACCGTCAGCAGGTCGCCGACGTTGAACTCGCGAGTTGCCTTTACCTGCATACCAGAGCTGGAAAGGTCCACGCAAACCCCGGCAATCTCTTGCCCCGCGTGGATCAGAGACACATCGGCATCCACACGCATGCGGATGAAATCGCGTTTTTCAGCGTAGTCGCGCTCATGCTCGCTCATAGGTTTCATCCTTACTTTGTGTTGTGGTCGTGCCTGTTCTTATAACTCCCGGTGATTTGCGGTGTAAAGACGTCCGGCGACCATCGGCATGAGCTTGAAACCCCTGTCGGATGGGAGTACCGTCTGCGCCTTAGAAGGGCACCTCTGCTTTACCTTTGTGCATGGGCAAAATCCCAATGCTTTGTAGGACAGAGAGGCTAGAAAGCGAATCCAGTACGTGAGCCCGGCCATTGCCGAGCCGCCTACGCCAACCTAATTCTGGCGCCGTTTGCCCACATGCAAAAAACCAGTGCCACGCTGCTGATAATCGATGACGACGAAGTAGTGCGCGCGAGCCTCGCGGCCTATTTGGAAGACAGTGGCTTCAGCGTCCTGCAGGCCAGTAATGGCCAACAGGGTCTCCAGGTATTCGAGCGCGACCAGCCCGACCTCGTGATCTGCGATCTGCGCATGCCCCAGATGGGCGGCCTCGAGCTGATTCGGCAGGTGACTGAGCTCGCCCCGCAGACGCCGGTGATTGTCGTGTCCGGCGCCGGCGTGATGAATGATGCCGTCGAAGCCCTGCGCCTGGGTGCTGCCGACTACCTGATCAAGCCCCTTGAAGACCTGGCGGTGCTGGAGCACTCGGTGCGCCGTGCCCTGGATCGTGCACGCCTTCTGGTAGAAAACCAGCGCTACCGTGAAAAGCTCGAAACCGCCAACCGCGAACTCGAAGCCAGCCTTAACCTGCTTCAGGAAGACCAGAACGCCGGTCGCCAAGTGCAGATGAACATGCTGCCAGTCAGCCCCTGGACCATCGACGAATTCCAGTTTGCACACCAGATCATCCCTTCGCTGTACCTGTCGGGTGATTTTGTCGATTACTTCCGCGTTGACGAGCGGCGTGTCGCGTTCTACCTGGCCGACGTCTCCGGCCATGGTGCTTCCTCGGCTTTTGTCACCGTATTGTTGAAGTTCATGACCACACGGCTGCTGTTCGAATCCAAACGCAATGGCACCTTGCCGGAGTTCACCCCTTCCGCGGTGCTGGGCCACATAAACCGGGGCTTGATCAGCTGCAAGCTGGGCAAGCACGTGACGATGGTCGGCGGTGTTATTGACGAAGAAACCGGTCTTTTGACCTACAGCATCGGCGGCCACCTGCCGATGCCAGTGTTATACACTCCAGACAGTGTGCGTTACCTGGAAGGGCGTGGTCTGCCCGTAGGCTTATTCAATGAAGCCACCTACGAAGACCACATCCTGGAACTGCCGCCGACGTTCAGCCTTACGCTGATGTCCGACGGCATCCTGGACCTCCTTCCAGAGCCTACACTCAAAGAGAAAGAAGCCGCCTTGCCCCAAAAGGTCAAGTCGGCGGGCGGCAGCCTGGATGGCCTGCGGCAGGTTTTTGGATTGGCCACGCTAGGGGAGATGCCGGATGATATCGCCCTATTGGTGTTGAGCAGGAATCTTTGATGAGTACCGGAAGAATCCAATTCGCCGAGCAAGATGGGACCTTCGTCCTGAAATTTGTCGGTGAAGTGCGCCTGACCTTGTGTTCGGCGCTGGATGCGACGATTGAGCGGATCTTCACAGCATTGAATTTCTCGGCGATCGTGATCGATCTGACCGAAACCCGCAGCATCGATAGCACCACCCTTGGGCTGTTGGCCAAGTTGTCCATTCTGTCTCGGCAGAAGGTCGGCCTGTTGCCTACGGTCGTCACCACCCATGAAGACATTACCCGGCTGCTGCAGTCCATGGGCTTCGACCAGGTGTTCAACATCGTTGATCGCCCGATCCCCTGCCCGGAATGCCTGACTGACCTGCCGTCGCAGGACCAGTCCGAGGAAGTGGTGCGTTTGAAGGTGCTGGAGGCACACAAGATCCTGATGGGCCTCAACGAGTCCAATCGCGAAGCCTTTCACGACCTCGTGAATGCCCTGGAACGCCACTGATCCCCAACTGCTGAAACACAGTTGAGCCGAGGCCGGCTTGAGCCCGTGGGCACAAAAAAGGGCGGTACCCGCGAAGGTACCGCCCTTTTTGCAACTGCCCGCCTTACAACTTGGCAGTCAGCAGCGCCTCCAGCTTCTCCTGATCTCGCGCAAACTGACGAATCCCTTCAGCCAACTTCTCAGTCGCCATCGCATCCTCGTTGGACTCCCAACGGAACTGCGCTTCAGTCAAATGCACCCGGGCTTCACCGGCATGGCCTGGCGACAGCTTACGCGCCAGCGTGCCCTCATCCGCCGCCAGCTTCTCCAGCAGATCCGGGCTGATGGTCAGGCGATCACACCCAGCCAACTCTTCAATCTGGCTCAGGTTACGGAAGCTCGCACCCATCACCACAGTCTTGTAGCCATTGGCCTTGTAATAGTTGTAGATACGTGTCACCGACTGCACGCCTGGGTCTTCGGCGCCGGTGTAGTCGTTGCCGTTGGCCTTCTTGTACCAGTCGTAGATACGGCCCACGAACGGCGAAATCAGGAACACACCAGCCTCTGCGCACGCCACGGCCTGGGCGAACGAGAACAGCAGGGTCAGGTTGGTCTGGATGCCTTCTTTTTCCAGCTGTTCGGCGGCGCGGATGCCTTCCCAAGTGGAAGCGATCTTGATCAGTACGCGGTCGCGGCCAACGCCGGCTTTGTCGTACAGGTCGATCAGACGGTGCGCACGCTTGAGTACGGCGTCAGTGTCGAACGACAGACGGGCATCCACCTCGGTGGAAATGCGGCCCGGTACTACTTTGAGGATCTCTTGACCCACCGCCACCGCAAAACGGTCACTGGCCAGGCCCACGTCGCCGTTGCAGTCCTTGACGCACTCATCCAGCAGCTTGGCATAGCCTGGGATCGAGGCGGCCTTGAGCAGCAGGGAAGGGTTGGTGGTGGCGTCTTGCGGTTTGAGCTTGGCGAGGGTGGAGAAATCGCCGGTATCGGCTACGACGGTGGTGAATTGCTTGAGTTGTTCCAGCTTGGAAGTCATGGGCGTGCTCTGTCCTATGGGTCTGATGACATTACCCGAGCGCCGGCAGGCGCTCAAGGGCGCAAATGCGTTCGATCGTTTGCGAGGGCAACAACCTGAAAACAGCCGTTTGAATGGCAGGTCTGGCTGCTAAATAGGAGGCCAAAACGGCCAGCAGGTTCAACCGAAGTAGCGCATGAACACCACGATAAAATGTCGGAGCCGGCTTGCCTGCGATAGCGGCACCACAGCCGCCGATATTTACCAGAGGTAAGCTAATCCAACTGTGGGAGAGGGCTTGCTCGCGAAAGCGTCAGTCCAGTCACCTCCTGCCCCGACTGACACACCCTCATCACCGTCCTTCCAACAGCTCTCCTGCCTGATCCAGCAACGCCAACGGATCACTCGCCTTATGAATATCCACCGACAGCAACTGCCTGAACCTGCGAGCCCCCGGGAAACCCGTCCCCAGCCCCAACACGTGCCGAGTAATGTGATGCATCGTGCCCCCCGCAGCCAAATGCTCAGCAATATAAGGCCGCAACTGCGCCAACGCCTCAGCCCTACTGATCACCGGCTGCGCGCTGCCAAACAATTGCTGATCCACCTCCGCCAGCAAATAAGGATTGTGATAAGCCTCCCGCCCCAGCATCACGCCATCAAACGTCTGCAAATGCTCATGGCACTGTTCCAACGTCTTGATTCCGCCGTTGAGAATAATCTCCAACTCCGGAAAGTCCCGTTTCAACTGCGCCGCTACGTCATAGCGCAACGGCGGAATGTCGCGATTCTCTTTCGGCGACAACCCCTCCAGAATCGCAATCCGCGCATGCACGGTAAAACTGGTGCAGCCCGCCTCTTTCACCTGGCCGACGAAATCACACAGCTCGGCATAACTGTCCCGTCCGTTGATCCCGATGCGGTGCTTCACCGTTACCGGGATCGACACCGCATCGCGCATTGCCTTCACGCAATCGGCTACCAGGGCAGGGTGCGCCATCAGAATTGCGCCGATCATATTGTTCTGCACCCGGTCGCTGGGGCAGCCGACGTTCAGGTTTACTTCGTCATACCCCGCAGCCTCGGCCATGCGCGCACACGCCGCCAGATCGGCAGGCACGCTGCCACCCAATTGCAGCGCAAGCGGGTGCTCGGCTTCGTTGTGACGCAGGAAGCGCTCGTGATCGCCGTGCAGGATCGCGCCGGTGGTGACCATTTCTGTGTAGAGCAGCGCGTGTTTGGAGAGCAGGCGCAGGAAGTACCGGCAATGGTGGTCCGTCCAATCCATCATGGGAGCGACGGAGAAGCGGCGGGAGAGGGGAGCTGTTTGTAGGGGCATTGGGGATCTGAGTCAACGAGGCGAATGGGGCGCAGTTTATCAGGGATGGGTCTAGGGTGTGGGAGGGGCTTGTGCGCTTCTCACCACCTCGCGTTGCACATTGCTTCGTGTGAAATGTGTCGGGATCGGAGGGAGGCCAGTACGTTAGATAACGTGGTCTGACCCCGATATCTGGCAGCAGTCGACCCATAGCTGTCATTAAATTGAGGTAACGAAGCGGGTTTCGAGACCTACACTTACTGGCGGTAGCGCATTAATCAATACGACGGCGTCGTCGCCCTGGTTAAGGTAGATCAATGAGTCACCGGTCTCGAACGTAACTCTGAATCCGGCCAGCCAAGGCTCTTGCCCGTTGAAAGAGTCAAGAATCCCCTCAACTGCGCAAATTTTTGTGTTCTCGAGGTGGGTTGCTGATAGACCTGCAAGTAGGTTTTCCCTCTTCCAGGAGCAGGTCACGTTCGACTCTATCTCGAAGGAAGCCGGCGTATCAGAAGACAACAAGTCGGCGCCTACTCTCTCGCCATCACTCAAGAGATACATGGATACAACTTCTCGCTCGCCAAAACGCCACTCTAGAGAACCTATGTCTCCCAGATCTTTCTCGTCGTTGAAATAGTACTGATCGTGCAGCAGCACACTAAGCCGCTTTCCCAAAAGCGAACGTGCGTTTTGCAGGTCTAGGGCAGCTCTTGTAGGGGATGGGGAGTGTCGGCTAGACATCGGGCACCTCATACAGGTGGGAAGAGAGACAGATACTACACAAACGCCATTACGTCCGCCTCTGGCCGATAGCCGTCTTCCGCTACGCCAATGGCGCGTCCTGTTCTACTCTCCGATCAGACCTCATGCCCTCCAGCTCAAGGGCATTTCGAACACTTTGGCAAGCCGAGCCAGCTTCTCGGCAGACCTGGCAGAGATAGCGAGAGGAGGCTCTTTGATCATGTAGAACAGATGATCGAGTGCGACACTCGCTTCGCCGTGTGCGATGTAGTCCAGAACGATCTCTGCCCCATTCTCAAGACCTGACTGTGCCAGTGGATGATCATCAGGCAAGGGGCCAAGCTGCGCATATTCAGCGGACATCAGTGTAGAGACCTCATCCAGCACTTCGAGGAGGTCTTCACGCAGATCGGGACTCAGCAGATTCATTTCGCCTTTATCCATGTCGTCATATGCTCAGTTTGTACCACCATTTGCCGAAGAGTCGCAGCGCTGACTCCACAGTCGATGGCTGCCCTTGGCGAGAGACTGCTCCTGGCCGATCGCGCGCACTCAATCTCGATCGCCAAGCTCTCCTGAAGCGACTTCCAGGATTGCCGCATATGCGCCTTTCTCAGGAACATAGTAGACAAATCTTTCACTGGCATCCCTTTGCACCCAAAGGCGTCCACAGTTCTGGCATTCGTAGGCAGTCGACATTCTGTGAATGTAGATGCTGGATATCCGGCCCTGCAGTTCGTCGGTAGCGCTGAGCAATGGCGTGAGCTCGCCAAATTTCTCAGCTATCGCGACCTTGTCCCCAGACTCCGCAGCCGCTACGAAAGATTTGAGCTCACCGTGCACTTCTTCCCAAAATTCATTTTCTACCTCGTCGCGAAGCAGGCTTGCCTTATAGGGCAAGCTGTCGGTCTGATCGGTAATCACATGGCCACACTTGCAACCCAGTTTGCTCATTTGCGGTTCAATACCTTGAGTTAGGCCACGTCGTTAAAGGGCGGACAATTCTTTGGCAAAACGCTCGACTTGGCTCGGGAGGACCAACAGAGAAGCATTTATTTGCCAATCGCAGCCGTCATCTGACGTTGAACCCAAGTAGACGCGCAAGAAAACAGATCCCGGAAAAGCAGGATCCAGACAGGCCGAGATCGCAAAATCCTCGCTTTCAGAAAGCCAGTCTTTCGAGACGCCTTCCTCAAGTTGCGATACCGAGGCGAAGAACCCGTCAAGTAGATGCTGGTTATCCGCAGAGGAAATCCATTCTGATGTAATTTCTGCGTGCAGATCAGTACCCGCGAGTCGAACGACAATGCAACCAGTTCGGCCGCTTGGACACGGAATGATGGTCAGTGTCAGCCCATCCTCTTGCTCTATTTCTGCTGGCATTGCTCCACCGATTTCAGGACTGAAATGCGCGATATTACTCAACCACAAGCTGAAAATTCAAAAAACGGCTTAGTACGTGCCATACAGAAGGTTAACACTTAGGCGATAGTGGATTCGATTGGGCATCGTCCACCAGACCTGGTTGTCACTCCTTACAGAAGGTCCGCTTTTGGCCGATTCCTGCCTCTCACGACGGAAAGCAACGGCCCAGCGAATCCGCACTAACGCGACATCGAAATGCCTTTGCCATCATGCCTGAATGAGTCGTCGCATAACTCAGGAGTAAGGCGACAGCCAAGGCTTGGCGCGACGTCTGGGCTGGGCCCAAAGCAGACGGTGGGCAGTCTGCTAATGCATCAGCAATGATGTACCCATCACTGTCGCGCTTACAAAATCACCTTTTATGATGATCAAGAGGTTATGTATGGCGATGGAAAGTTATACAACATACACTCAGTGATTCTCGACAGAACCGTCGCCTAATAAATATCCAGGAGCAATTATGAAACTTTTCGCGGCATTCACAATTTTGTTATTTGCATTAGTAGGATGCGCTACAACTGGGAGCCAATCGCCACAGCAAGCCGCACAATCTGCGGCAATTTTATTTGAGCAACAAAAATTCAATTTAGTTTGGGTTCCCGCAGCGAATAACGGCATTTCCGGAGCTATGGCATCCGCGCTTATCGGAAGTGCAGGTTTAGAATCTCCAATTGTTTCAAGCATCCACCAAATAATTGCCCCTGCAAGCAAAGCTGATGTTCGTGTCGCCATCTCAGGAACCAATAGTTCTTTTGCAGCCAACTCAGCTATTGCAGCCTTAAGTAACACATCAAGCATGCTCCCTAAGTTGCAACTTGCATTTATCGGCTCGACATCAGATGCCGCGGCAGTTCGCTCGGCAGTTGAAGCTAAAGGCGGTAAATTCTTACACGCAACACCAAATGGCTCCTAACTAGCGGTTTCTGCCTGTTATGATAGACGTCTGTCGGCCAAGAGCCGCCAGTCGACGTCCCTTAAATAAGCGCTAAGCAGGGTAAATTTCGCGATGAAAAGCTGGATAGCTAATACGAAAATTAATGCGCTGTTAGGGGCTAGCTCTCCAAAACCTGATGGCGTGAAGGTTAGGCGGATCCTTATAGAATACTGCGACAGGTATCAAAAGATTTACCCTTTTGAAATCTTGGAACAGCCACTTGAATTTCTCAAAAATGATGTAAATTCAGATAGTAAACATGGCGATATGCGAGCACTGCTTAGGGTTGCCGCTGAAGAGTACTGCATTAGTTTAAACGAGATAGCCGATGCTCTTCTTGACCTGATAGACATTCCTGTCCTTACTACGGACCAAGCGAAGAAGATTATCAATCACGTTTTCGAAGCTTATTCTTGCAATGAAAGCCCCGAAGATTTCATTCAAAGAGAGGATGCCTATTTGTGCAAAAATCTATTTGAGATTACCTCCAGCTAGCAAGTGCCTGAAACCTCTAGCCTTGCTCACAATGACGGCCTGACTGGCGTGACTAGATACTCGCCTCGGGACATTTTTGGGGCTTTGATGACTGGCCGCTTATGGCCCAGAGTGTGTAAAAACGCGCTGGTGCACTGTCGGCGTGCAGCGCTGACGGCTGTTAGCTGAGTAATTGCTCACAACAAGTTCTGCGGATCATCACGAGGGCCTGGGAGCCCCTAGCACCACGTCTACCTTGCTGGGTGGCCAAAATACAGACTTCTTCAGGCCGACAGCGCCTTCATTAAACCGCTGGTACCGAGAATTTTAATGACTCGTTTCAAGTTGTAGGCGAGGACGTTCAAGCTCATCTCCGCACTTACTCCGTTCAGCTTTCGTGTCAGGAAATGTGTGGCGCCCATCCATTGTTTGAGTGTCCCGAAGGGATGCTCGACCGTACGCTTGCGGACTCGCATCATCTCCGGCGCGTTGCTCAGCCTGTTCTGCATTTCCTCCAGTACAGCTTCATGCTCCCAGCGTCGAACCCGCCGTTCCGTACTCGGTGTGCACTGCGGTTTCATTGCGCAGCCTCTACATTTCGAACTCCAGTAACGGTGTAACGTCAGGCCTTTTTCAATGGTGGTATAGCGCCAGATCAGTGCTTCTCCAGCCGGGCAAATGTATTCGTTTTTTACCGCGTCATAGATGAAGGCATCGTTATTGAAACGCCCGTCCGCTCTGGCCCCAGAGGTCATCGGCTTGGGCACATAGGCAGTGATGCCTGCATCGTGACAAGCCAGGATCTCTTCGCTTTTGAAGTAACCTCGATCAGCCACTACCGACAACGTTTCTGACGCCATAGCCTCGCGGGCCTGCTTGGCCATTGAGCTGAGTTGATCGCGGTCGGAACCGACGTTAGTCACCTCATGGGCAACGATCAAATGGTGCTGGGTATCCACCGCTGTCTGCACGTTGTAACCGACGATTCCAGTGCCGCGCGTCATCATGGAACGGGCGTCTGGATCGGTCAGTGAGACCTGTTTATCAGGTGATTCGTTGAGCTGAGTTTCAATGACGTGCAACTCTTTCATCTGAGCTTTGAGCTTGTCGATTTTCTCTTGCAGACGAGCAGCCTTGGGCTGAGCGACCGAGGGTTCTTGTTGATCGGTTTCGTCGAGCGCAATCAGGTACCGATTGATACTCGATTCAATTTCTTCCATCCGCCGTTTCAGCTTGGCGCTGGTGAAATTGCGGTCGCGGTTATTGACGGCCTTGAATTTACTGCCGTCGATAGCGACCAGATTTTCTCCAAACAATCCCAACTGCTGACACAGCATAACGAACTGGCGGCAGACGCCTCGGATGGCCTTGCTGTTTTCTTTTCGGAAGTTGGCAATGGTCTTGAAGTCCGGAATCAAACGCCCGGTCAGCCACATCAATTCGACGTTACGCTGGGCTTCTCGCTCCAGGCGCCGGCTCGACTGAATTCGGTTGAGATAGCCGTAGATGTAGATCTTTAGCAGGATCGCAGGGTGATAACCAGGTCGGCCTGTATCAGCAGGAATAGCGCTATCAAACCCCAAATTGACTAAGTCGAGTTCGTCGACAAAGACGTCGACTACGCGCACCGGATTGGTATCACTGACGTAGTCGTCAAGGCTTTCGGGAAGCAGAGCGCTTTGTCCTCGATGGTCACCTTGGATGAAACGTTTCATAGGCAATTCTGCGTTATCACTGCGCATTCCACGCCATCCGGCCACCCAGTCCACCAACATCCGGCCACCCTTTCCACGCTCATCCGGCCAGGCAGTCGGAGCGCAGCGACGCAGGTTTGCATTGTTAGTCTGAAGTCCCTGTCGTCG